>DUCD01000413.1:14657-33828 GCA_012959985.1 Verrucomicrobiales bacterium | reverse complement strand
TACCACGTTCTGCCCGGCATCAAGTTTGTGGAGAATTCCGAGGTTTAAATCCGAAAACTTGATGCGTAAGAGTATATCAGACAGCATTGCCTTGATACGGATTACCCCATAATCTTGTTTTGTAAGCCACTTCATCAGTAAGTAGCGAAAAAATGGAAAATCTGGATGACTATTTGGAGAAGGCAACTCATTTGCCGGCAACGCCCACAATTTTAATTAATTTAATGGCATTACTCCGAAAAGTGGACACGGATATTGATGAGATCGTCGAACTCATTTCTATGGACCCTTCCATCACTGCCGGTGTCATCCAGTTGTGCAACTCGGCGATGTTCGGAGGGTCAGGCAATATCTCCGATATTGAAGGCGCCGTTGGCCGGTTGGGATTTGATGAAACATACCGGATCGTTGCTTCTGTGATCGGTCGCATTGTGCTTGCCGGAAGTAACAGTGACAGTTGTGTTCAGTCGGACGCAATGTGGCGTCATTCTGCGGCCGTCGGGGTAGCTTCGCAAATCATCGCAAAGAATATCGGGCAGGATTCGGGACAGGCATTTACCGCTGGGCTTCTTCATGATATCGGGAAAATTGTTTTGGCGGACGCTTTGAATGAAGAATACTCCCAAATGATTGAAGAATGCAGAGTTAGACAAACTTCCCATTGGGCCACTGAAAAGGAAAAACTGGGAGTGGATCATGCGGCCATCGGAGGACCGTTGCTGGAGAAATGGAAGTTTTCCGATACCCTGATCTCTGCGGTCAAGCATCATCATGAGCCCCTGAATGCCGGAGCGGATCACCCCATGGCCAGCATAGTGTTTGCAGGAGATCTTGTTGCTCATTTTATCGGTTATTCCCTTAATGAACATGCTGTTGGGTTGGGGGGCGTGCCGAGATATTCCGCTCCATCGGTTTAAAGTCAGATGAAATCCCATCCATCATGATTCAAACCATGGAGCAGATCGAATTTCTGATTGGAAAAGTTTCCAACAACTGACCGTCTCGTTGAAGGGTCCTAATTCTTCCTGAGGCGGAAGAACTGAGCGGGAACCGTCGGTTCGATCTCGATAAAGAATCTGCCCTGACCGGGGAACACGGGTTCTGAATTGTCACTCCATCCGTTCTGCAGTTGAAAGGAATCCTGCAGTTGGTAATCGATAGCTTCGGCAGGCCACAGGATCCGGAGTCCGTCTTCACTCCATTCAAATGACAACTCGGGTTGTCCTGATTGTCCTTGAAGAATCCAGTCGTTCAGGAAGTTGTGCCTTCGATCAAAATGACTCAGCAGTGAATCGGCACTTCCCTGACCGAAATTGCCTTCTGCCGCGGCTGCATCGATGATGAGTTTCATGGATTCGGGTGAATGGACTGTATTGTTTAATACTAGAAACATATCCAGAAATTCTTCCTCAAAGGCAATAAAGAATGAATCTTTCAACCGGTTCCACCAACCGGAGCGGTTTCCAACGTTACCTATCCGGTTCTCGTCGGCGCCTCGAAATGGATTCGCGTTCCACCCACCGAATGCCCCCCCCAGTGTATTGTCCATGTCCCAGGGAAACATACTCCATTTCCCGGTTTCGACATCCCGATACAAGTAATGGTTTTGAAACATATCGTCAAAAGTGCCGACGTAATTAATCGTGCAGATGTAACGCAAAGTACGATTCACATCAAAAGTTTCTTCCAGCCAGCGGCGAAGCGCGGCTTTCCCCTGGCTGCGCTTCCGATGCAACTCTTCAATCATAGGTTCAACAAAATCGGGTTTGCCGTCTTGAGGGTCATTGAGCCATCCTCTGGTTTTTCTGTTGTAGGTGAACTCGTATCTCTCCTGAACGTTGAACCCATTTTTTCTGCCGCGAATCAGGCGTTCATCTCCCCAGCTCCAGGGGCCTTCATCTCCGGTGAAACCTTGAGACTTGTATAAATCACCCACCTCGTTGAACCAGCGGGCCACCATATCCCGACCCGGGCGTTCGATTTGAAAAGCTTTATTGTTGTAATCGCATCCATTGATGCGGAGTTTTGCCCATGAGGTATTCGGTGCCGGAACGCCGGCGAGCTCAAACATTCGGAAAGAAATATGTTGAGGCCAACCGGAACGTTTTTGAAGGATCAGAACATCGATCCCATCATACCGTCGATAGGAAGGGAAGCGGATTCTCCAACTTCGCACCTGGGCTTGGCCATTGTTCAAGTGCGAGGGACAATTGAATCCGGTATTGCCGCCACCGTTCCGTCCCCATCGGCTTCCCTGGTGACGAACCGATACATCATAGACTATGCCATCCGCCACAAATACTGCCGGGACCTCGTTGTTCCAATTTGGATTCGGATTGGAACCGCCCGGAACGCGGCCGGGAGCGGTCCAGGTGTGCAGGTTTTTCCAGTTTGCAGAGGAAAGAAACAAATGATGATTATTGGGTAAGGAGGAATCCACCATTGGATCGACAAAGTAACCATGCCAGAGAAAGGCATCCCTCTGGGGGGATGGGGAAACAATAAACAGATTGCTTACGGATTTCATCCGAATTCGATACCGAATAATCGAGTTAGCAGGGAATTGGGGTAGTTCGACAATCCACCGCGTGAGGAAATCATTATCAAGAGATTCGGGTGATGACTCCTGCATGGGGAGGGTCGTTCGGGTTTCACCGATTCGTTCCGGATCGTCCAGCCAATACTCCAGACTGATCTCCTGCAACATCTCCGAGTGAGTGACGTCTACTTGAATCATGGCTCTGTCCTGCTGGGAAACGGGCTGTGATGCGAGTCCCTGATGCTCAATCGACGGCAACGGTTCCTCCGGGGAAAATGCCGCCTTCCCTGGTGAAGGACGATTTTCTGGCGAAGCTTTCCAATTGGATGGACTCTCTGCTGAATCACCGAGGTGGATTCGTTCCATTGAAAATCCTTTTCCATTCTCGCTCCCGAATCCATCCGCAAGGGAAGGCCATGGAAAGTCATCATCGTAATCCACAAGATCCGCCAGTCGACCGTCTCCCTGGATTAACAAAATCAGGCCGCTGCCATTTGGAAGACTATTCTCCCATGGACCGGTGACCTGTGAATCGGAAAGTTGATACAAGTCTTTCAATTGATCGGGATCGTTTCCGATGATGAGAGATGTATCGGGTTCTAGGCTTAAGCCACGAGGAAACAGGAACCGGACATCGCCCTCCAGGATCCAGTTTTCCAAGTCGACCCTCTCTGCAGAGGAATTAAAAATTTCTATGAATTCCGTGCGACGTTCATCATCAGTCTGATTGAAGGGATGATACATGATTTCACTGACCACCACTCCCAACGGCTTTTGTGGATTGCAGTCCGTTACCGAATTTTCCTGTAGCGGGGAAGGATTTCCAGGAGGGGAGGCTCGCCAGTTTTCCGGAGATTCTGAATCCCCGTCCAGGCAACTGCGCTCCAACGAAGCGCCCAGTCCATCAGCTGTTAAAGGCCAGGGCGACCGATCCTCATAACGGAGGGTGTCCATGACGACATCATCTCCATTGAGGAGTGAGATCCGCTCTCCGTTATTGCTTAATGAATTGCCGTAATTCCCCATTATTAGAGATCCGATGGCCGGAAACATTTCTCCCAATACTTGTCGATCCTTGCCTATCAAAACGTAACCCTCTCCGGAGATCGAGAATTCATTGGGAAATGTAAACTCGATTCCCTGGAATCTCCAGGCGGATAAATCCACGTCTTCCATGCTTTCATTGAACAATTCGACATATTCAAATCGACTTCCCAATGGCGAGTGATACATGATTTCATTGATGATAATCGAGCTGCCTTTAAACCGATCAGGGTGCGGATTTTCCATTCCCGGTGAAGGGGACCCCATATAAAACCAATTTTTCTTCCCGTCCGGGAAGCGTCCCAGGCTGACTTTAACAGCTTGTTGCCCGAATCCATAAGCCTCCAGAACATATGCCAGGTTCGGTTCGCTCAGAAATAGGCTCTCCCCTGAAGTCGTCAGCCCGAATCCGAAGGTGTCCTGACTGATTGCCAAAAATCCCTTCGGTTCTACTTCAGTGCCCGCTGGCATTTCAAACTGAGCCAACTGATCGGCATCGTCGGATAGCCAGCAACCGGACAGATCAATGGGAGAATCCGTCGGATTGTAAAACTCGATCCAATCAGGGTCAGGTCCTGAAGCCGCCAGGATCTCATTGAATTGAATCAGGCGTCGCATATCATCCACCGTGGCTTCCGGCATGAATTCGGCTGTGAAGGTGGGGGACAGCACAAAATCAGAGCTGTTGCTCAAGTGGCCATTGTGGCCCTGAATTGCCAGAATGTTGGTTCCTTCACGCAGTAGATCGACTCTGGACATCAAATCGAATGTTTCCGGAGTATAGTCATTCGCCGCGTTGGCAATGGCGTCACATGGAGGGGGATTACCGGAGACTCCCAAAGATGCGATCCTCTGTCCATTGAGGTAAACAACAAACCCATCGTCGTAAGCCATTTCCAACTCAAGACGGGACAGGGTCTGCAGATCTTCAGCACTGAAGGCAAACCGGTGGCGGGTATACAGAGACACGTAATTGTTCCTCATGTCATTAAGGGTTGTCTGAATGAAGACACGTTCATCCGCTTCGCTGGAATACCCGAAGCCTGACGGGCCGTTGTTCCAGTTTGATCCGGGGGTGAAATCAAGGCCGGCCCATTCTGTAGTGCCACCGGATGGTTCGCTTCTTCCCTTGAAATAACGGGCGTTGCTTCCCTGTTCAATCAGAGTTTCACTGCGTTCCTCAAGTTGCGAAGGATCGTCGATTCCGCCGGGTGATCCACCAATGAACCGGCTTGCCGACCAGTTTCTAGGGTTGTCTGGGTCTGTTTTGTTGCCGTCAAGAATCAGCGAATGTCCAGTGCCATCGGCGGCGGCAGGCCAGTCTCCATGGTCTCTGTAACGGAAACTGAATACAGTGTTGGATTGCGCATCGATCAACCGCAGGCGTTCCCCGGAATTGCTCAGCCTACCGGTATAGGGCCCCGATACATCCGAAATCAGATGGTCTGCTCGAATTCTATCCGGAGATCCTGCAATGACGGTATAGCCTTTGGCCTGAATCTCAGCGTCTGCCGGAAATTGAAACTGGATGCCACGATCGAACTCAAATCCTGCCAGAGAGATGGGGGTGTTTCCGAAATTATGCAGTTCTATGTATTCTCCCGACTCTAGGACTTCCTCTGAGTCGCCTGCCGGGTGGTACATGATCTCTGAAACGGTCAGGTCGATCGAAAAAATCGAAAACGTCATGAAGTGAATAATCCCCACCGGTAACAAAAGAGTTTTTATTGCCTGCCCCAAACCTGTTGCCATTGTTTTTTGTTTTCCCATATAAAAGAATTTGATCGGCTTGGTTTTGCAGCATTTTCCGTTCCTTGCGTCCGACTAGACGGCGCTCCCGCCAACGGGTGGTTTTATTCTTGAGCGGTCCCTTAACCGAATTGTAGGAACCGTGCGTTTAGCGCTGTGAATTTTTCGATTCGAGTATTCCGGTTTACCAAGCATATTTGCCGGATATCCCGAATCGGTCCAGAAATTGACCGGTGTTCTCCATAGTCAACTCAGCGGATGTTTTAACGATTGCCTCAGCCGACTCTTCGATTGAAAGGTCCGCGTTGGGGCCTCCCATTTCAGTGCGGACCCACCCGGGGCTCAGAGCCACCACAATGATTCCTGATGATTTCAGTTCTGCCGCCAAAGTTCGCGAAAACATGTTTAAAGCAGCTTTGGAAGCTCCATAACAGTAGCGTCTCCCGTCTTCTTTGGTGGTGATGGATGCCGCTCCGGAAGACATATTGACAACGCTTGCTTTGGGGCTGTTTTTTAAAAGTGGCAGAAAATGACGTGTTACCCGGACGGTTCCCAGATAATTCACCTGAATGGTTTTTTCGAACCATTCAGGGTTTAAATCCTCGAAGAGTTCATCGCCGTTTTCGGGATAAACCCCGGCATTATTAATCAACAGATCCAGTCGGGAGGTCTGGAGATTCATTTGTTGAAAGGTATTGCCAACGGAAGATTCAAGGGTCACATCCATCTCGTGAATTTGAAGTTGACCGTGTCCCTTTTTCTCCTGAAGTCGGTTCAGATCCTCGCAATTCTCACGATGACGAACTGTGGCGAACACTTGGTAATCGTCCTTGAGAAATGCACTTACCAGAGCCAGCCCGATCCCCCGATTGGTTCCGGTGATCATAACTCGATTACATCGATTCATCATTGTTTAATTAAAATAGTGGCATTTAGTGACCGATTCGAGGAAAAATGTGGGTCTGGATTTTTGACCATGCGTTCAGATTCCAGTGAAAATGAAAGGATCGGTAGATGTTTCATATGAAAATTGAAACTGAATTTCGGCCAATTCCGATGAATCGACTAAAACAACTGCTTGGCAGAAGATGTACCCCATTCTGTGTGATTGGGTTGGTTTCACTGATTCTTTGGGGGCACACAATGCAATTTGAACTGGTCTGGGATGATCGCTATTTCATCGAAGAGAACCAGAGCATCCGCTCACTTTCCAGTATTCCGGACATGTTTCTGACCAAGGATGCACAGTCTTCCTTTCCCGAGGGTTTTGTATTGTTCCGACCGCTTCGCACCGTCCATTATTGTCTGCTTTATCTTGCCGGTGGTGGCGATTCCCCCAAAGCTTGGCTTTACCATTTGACTAATATCCTGTGGCACGCAGTTGCGGGCATGCTGCTGTTTTCCGTGCTCCGGATTTTCATGCGACGAGTTCAGGTCGAGACTGAAGACTCGATCCTCACCGGATTTGCGTTGCTGGGCGCCATCGCTTTCGTGGTTCATCCGGTTGGATCTGAAGTTGTTTGCTGGGCGAAATCTCTGGATGACATTATGGCAACTGTCTTTACCCTGGCATCTTTGAGATGTTTGCTTTTATGGCGCAACAGCAAGTATCCGCTCGTGGCTTTGCTGTTTTTCGTTCTTGCGGTTTATTCAAAAGTTTCCGCCCTACCATTCGTCTTGGTTGCATTCGCTGTGTTTTCCAAATTCCATGGAATTTCGATTTCACGTAGTTTTAGATTGAGCACTGGATTTCTGGGGGTGGCCTTGATCTTCCTGGTTCACCGCCATTGGATCATTGGTCATTCCAGTCAGACCGAACCCATTTCCGGAAATTACTGGCAGACACTTCTGGATATGTTGCCAGTCGTGCCCGAGTATTTCAGATTGCTCTTCGGCGCTCCTCCATTCCTGATCGATTATACTTTTATGAAAGGAGGATACTCTGTTCTGGATCTACCGGTCGTCGTTGGGTTTCTCCTTCTGGGTGCTCTTGCTTTGGCCACCCGATTCCTTTTGAAACATCCGGTCCGATGGCCGGTTGGAGTTGGAATTCTTTGGGTCGGATTATTCCTGTTGCCGGTATCCAACGTCCTTCCCATGATGCAGTATATGGCCGAACGGTTTCTCTACCTGCCTCTGCTTGGCGCTATCATGGCTTTGACCATTGTCCTTTTCCAGATCTCCAAACGACGCCAAGCTGCTTGTGTTTTTGGTTTGCTGCTTGTTGTATGGTCCGGTTTGTCCTGGGATAGATCCTGGATCTGGAGCGACGATGTGACTTTGTTCGGGCAAAGTTGCCTTGAAGGTCCCCGGAATGATCGAATGCGGAAGAATGCAGTGGCAGCCATTCTGGATCAACCCGTTCTCCAACAGGTTTTCCGTAACGATGACAAAACAGACCGGGTTGAGGTAGTCGGTCAAATGTCGCCTGATGTGGCACGTCAAATTATTCCTATACTGGAAAATGCGAATCAACTGATTCCGGATACAGCGGCCCTTTCCTCCACCTTGGCGATCGCTTATGCCTTGAACCAACAGCCCTTGAAAGCCATTCCACTTTTTCGCTTCGCATTACGGATCAATCCCAATGATATACTATATAAAACCAACTTGGCGCAGGCTTTCACCGATGCCTCACAATTGACACTGGCAAAGGAAATGATTGAATCCGTATTAGCCGTTGATCCGACCAATCGCAACGCATTGACCATCGCTTCCAGCGTCTACTGGAGGCTTGAGGATTATCAATCCGCCATATATATGTTCAACAACCTTCTGCTCTCCGATCCGGATAATAAGGAACATCAGTTCTGGCTCGAACAGGCTAAAGAGAAGTTGGAAGAACAGGCTGAATCGGCAGAAAAAACCTTTTGAATCGACGGATGCAGCTAGGGCGTGCTGTCCCCAGCGCGACGCGAATCGAATGATAATGTCAGTCAGGCATCGCGCTGGGGACAGCACGCCTCACTGCCATTCGGTTAAGGAATCAGGCACCCCTGAAGCTGGGGGCGTCGACCCCGGATCATTGAAATCGGCATTCATTTCTTTCATTATTCCGGCCTCGGCGCGGCCAGCTTCAGGGATGACGGTGTTAAAAAACCTGCGAAAAATTCTTAACCGAATGGTAGTGGGGGCAGCACACCCTTCCGGATTGTATTTAAGAATCCGGAGGGTAATAAAAAGTTTCGTCCAGCAGTATATTCTTTCTGCTGCCGGGTTTGACACATTTGCCGGGCTTGTAGCGATCTGAAACCACAATCCACAGCTTGCCATTGGAAACGATCAGAGGAAGCATCAGTAATTTATGGTTCCTCACCACGGAATCTTGATGCTGGTTCAGGCTTTCTCTGGAGGCAACAAAGGAGGGAACCGGCTGAACGTTTTCCTGGTAAAAAATATTTGCCAATAGAGTCGAATGATGTGAAGTGAGGTTGCGAATTCGTTTCTTCCAAAAGTCGCCTGCTTTGCTATGCATTTTGCTAACATCCTTAAAGATTGGGGAACTGATGCCGTTGGTTCTATGATCCCGAATCGGTTTCCAACGTTCCAGTTCACGTGCCCATTCTGTTTTGTTCACTTCGCCACCATGGTGATAAAGAGCTTGAATTCGACTTGACCCCTGACTCGCATGGCAGCTTTTACACGGCTTCCGAAATCTTCGATAAACTCAATCCAGAGTTTAGAATGCCTATGATCTGATTTTTCGAACTGTGGGGATGAGATCGTTGAAGATTTTGGTTTATCCACCGATTGTGCCGTCAGGTCCGATGGATTGATACTGAGAATTCCGAGCAGAATGATCAGTGTTTCTGCCGGGGTGACTTTTCGAGTGGGTGAGAGGTGCCACAACTTCATAGCATTCGGAGTTGGTTTCTTTCAATTCTGAGCTATGTAGTCATCATGATGAGGTGTTACTTTGATGTCAAGACACCAGGATTCGTGACGAATTTGGACTAGGTCGGAAGGTGAAAGGGAATGAATTCTTCGCTGATCGTTGCCCTGAAATAATCCTTTTTGAGGGGAATTTCTTGAGTAATATGAGGACTCTGACTCATACTTGCGTCCATGAAAACGGCATTAATCACCGGCGGGGCGGGATTTCTCGGTAGTCATCTCTGCGAATTATTAGTGGATAAGCGCCGGGTTATATGCGTGGACAACTTCTTTACCGGACGTAAAGAAAATGTCGACCTGCTACTGAAACATCCGAATTTCAAGTTGATCGAGCATGACATCATTGATCCGCTCTGGATCGATGAACCGGTTCACGAAGTTTACAATCTTGCCTGTCCGGCCTCTCCGGTTCATTACCAGTTCAACGCCATTCGAACCATTAAAGCCAATGTTCTGGGTATCATTAATATGCTCGGACTTGCGAAGAAACACGGTGCCAGGATTCTTCAGGCGAGTACTTCTGAAACCTACGGAGATCCTCTTGAGCACCCCCAAACGGAGAGTTACCGTGGCAATGTGAATCCCATTGGGATCCGTGCTTGTTATGATGAAGGTAAACGTTGCGCCGAAACCTTGATGTTCGATTATCATCGAGCCCATCAGGTGGATATCTGTGTCGTTCGGATATTCAATACCTATGGCCCCAGAATGAGTGCTCAGGATGGTCGGGTAGTATCCAACTTCATTACTCAGGCGGTCAAGGGAGAGGACATTACCTTATATGGAGATGGTGAGCAGACGCGAAGTTTCTGCTACGTCTCAGATTTAATCGACGTAATTGTCAAAGCGATGGACGCAAAGTTGACGGGTCCCGTTAACATCGGAAATCCGGTGGAATACACAATCAGGCAGTTAGCTGAAATGGTCATCCGCTTGTCCGGTTCCAATTCAAAACTCGTATTTCAGGATTTGCCCGAAGATGATCCGACTCGGCGAAAACCAGACATTACTCAAGCGCGTGAAGTCCTTGGCTGGGAACCGGTTGTGCCAGTGGAAGAGGGGATTCGGAAAACCATCGATTACTTCAAATTCATATGATCCGCATTTCATTTTTCCTGACCCACAAAGGCCACGAAATGATGCGATAAAATGGAGAATAGTTGGGTGGAGGGCATGAATGTCATCCGGAATTTTGCATGGGAATCTCAGAGTTCTGTGATTTGTCTGGACGATCTGGATGATTGCTTTCAAACTTTGAAACATAGGACTGCCTTATGACTCGGATCGTAACTCGCATGCTCTTTATATTAGGGGTCTCCACCTTGAGTAGCTCTCTTCTTGCTGAATTAACCGGGTCTTCGGACCTGAGTAAATACCATCCACCTGAAGCCCCTGGGTATGCCAGCCGGGGAGAGGTTGTAGTGGCCATCGGATTAAAGCAGGTTGCCTTAATCCAACAACCGAAATCTCTTCCGGCAGGCGTCAGGGAAATTGCCGATGTGACTTATGGAATCGGCGGTGGACTCCCTTTGATGCTTGATCTCTATCTTCCTCCCGATAAAAACAAACGACCCGTTCCAGGTTTGATTTTCATACACGGTGGGGCCTGGGCCGGCGGAACCCGGGATGTCTATAAATTTTATACCGTGGATTATGCTGCCAAAGGGTACGTGGCAGCCACTGTCACCTACCGTTTGTCCGGGCAGGCCCCGTTTCCAGCCGCGGTTGAAGATGTGAAATGTGCCGTTCGGTGGATGAGAGCAAATGCAGATCAATACGGTATCGATCCCCATAGGATAGCAGTGATTGGCGGATCGGCCGGTGGGCACCTGGCCATGATGATCGGGTATTCTTCCGGTGAGATATCATTGGAAGGGGACGGTGGGCATGAAGGTGTGAGCAGTGCCGTGCAGGCTGTCGTGAATTTCTACGGTGTTTACGACATGGCTACTGAAGAAGGTAAGCAATCGAGTGCTGTTCAAAGATTCCTTGACGGAAAATCATTTGATGAAGCCCCGAATCTCTACAGAAAGTCTTCTCCAAGAACTTATCTCGACTCATCAGATCCGCCGACTTTAATTATTCACGGAGTCTTGGATCAGACGGTCGATATTGAGCAGGCAGATATGCTGGCAAAAGACCTGAAACGCCTGAAAGTTCCCTATCTGTTCGACCGCCTAGAGGGCTGGCCGCATGCGTTGGATATCGCAGTTCCGGCCAATAATCGCTCACGCTACCTGATGGATCAGTTTTTGAAAGAACATCTATCTTCAGGGAAGCAGTAATTGGATGCAGGATGAAAATGCGTAAGCCTGGCAATGCTGCGGCTTGAATCGGGTAATGGTTTCATCAACGCAGTGAAGAAGTTGGAACCACCCGGGATGGGTGATCGATACCGAGATAATTCAAAGCGGTTTCTTCGTAACGGTTCGTTATCGCACTCCCCAAAGGTGGTGGACATTCCGCCCTCTTCAGGACCAGTTGTAGTTTTCCTGCTTTCGATAGCCTTTTAGTTGAATAGTGCCGGTCGGGGACAATTCCAGAATTCCGTAGGCATTGTTTTCTGAACCGCTGCCTTCAATGATAGCTGCCAGGGTGCAGTAGGGGATTTCATTGATCAGATGTAATTCGTTCTTGTGACTGTGGCCTTGAAAAACCGCGAGAACTTTTCCTGATGCCTCAAATAATTTGCGGACTTTCCGGCACTGCTTGACGGCATAGGATTCCTGAGGGTTCAGATCCAGTCGCTGGTGGGCAAAGACAATCACCGGGTTTTGAGTCTGCGTCAGATCTTTCTCCAACCATTCCACCTCTGCTGGTGGTATGTTGGTATCAGTCCATTCAAAATTGTTCCGCCCGTAGGATTGCATTTCGCGATTGAAGCAAGCGTCCAGGATCACAAAATGAAACCCATGAAGGTCAAATGAGTAATAACTTTTCGGTTGTTGAACTTCTTTCAGAAACTCTTCTTTGGTCAAGGTCGCGACGCAGTGGTTGCCCAGGACGTAGTGGCAGGGACGATCCATTTTGCGAAGAATGCCATTGATCGATTTAAGGAAGCCCAGTTCTTCATCGACCGTAGGCGCCGCGTCGACCAGATCTCCCAGTTCCACCACAAAGTCCGGTTTTTCTTCATGGAATAGTTTTACACATTCCGTCAGCTTTGCCGATGATTCTCGATAGTAACGCGTTCCTGCAGTTTCTTTATCTGCGTAGTGCAGGTCCGTTATCAAACCGATTTTGATGCTGCGCCTTTTTGCATTCGGAGGGATGGTCGCCTTCTTTGCCTCTTTTGAGTCATCCTGGCCTTGGGCGATAACACCGCATTTGAGTGTCAAACCTGCTCCGACTGCCACAGATGCATTTTCCATGAATCGCCTTCGTGAAATTTCCTGAATGGATGAAAGAGTGAATGATGGTTTCATAATGATGGGTTCAGTGATTCAATTATTTGAAACTCCTGATGTGGAGTTCGACCGTATGTTAGTTGTTCGATCCATTGAGGCGCAACTGTAAATGGGAGGGTGAAGTTCACTGCCATTTCGGTTAAGCCTGATCCGGTTTGTCCACCGCCCCATCCCGGTCCAAAGCTGCGTCGAGCCGCAGCACTCCAATGGCTGCCGTGTTTTACTTGACATCCTGGTCTTCCGGCAGGTTTTTATGGAGTGCGGTGGCTTGACACCGCTTTTACTTCGGATGCCGAACTCCGTTCTATCCGCCACGAATAGACCCCACTGATCCCTTAACCGTATGGCAGTGGGGAGAGCGTCCTCGCGAGCCGTTTGGAGATTCATTAATTCGGGTTTCCTTATTATTACTGTTGTAGGGCTGTCGTCGCACGGTATGGTCTGTGCCATTGGGCTACTTCGTTCAATGTAGTTGATGGATTCACTTTGATGCACTAACTTCATTATAAATCTATGAACAGATTCATGGCTATTGTTGATCGATGTAAAAGGATCGTTGCAAGCCGAACCTTTCGTGTGTCCGTCTCAGTTGCAGGAATTCTCGCGATGCTCGGATTTCTGCATCAGCGAGATCCAGAACGTCGATTTCAATTCTTCAAGAACGAATACGCCTCTTGTGCCAACGACCGAAGCGGTTTCAAGATGACATTGCCAATGTACGCCTATGAGCACGGTGGGTGGTTTCCTAAAGGTGGAACGACTCCCTTGCAAACCCTCGAAACATGGGTCCGTAGCTCTGATGATCCATGGATTGAGGTTGGAAATCTCAGCAGCCATGCATTGAGCCTTGAAGCGGAGGCGATTTGGCTCAACAGCGGGGTGCTATCACCTGAGCATACGATTTACAAATACAATGAAGGCCTTCGAAATGATGATCCCGCTAATTTGATACTTATGTATTTCAAATATCCGACCCATTGGGAGTGTCGGGAACACAAGCGAGGTTTCCTCGGCCGTCCCGTTTTGAATGTCGGTTCTTCGTGGCAATTCCTAAAGGAAGGTGAATTTCAGCAACTGCAGAAGGAGACTGCCGACTACCTGGATAAGCGGCGTGAGACGAGCTTGAGAGAGGCAGAAGCCCTGCAAAATCTTCTGTGCGTTTTCCATACACATGAAAGTCCCGACGATGGAAGGGGAATCATTTTGTTTATGCAGTCGGAAGGCGCACCCATTGATGTGACTGTCGTGCAGATCGAGCTGAGCATTATCGGTGAAGATTTTGAAATGTGGTACCTGAGCGAACTGGATTCACCATTCCGGGAAACATCGTTACTTCAAAAATCGGATTTTCTGACGATTTCAATCGACTCTATGTTCACTGATGAGGATATTTCAGGAAACCTGAAGGGAGGAGCTGAAGTAGCATTCGATTCGAACGGAAGCCGCACTGTTGCCGGTTTTTCTCCAAACAACTACGATTCGATAAACGCAAGTTACCGTCTGGTTTGTCTGGTGAACTCGATCGGATCTTCGAGAAAGGAAGACTGCATACGAATCGAATTTATCGAAACAGTGTCTCTCTGAGATCGGGGGAACCTTAAACCATTCCACTGACCACTTTTCGTCTGCCTGACTATTTATTTAACCTTGTATTTTCGGAGTCGAACCACGAAAATACTAGCTGTGATTAAGCGGTGGCTTACAAGTAAGCTAGGGCAAACGTGCAGCATACATCTGCTGTAGCTCTTTTCGGGGCGCGGCAAGTTGGTAAAACCACTCTTGCGGCGGCCTTAGCGCAAGTTCGACTCTCTGCCTATCCGGACCTTGAAACACCCCTAGATCTACTATAGATCAGCGATCCGACAACATTCCTTTCTCAGTGGCTATGATGAATTTCTCATCAATCACACCACCACGATCATTTCACTACAGAGATTAATGCTGCGATTGCAGAAATGAGTTGTGTCATGTACTTTTTCCCTTACGCAAATAACGTCCGGGTGCTTCCCTGTTTTCAAATGGGATCGGAGCCCCTTTTCGGATAATCCACTTTCCATTCACCAAGACATGATCAATACCAGTTGTTGAGAGATTGGGTTCGGTATACGTCGCCATATCCTGGATGGTCTTAGGGTTGAAAACCACGATGTCGGCATAATTTCCAACCTTTAGGCTGCCTCGTTTTTCAAGTCGAAATCGTTCGGCAGGCATACTGGTAAGCATGTGGATTGCTTTTTCTAAAGAGAACAACTTCCTCTCCCTGACCATCGGACCCAGCAGTCTGCCTACGGAGCCGAATTCTCGGGGATGGATTCGGCTTTCGGGAAAGTAAATCCCATCCGTGGCCATCATGCAGCACTCATGCTGAAACATCGGATCCACCCAACGATCATCTCCGCTCCGAATGACCATCAGGACAGCTAGGTTTTCCTCAATCAATAAATCGCAGATCGCGTCCACAATCGATCGGTCAGTTTCCGCAGCATATTCGCTTAACGATTTTCCCTGGTGAGTTCGACCTTGCCGACTCATCGTCCACGCAATGATCAGGTTTTGTGGATTGAAGGGATGGGGCTTCAGCTTTTCTGAGAACTCTTTTCTGATGTCTTTATTGCGAAGATTGTCAATTACCCGCAGTGGACCCTGATCCCAAACCGAGTAGGGTAGCAGGTAATTCAGCATAGTGGAGGAGGATTGGTATGGATAAAGATCGAATGTGAAATCAACTTCATGTACGGCCGTTTGATTGATGTAGTTCAACAATTTTTCCACCTCCTCAGGGGACTGACCTTTTAAGTGAGAAATATGTACCCCCACTCGAGCTTCTTTACCTATTTCCACTGCTTCTTTGACTGCTTCGATCAGTCCTGATTTGTAGCGGACATGTGAAACGTAGATTCCTTGGAAAGGCTGAATCGCCCGGCAGGCATTGATCAGTTCCTGAGTCTGAGAATAGCATTGGGCGATATAGTCTAGTCCGGTAGACAACCCCACGGCTCCCTGTTGCATACCTTCTGCAATCAGATTCTGCATGGCCAAGGTTTGGGGTTTGTCCAGCTGCCCATCATGGAAACCATGCACGATGGAACGGATATTGGCATAAGGGATGTGAGTGGCCGTGTTCTGGGCGGTCTTTTGGTCCAACCGCATCATGTACTCCACCAGAGAATTCGGTACATGGTAGTCTTCCATTCTAAGCCCGTTCAAAGCACGAAGGTAATAGACCCACTGGTCTACAGTATCCTTCGTCACAGGTGCATAGGAAATCCCATCCACCATCAGGATTTCCGTAGTGAACCCCTGATGGGTCTTGGGGAAGAAGTTTGATTCGAGCCGAAGCCACCCATCACTGTGTGCGTGAACATCGATGAATCCAGGAGCTGCACATTGGCCAATGATATCGATCCGTTCTTCGCTTTCCGTTCGACTCAAGTCCCCGATCTCTACAATTCGGTCAGCCTTGATTCCGATATCAGCCCGGTATCGAGGCTGATTCCTTCCGTCAATGATGTCACCGTTCTGCAGAATAAGGTCCAACATAGATCAAGGTTGGATTGAAGGTTATACCATTGACAAGAATTCTTTAGTTGTCAATAATAAGAACTGACCCCTAAATGACTGAAACGAGAGTCTGCTCAATCCAGTTCAGGTAAGTAGCAATGGTTCACTGGGATTCGTCAACTGCACAGGATTTCAAGACTTCCATATCCAGGAATTCAAGCACCGAAACATGAGTTGCCCTCAGGCGAATCAAGGGAGGTTCGCCCGCTTGAATGGCCTGCATAACCGTTCCTACGCAGACACACCATTTGTTGCCCGGTTTCAATCCGGGAAACCCGTATTCAGGCATCGGAGTCATCAGGTCATTACCCTGTGAGCGGGCAAACTCAAGGAATTCCTCGGTGACCTCAACACACACGGTATGCAGTCCATGATCTTCGCCTCCGGTATCGCACTTCCCATGCCGGTAGAAACCGGTTACCGGTTCCAAACAACAACATTCGAGATCTCCTCCCAATACATTTCGGGCCATAATATATTTAGAATTATTTCAGTGAATTCAATGATATCTCTGCCCATGATGCAATGGAGTATTGATGTTTCGCAATCCAAAAGATTAAAGAAACAATGACGACATATAATTCATTGGATGAGGAGTTTTTCCTTCTGCATTCGGCCGATGTTCATGGTTGGTAGTCGTTGATCCAGCGAATCAGGAAGAGGGGATTCATTGGATACGTGTCCATCACAGAAGAGGCTGTTAGCTTGGATTTGGTGTCTGAAATGTACATTAGGGTAGTCTCCGGGATTGAAATTTATATAGTAGAATTCTTCGAGCATAGGGTTGGAAGAAGAAGCCGGGGGTTGAAAATCGTTGATCTGAGCGGCGTCTGCAAACAGTGCAGAGCCCGAGGGGGACTTCAACTGAGTCATACGGAATCGTCCTTGAGATTGAAGTCCTGATTCGGATTTCTGGGCGATATGAAGATTATAACCGTAGCCGTAGGAAGCGGTAATTGCCTTTGACTTGTAAAGTGGGCTTGAGTAGTCGAAGGAGGGACAACGTTCAATCCCCCTCCCTTTGATGTAGGGCCAGAGAACTCCCTGGGTGTGGTCGAGTTTTCGCTGACCTTCCACACCCTTTTCGAGTCGGCCGAACCAGTAGCGGATACCCTTTGAAGTTCGTTCCGTGGAATAGGCAAACGGTTTCTGTTCAAAGTCATTCCAATAAAGTTGAACTGCAAAGCCTAGTTGTCGAAGGTTTGACGTGCACTGGACTCTTTGGGCCGAACTTTTAGATTTTGAAATCACCGGCAACAGTAGACTTGCCAAAATTCCGGAGATGGCAATGACCGTCATTAACTCGACAAGGGTGAATGCCTTCAGTGCTTGGCCCGGATGAGCGAAACCCATGGGAGGGCAGGCGTTCCTGCGAGTCGTGGCGTTTTCATGGCTGTCCTGTTTTGAAATCGTGTGTGTTGGAAGTTTCACCTTCCTGTTACCTTGAATTATTCTCATCGGAATCCTCACGAATTCCGCTACTGGGGTTGCTGGTATCATTGGGATGCGCCTCGTATTCGATAGAATGCACGCTGCGGCGGAGGTGTTTCATCGGAAAGAACGACCATTTCTGAGACCGGGGAATCTAAGTAACTGATTGTGACCCAAGTTTTTAGATCAAGACTCCGCTCCAGCCAGTAAGTGGTGCTGGTTTCTGCCGCTAGGCTGATTGCCACTGAAGATTCATTGTGAGTCAGTTCGGAGATGGTGAATGAATGGGCAGTTGTCTTTACCGATAGGTCGTCAATGACCCCTTTTGCAATGATCGAGCCTGCGAACTCCGGTGGGTTTTGTCCTTCGTCGCTGTAGTTGGTGATGGAGAGCATATTTACGTCGAAGTCAGTGAAACCATCGTTCTTAGGACTTCCGAAGGCATTCGACAAGTCTGCTGTTTCAATGGGGCCGAAAGGGTCCCCGTCGCGGGTCATTTCCGTGGTCATGGTCTGGCTATCTGCGAAGTAGGACAATTGAATGTGGTAAACGGGTCCGGGTATCATTTCCAAGGGGAAGGTGTTGGCGTAAGCCCATTGGTTTTCCATTGAGATCAATCCCGTTGATACGGTGGCACCGAATCCGGAGTCAGGAAGATAGTTCCATTCCGCCACACCTCGCGGCCCGTGTTCGGGGTTGATACCGGTGCCTCTGAAGTAGTCGGGACGTTTTGCCTGTTCTTCAT
The DNA here is from genome assembly GCA_012959985.1 of Verrucomicrobiales bacterium. Classification (GTDB taxonomy): domain Bacteria; phylum Verrucomicrobiota; class Verrucomicrobiia; order Limisphaerales; family DUCD01; genus DUCD01. The sequence goes on along the minus strand of DUCD01000413.1, from coordinate 15,458 downwards.
TCAGCACACCGATGGCAATTGGGAAGGTGAATGGTTTTCCTTCGGTTGTCCCGATATCAATCTGTGTCAGCTGTAGGTCGAATCCGATGGTGAAATCGTTCTTTCTGGTCAGGACGCTGCCGAGCCTCTGATAAAAATAGCTGTTGGGTTTTGAGGAATCCCAGGTCACTTCCAGATTTTGTTGGTCGACGTTCCAATGGAATAGCGAGGCATCGCCAAAGGTCGTCCAGTTTCCTTCAGAGGGATTCTTTTGAAATGACTCCACGATCTCGACGGAAGGCGGTGCCAACGATGGTGAAACGACCGAAACACCGTCGATTTCCGAATGTCCTTCCAGGACTTGAATTCGAATGTATTTCACGACGAACAGATCAACTGGATTTCCGGATTCATCGACCGCCCAACTCAGATCATAACCGGTGCCACCTGCCGATCCGTTATAGAGTCGGCGGATTCCTTCCAGTCCCTGATCTGAAAAATGTTCTGCTCCAAAATCAGGATTGACCGGTTGAGAAAAATCTCCACTTCCATCTGTCGGGTGTGGACCGTCGACGGTCGGTGATTGAATCGAATTCAGGGTGAAGAATGTTTGATTGTCAGGGCTAACTGAGACTTGGGTGTTACCGGTGTTTTGGCCGAAGGTTGACCCATCGGTGATCCCTCCTCCGGAGAAATCTCCATTGATGATAATAAATCCGGCACTTCCGAAGATGATGAAGTCAATCCCGAAAGGATTGCCTGGATTATTAAAGACAGGTGTGGGGAATTCGAGGGTGACTGATCCACCTTCTCCCAAGGATA
>DUCD01000413.1:13513-14629 GCA_012959985.1 Verrucomicrobiales bacterium | reverse complement strand
GTTCTTTTTTGTAAGGAGGGTTGAATGGATCGACAGGTCCGCCGAAATCTCCACCTGTGATTCGGGAGGGAGATCCAACAATGGACGTGGTATCGGTGAAGCCTTCATTGCTTGCAAAATCAGTGGCAAAACCGGTTCCCGGTTCATATTGAATAACCTTCCCGACAAAGGTGTCGGCTGAACAGGGTAGGGCGGCCAGGAAGCAGCCTGTTGCGACGATGCCCATAAGGCATCCGATTCGATTGATTTTCATGACTTGGTCTTTTTCAGTTTTTCTGCGTGAAGCAGAAATAGTTTAGTTGTTGATCGAGACCAGAGCCGGGAATGAAAAAGCCTTCATTCCTCGACAAATCAAAGAATGAAGGCTTCAGAAAAATTCCCCTTTTCTGTAATTCCCGTCCGCACGCGCGGAATCGGGCAGGCCCCATCGCTTCTCTTTGACGGAGAAGTGAACCGCCCGGTTAAGGCGATTCGGACGAGGACAACCTAATCGGTATCCTGACTTAGAGTTTACAAACCTTGCTTCCGCCTTCCCAGCCGTTGGAATGGCCAGTGGCGTCTGGAAGCTCGTTACTCATCACAGTGGCGCAACCGTCCCCGAATCTCACGGGGTTCCCTGTCATTAAGCTGTCATAGTAACGCAGAAGCAATTTGAGCGCTTCCACGTCGTTTCAAAGAGCGTTGAAAAAAGAATAAGGTTTTGATGAACAGCGGCAAGTGTGAATTGAAATTATTTGTGAAAATATGCATTCAACGGGAAAATCCTTCTACGTATCAGTGCCGCGAGCCCCATTGCCATTAGGTTAAGCCTGATCTAGTTATCCAACGGAAAGCGGCGACTTCGTAAAACTCGTCGACGCAGTCCATACCGCTGACGCGTTTGTCCAGAAAACTCTGATATTCCGGCAGGTTGTGGACTGCGTGCGACAAAGTCGCCGCTTTGGATCAGGAGGCAACCAGGGATTATCTGGATAAGAACGTAAATTTTGCTCTCAACCGATCAGCTGATACCGCGAGCCCCACTGCCATTAGGTTAAGGAATAGATAATTGGATACGGCCATCCCTGAAGCCCGGCGCGCTGAGCCGGGATCGTTGAAATCTGCATACAATCTGAC
>DUCD01000413.1:3271-13465 GCA_012959985.1 Verrucomicrobiales bacterium | reverse complement strand
CTGACTTTTTTCCGGCCTCGGCGCGACCAGCTTCAGGAATGCAGGTCTCAATATGTGCGGGAGAAACCCTTAACCTAATGGCAGTGCCGCGAGCTCTACCCAAGCGGATTTATTACAAGTAACTTGAAGCATCGAATTGAATCCCCTTGACAGAAATGCCCTGAGCCCGTCCTATGCCGACTATGAAATCCCTATTTTTCACCCTGATTGCTGGAATGTTCTTAGCCACTCTTTCTCTTTCGGCCCCGGACGAAAACAAAGCTCCTTCAACCAGTCCCGGAAACCGGATCTTTGAAATGCGGACCTATCATACCAATGACGGAAAGTTGGAAGCACTTCACAGTCGCTTTCGAGATCATACCAACGGCTTGTTCGTTAAGTATGGCATTACTCTGGTGGGTTACTGGGTCCCCGAAGGTAAGGATAATACTTTGGTTTATATACTGGCTTACCCCAGTATGGATGCCCGCAAAAAATCCTGGAAAGCCTTTGGTAGTGATCCCGCTTGGAGAAAAGCCTACAAGGCTTCAATCGCCGATGGTAAATTGGTGAATAAAGTTGATTCACAGTTCCTGCGAGCGACAGATTATTCCCCAATTCAGTAGAAGGCGCGCTGAGACAGCACGCCCTACCTATCAGGTTAACCACCTGTCCAAATTATTCTGAACGAAGTTGTCGTCGTTCAGGTGCGGGTAGGATTGATGGATTCGAGTGATTTCATTGGATTGCCCCGGGGAGAGCACCTCTTTGGAATTCAGGCATCGAGTGCTTTGGAGTAAACCCTGTCTGCGAAGAACTTCATGAATGCCGGGAATACAACCTTTGAACTGGTTGGCTACATCAAATAAAGCGGCGTTTGCATCGGTCACCTGATTGGCAAGAATTGGGTAGGATTGTGGAATAGGTGCATTGGTCTGCCTGAGAAAGTGGATTTGATTTAACTGTTCGACCGCGGGTTTTGTCCAGACGGCCCAGTGGCCAAGCAATCCACCGACGAAGTGTGCCGTTTTTTCTCCGGCTGTGGTTTGAATCCGGTAAGTGGTCAGTAAATCGATGATGATGTTGTCGTCGTTACCGGTATAAAGTGAAATTTCCGATTCTCTACCTGACTCACACAAAGCACGAATGACCTCGAAAGTCTGGTAACGGTTAAAGGCTGCAATCTTAATGGCTATGACATTTTCGATTTCAACGAATTGACGCCAGAATTCATAAGGCAGCAGGCGACCTCCGACACTTGGTTGCAGGTAAAACCCAAATACGGGCATGACCTTGGACACTTCCCGACAGTGGAGGATCAGCTGATCGATTGTTTCTTCCCGAAGTGCGCTGAGACTCAACAAGCCGGCATGGTAACCGCAGGTTAGTGCGATTTCCGCCTCTCGAACTGCCTGATTTGTTTTTCCGCAGATTCCCGCAACCTTGAAAATCGGTGGTTCCTTGGAATCTCGCCAATCATCGACAGTTTGAGATGCCAACTTCAATAGGGGTTCCAGGAGATCATGCTCCGGGTTTCGGATTTCAAATTGCGTGGTGTGCACGCCGACCGCCATCCCTCCGGCGCCGGAATCCAGATAGTATCGAGTGAGTGCTCTCTGGCGTATTTCGTCGAGCTTGAGATCGTGAGTAAGTGCCAACGGATGAGCCGGGATCGCAACTCCTTTCCGGAGTCTTTGAAGGGTGGAATCTGGAATGTCCCCAATCGTCATTCGGTCGGTTCATTCACGAAATACTCGACGTATCCGATCATCATTTCTTCGAATGTTTGATCGCCCCAACGAACCGTTTTTGATGGATCTGGATTGGCGGGGTTGTTTTCGCTGTTATCCCACCAACCGATCACTTCCAGTTTTTTTGATTCCGACAATCGGAGCGGTGTTGCATAGCGATAAAACAATTGCCAGTTGAAGTCATATTGAGGGATATCCAGAAGGGTTGTCACACTCTTTCGGTTTTCGTCGCGCGAGATCAGGTCATATCGAAATGCTTTTCCCCTTAAGTGCATATGAGGGAAAAAACCAAGAATGGAAACACCTGCCGGCATATCGATGTGTGCATTGGCTTGGTAATTTTCGGCAAAAGGCGGGATCTTGAATTTAGAATTGGCAATGGCCTCCACTCTCACTCTATGTTTGGGTTTATCTTTACAGAAAACCAGACCTACTTGGGTTTGATCTATGGTTTGGGTTCCGCTGGGAGTGTAATGTAATTGAAACGAAATCTGTGAACCGGCTGGGATGAATCGTCCCATGTCGTTGGGGTAGATCACGTATTCATTTCCCGGGACGTAAACACCGAAGAAGGAGTCATTTAATGGATCTGAGTTTCGGTTGCGTTTTCTACCGTGTTTCGGGTTCCGGACAAATACCAGAACGTGGTGTAGCGATTCGCGTGCGGTGGGTTTGATCTGTATTGCCTGTATCCAGGTATCTTCCTTCAATGTTGAATCCGTCTGCTGGTATTGGTAAGGCATCACTCCTTCGGCGGGGATTTCAATAGGCTCGGGAATTGACAGGATCAGATCGGGCTCTCCGATGGCCCACTCTGAATGGAACTTTCTTGGTATGGGGGCGTCCTCTTCGGTGCCTTCCGGGTAGCCATTTTGTATCCAGGTAAGCAGATCTGCTTTTTCTTCCTTCGAAAGGGTACGGTCATTTTGCCAGGGACTGACGACATTGTGCGCAGGTGGAGAGGCAAACCAGGGTGGCATGATTTCATCCCGGACAACTTTGCGGATCATGCCTCTATGTCCAACCAGATCCTTATAGGAGGTCAAAGTAAATGGAGCTACACCACCGCTCCGGTGGCACTCCTGACAATGATTCTGAACAATTCTGGAAATGCGGTCATGGTAGGTGACTTCGCGCATGATCGTTTCTTTCTTGCCCAGATCCAGATCGCATCCCGGTGCCGTGGTTGCTGACATCGTGATCGGGCGTCCCTCCAGCAATTCATCCAGAGCGTTGACGAGATACTCTTTACGCGGTGCCTTCCTGGAATACCCCAAGCCGTATTGATCGCTTATAGCACCTCGATAGACCAGTGTTCGTGCCCCATCCATGACGAAAACTTCGGTGGAAGTTCCGGCGCCGAGTTCTACGGCCAGGCGGGAATCCGGGTTGTGAACAAATCTTGAGATAAATCCATGCTGTTTCCTGAATTTTTGGATTTCAGAAATTTCTTCGGCTGAATTTACATTCAGAAACAGAAAGGCAACGTCCTTAGCTGAATACTGTGCCTCCAGTCGTGCCAGCGAAGGGGCGAATTTTTTACTCATTGGGCAAGTCGTACTGCTGATGGAAACTACCAGCCCTTTCTTGTTTTGATAATCGGATAGACGAAAAGATTCTCCCTCAATGTCCCTAAGTTTCAAATTCGGAATCATCTTGCCAACTTGATGATCGCCGGGAGTCAATCGTTCAGGTGCTCTGCGAACGGACGAATTTGGATCCGCATGAATTCTGTTTTCCAGACCAATTACCAGAAAAACAACGATGCAGATCCATAGGTGATGACAGACCGATTTCATCTGGTTAAGGTAAATCAAAAGAGGTTTTTGGCAACAGGAAAAGGGATAGACGACCTACGCGATATTGCTCGGTAAAAAGGCCCGTTCGGCCAAAGTTCGGCGAGGGGCTTGCAATCACTTGTCCTGTGGTGGTGAGCCAAAAGCGTAGTCATTTGCTTCGTGGTATTACTCCTTTTGTTGTTCGTCGCAGTTTTCGGTGCCGATGGTTTTCAATCGTTTTTCCAACTCTTCTGATCGGGATTTTACCTTGAAAATGTATTAGGTTTTCAGTGTCTTCCTAGGATTCGTCTTTGAGCCAAAAGATGTCGAGGATGGCTTTACCCCGTAGTGTCCGTAAATTGGATTAATTTGTAAGTCGTTGGTTTTAAGTCGGTATTGATTTGGGGTGTCAGGCGGATTGGGTTCGGATTTCAGGGTGGATTCCAGTAGGTTTTCCGGAAAATGGATGTTTTGAAGTTTGTGCTTGTGAGGTTAGCTGGTTGGATGAATCAAAATCAGCAGTGGGTGATTGAATATCTTCAGGAAGAAGTTCGTTTACTGAAAGAATTGCAGGGAAAGAAACGGATGAGGTTTTCTGATGAGCAGAGGCGGCGCCTTGCTGTAAAGGCGAAGAAGTTGAAGTTCGGAACAATGAAGGGAGTAGCAAGTATCGTTACACCTCATACGTTGCTCGCCTGGCATCGAAGACTGATTGCGTGCAAATTATGATTCCAGTCGGAAGAGAAGGGTGGGCAGACCGACAACTCAAGAGGAAATCAGAGAGTTGGTTATAAAGTTTGCTTCGGAAAACCGACATTGGGGATACACTAGTATTCAGGGAGCCTTGCTACATTTGAGGCATGAAGTAGGAAGAACAACGATTGCAACAATTCTAGAACATGCAGGAATAGAACCCAGCCCAGGACGAAAGAAAGGACTGCCATGGAATGAATTCCTTCGACAACATTGAGAGGTGATTGCAGCGACAGATTTCTTCACAGTCGAAATCTGGACAATGAAAGGATTGATCCGATACCACGTGTTATTTGTAATAAAATTGGCAGCAAGAGAAGTTCAAATCGCCGGAATAATTCCAGAACCCCATGGAGAATGGATGAAACAGATAGGACGAAATCTGACCGATTGCATTGATGGGTTCTTAAAAGATCACGGGGATTTGATACATGATCAGGGATCATGTTTTACAAAAGAATTCAGAGAAATACTGAAGGCCACAGATTTGAAAACAATTCGACTTCCACGGCGAAGCGCTAATTTGAATTCATTCGCAGAAAGGTGGGTGAAAACAATAAAAGAAAACTGCTTGAACCGAATGATCCTCATCGGAGAAAACTCCATGAGAAGCGCAGTTGAAAATTTCGTAGAGCATTACAACACCAAACGAGCCCACCAATCATTGGGAAACAAAATGATCAAACCAAGAATAGAAAAAATGCCACCAGAAGGAAAGATTCTACGCGACCCACGACTGGGAGGAATGTTGAACTATTATCATCGAAAAGCCGCGTAAAATGGTGGTGATTGAATTTCCGGACACTACGCCTATTGTTTCCCTAATTTTGCACTTGCTAAACGATTTAGACTTACACCCGATTCTGCAGCGCTTATCGCCAATTCTCTGTGAACTTCGGGGGGGATACGAACCATAAATTTGCCACTGTATTTTTTACAGGAAATTGGATCAGGGATCTCTTCTCCATTTTTTTTCATGTCCATGACAACTTCAGTTACAGTCTTGCGAATTCCACGCAGTGTTGCTTCTTGAGTTTTGCCTAACCAACTTAGACTGGGAAATTCAGCACACAGGCCAATGTATTCCTCATCTTCATCCGACCAGGTCACGCGGTAGGTGTATCTATCGTTATGTAGCATTATTCTTCTTTCCTCAACTTCTCTATTGCCTTTAAGACTTGCCTTACTTGGTACGCTTTTGCTTTCCCTTTTGAATTCTGAATATTGACTCTGGGATCTCCGGCCCAAGGTGTTTTGAAAATTCGATGACTCGTTCCCTTCTGGCGAGGGTGCCCAAAGAAATGCACGCACACTTTTACTAAGTCATTAAATAGAACGTCTTTGGGATTTCTGCGAATCAGAGAGACTAAATCGTCAATTCCAGACACTTGGAAATAGTATCATTACTGATACTGCAATGCAAATTTATAATTTTAATTCCGTAAGGTGCAGCGTAAAAATGGAGGTGATTGAATTTCCGGACACTACGGGCTGCATCAAATGAGCCCAGCTACGCCAAGAATCGAAAACCAAAGAGAAGCCAACCCAAAGAAGACGAAATGCCGAATTGAATTTCGGACGAGAAACCTTCTTCAGCTGAATGTGATGATGGAAGACAGAAAGTTGGCTTTCAGCCGCCAACAATCGCGCAGACAACTCAGCTCTAGAGAGAAAGAAAACTCGGAAGAACAACAGTGCATAACCACCCAGCTGAAAAACACACCGAACCGAATCTCTGAAGGCCAAGAAAACGCATCGTAAAAGACTCACAAATCAAAAACAACAGGAATATTAGAGAACCTCCAGAAAACGCCAACTTCTTCATATTCAACGTGGACGAAGTATTTCCGGTGGACAACCGGTTAGACAAATCCTATAGCCGGAAGTTAGAGTTAATAAGCTCGCCCACTGTTATGCGCTACGCTTCCGCTTTTGCATTCCCTTTTTCAGGAATTGTTCTCCGCGCATGACGTGCACGATGTAGATCTTCTTGCCGCGAATGCGATAAAAGACCCGACAGGGCGGCTCGACAATTTGTCGATAAGTTTTGACGGGGCGCAGTTCCGGTGGCACGGATCCGCTCTCAGGATGGTCGATCAACTGCTCAACGTGATGGAAGACTTTAGCGACCAATCGCTTGGCGGATTCCTCGTCATCCAGCGCAATGTAATCGGCAATGACATCCAGGTCCGCCAAGGTAGGCTTAGTCCAGATCAGCTGAGCCATCGCTTCATTTGTTTCTTTGCTGCCGCATGAGTGACGACCCGATTTTCATCAATCGCCCGTTCACCTCTGGCTATTCCCTCCAGCAATCGTATCCGCTGCTGCATGGCGTCGTACGATTCTACGTCAATCAGATAGGCTGCCGGACGGCCATGCTGCGTGATGAGCACCGGCTCCTGATCGTCCGCCAATTCGGATATGATATCCGTGGCCTTCCGCTTCAAAGTAGTGACGAGTTCCGTTTTCATGATGTGACACTAAAGTATCACTTTGTAGTGGTCAACCACCGATTATCCGTATTCCGGAATCGTTGTGCCTCGCAGTGTCCGGAAATAGGATTACAATGGAATTGGTTGATAGTGTAATTGTCAAGCGACCATCGGACCACCATGGCTCGGCCGAATTTCGTCATTCATTTTGTGAGTGGGTGAGGAGAGCTTTTGAATTGTAAATACCGAATGAATACTTGTGTATTCGACTTTTGGCACCCTACGGGGCTCACCTCAGACCTCAAGAAAGCTGGATTCGCTAATCGAGGTGGCAAGGGTAGCCATCGGAATTTCCTTCACTCCAAATGGATTCGCATCACGATCTCGGGAAAGCTTGGGGCGGATGCGAAAACCTACCAGGAAAAAGATGTAATGTTACGGTCTCAGAAAAATGTTAGCAACCAGTCACAATGTTACGGTCTCCGATTGTGGAGTGGAATATGACTTCACAATGAAGCGGCCAAGGGCTTAATTTCCTTTTCTATTTGTTGTGGGTTTTTGAAGCGGGCTAGACGCAAATCGTAATCAGCCTGTAATCCAGCCCACATTTCTGCAGTAGTTCCAAAGTATTGGGCTAAGCGAAGAGCAGAATCGGCAGTTATAGCACGTTTCTCCAATACGATTTCATTGATGCGTCGTGGTGGTACACCCAAAGCGCGTGCTAGAGCATTCTGAGACAATCCATAAGGCTTCATAAACTCCTCACGGAGAATTTCTCCAGGGTGAATTGGTGGTAGTTTTTTCGATTTCATTTTCTTTGCCCGGTCTAATGGTAATCCACTATTTCAACATTCACTGCTTCGTTGTTCGCCCAATGGAAACATATACGCCATTGATTGTTGACTCGGATACTGTGTTGCCCTGATCGGTTTCCTTTTAACAGTTCAAGCCTATTTCCAGGAGGAACTCGTAAGTCGTCTAGAATGCGAGCCTGATGCAAGAGCAGCAATTTTCTCCTAGCGGACTGTTGAATATTTCGCGGTAATTTTCTTGAGACCTCATCGTTGAAAATCCGTTCGGTTTCCCTGCAAGCGAAGCTGCGAATCATTAGTAATGAATATAACGCGAGGCGTTATGGCGTTCAAGTGCAAAAAAATGGTACTGCCGCAATCAACTGTAATGGTCTGATGTGTAAATCGTTATGGATGTGATGTTTAGAGTTGGTGAAATGCTTGAATAGTTCCATGTTCCGGCGAATCTGTAAGAATATGACTTGTCCCAACGAAGAATGCCCATGCCATACTGACAGCAACCCGGGGAAAGTGGTTACACACGGATTCTACAAGACCCGGGCAGGAAAGCGTCGGCGACACCGTTGCTTCATTTGTGGAAAGACATTCTGTTCAACGAAGAATACACCTTACTTCAGGCTTCAACATCCCAAGTCAACATTTGATGAAGTGGCAGTATTGAGTGTAGAAGGAGTCAATAAATCCTCAATATCCCGAGTCAAATCATTAGCGTGGAATACGGTACATGACTGGCTTGAAAAGGCAGCTAAATCTTGCAGAAAATTTATCTGCAACAAGAGTAAAGTAATGGACATTCACCAGCTCCAAGCCGACGAAATCCGCACCATAGCCGGCAGCAAGAAAACACCAGTATGGCTCTTTGCCGCAATGGAAGTTTCTCGGCAGGGTTGGTATCAATAAATACTTTGGTAGAGCTTTTGGCAGAGTAGTATCATTGTGATACTGTTTTGGGGTGCCTAGGAAGATTAGGAGACTCATCGATGGCTACAATTTTCATGATTTTGGATAACACTGGATCTGCTTAGGAAAATGAATCGCCTTGATAGGGAAGCCTGAAAGGATTTGGATTTCATTTTTAGAGATCATCAGTTTTCGATCTTACGGAACGGTGTCTTGCAACTTTCATGCCGGATTGTCATTTTCAGTGGAATAGGAGTTTTTCCTGAAAATACGACTTTTAATAATTTTTGAATTTCGAAGAAAAGAAGATCTGCCATTGGAGACCTAGCGTCCCGTGATTTCCTAAAATATAGGAATAAGAGGGTTTTTCTATAAGATCTGTGATGAATTTGGGACTCATCCCAAGTGCGAATCAGGACTGTCCCTCCTTTCTCCTGAAGGATTTGAAGTTATCAAGTTACATCAATTGCTTTGAGTGGGTTGCAAATGAATTAGGGAAAATTTTTCCGGTTAATGAAGATTACAAGGCAACAATTACCTGGCTCAAGGGTTACGAATTGACAGAATTTCTTACCGGAAACGATTTTTTAGGTGCTTAAAAGTGGAAACAAAATATCTGGCTAATACTCCGCTTGTTCCGGATGTCACCGCACTGGAGTCCCTTGCTGAGGATCGTTCTGAGAATACTGTCGAGCTGTTTTCTCCAAATGATTTTTACGGTAATGCAACGGTCTTAAAGCAATACTGTGGGTTGCCGTCGAGTTTTCGGCTTCCAGGGATATTACCGCATGCGCCCTACCTCAGTAATCAGTCTTGGATGCCCGAGATTCAGCATGCTCTACCAAACCTTTTCCTTCTTTCCAGGCAACAGACGAAAATTTATGAAAACCACTGTCGAAAGAAAGCGATCGTGCTTGGTTCCCCGGTGTATTATGCCTCGAAAATGATCTCCAAGGAGATTGAAGAAGCAAGGCAGTCCGCAGAAGGAACTGTTGTATTTCCGGCGCATTCTACACATCACACGACCGCTTGTTATGAAGAAGAACAATTGATTGAGTTTCTCAATGGATTGTCGGACGAATGGAAGCCTGTGCGTATCTGCCTTTATTGGAAGGATATTCTAAAGGGGAGGCATCATTTGTATTCTAAGGCTGGGTTTCCCTGTATGACTGCGGGGCATATGTACGATAAGGCGTTTTTATTCCGAATGCTTAGAATCATCTGTTCTCATCGCTTTGCGGTGACCAATCGTCTGGGAAGTTCCTCACTTTATGCCGCTGCGTTCGGAGTGCCGGTTCGCATGTTCGATCAAAAGATGGCCATAGTCAGTGAAGAGGAAAAGTTTCAAAAGGAGGTTCCTCCCAGTCATGATTTACCGGTTGCCCGTGAGTTTCTTAAAACCATGCAACGTAATTCTGAAACAGCGGGTCCCACACAGAAACGCCTTGCTGAGGGAACGATGGGATTGAAGGACCTTAAGTGGCCCGAAGAACTTCGCTCTCTATTTGAAAAACTTGCCGATGTCACTGCCAACCGCATCACAACTTTTCCGCTTCCTTCTGCCATTGAGAAGGCCTATACGATGGAGGGAACGATGGAGGAGATATTGAAGGACCTGAAATCCAATCTAACGAAATATCCTCGGAACGTTCCGGGGGAAATCCGGATCAATGGGAAAATTTTTCAATACCAGGATATTCATAAATTCTACTATGAAGCGGTTCGCGCCTTTCAGCAGCATTGTTATGATTTCAAGACGACTCATAAAAATCCAGTCCTTGTTGAGTGT
>DUCD01000413.1:0-3150 GCA_012959985.1 Verrucomicrobiales bacterium | reverse complement strand
TTCGAAGGGAAATCTGAGATCTCTGGGTGTTGGTAATGCCCACGTCCACAGCAAAGCCGTCTGGATTGAGGATGGAACGGTTCACTTTCAGGCTTCGGGTTCGACGAATGGAGCCCGTGAGACAATCGAGGTGCCGGCGATTCGCCTGAAGAACTGGATTGGCGATAATCAGGTCGATCTGTTGAGACTGAACATCAAAGGGGCAGAATTCCATGTTCTGCAGGACTGCGAGACCTTGCTTCCTCGAATCCGAATGGTTATCATTGAACTGCAGTTTCCCAATGCCGGTGGTTATACCTTTGGTAGTATATTGAATTTTTTCGAAGCTAACAATTTCGAAATCTCCTTCACGAATTATCTGGAAAACAAAGAGAAGGATTTACCAAAACCCCATTTTCCAAGTAATCAAACTCCGGGTGCAAAAATCACCCTGTACGCCCGGCGTCGGAACAGGAAGAATGAAATTGATATCAGTCCCCTTCCGATACAGCGCAATTGAAAGCAGGCATATTTCCTGAAAATGCCATCAGTAGCCAGAATAGACTCGCCAAGGGGATTTCAAATAATCCGCCATTAAACCAAAACCCGAATATCAGGACGATCAATGCCGAGCGGGATATTGTTTGAAATCGATGGAAAAAGTAAGATGCTTCCTGTGCAGAATTTTGGGTTGATCGAGGACTGTTGCAATGAGGAAAGACTCGAAAGAACAATCCTCCGGCGAATAGGCAGAGGAATGGAAAGCCAAAACTGGGGCCGATCCTGAAGAAATCATTGGTTTTTAATGCCTCTGGCTCAACGATACGCTTAGGCTTATAATAGTTCCAATACACGGTTTGCAGATCAGCCGATCCCCATCCGATGAGTGGTTTATCCGAGATCATTCTCAGTGATCCGTTGTAACTCGAGAGTCTATTCCGCCAGGAAAAATCATACGTGTTTCCAATCGATGCAACGCGACGGAGAAGGGAGTGTTCACTGAATTGTCCGATTCCAATGGAAAACACAAAACCCGTAACGATGATAAAACAGAGCAGTATTCTTCGGCGATTCTTCAATTGGCTCAGAAAACCGGATTCTTCGTGGAAAGACTGAAAGCTGGTTCCTCGTAAGCCCAGCCATATCAGGCCAGTAATGGTTCCGAGCCATGCCCCTCGACTGTAGGAGAATAGAAGTCCGTAAACCAAAACCACCAGGATTATGGAACTCCAGAATACAAAAAATATGTTAATTCGAGAGGTGTGGCCTTGAACCGATCCGGTTTGGATCGGTTTCCTCTTAGCGATGGACAGAAGAATTCCGATTGTGATGATAATTCCGATTCCTGCGAACAGGCCCAATGTATTCGGATCCAGCCAAGTGCCTCGAAGGCGTTCCCGTTCTTGGTAAAAGTAGGCGAAACCACCGCGAGGATCAGATAGTGTTCCCACTGCAATGGCCGTCGCCAATACGAGCAAAGCAGGCAGGACCCCATTCTGTAATCCTTTCCTTCTTGAAACGAACAGGAAATGAATTTGAAACAATTGTAGAAGAAAGAGCCCCCAAGCCAAGGGCAGGGCGAGGTCTGATAATCGTCTTTCACCCGAGCCTGAGACGAAATGAATCCCACTGATCAATACCAAGGTGGAAAACAGGCTGCTTTCCCAGTTTCCCATAACCATCAATCTGAAATTTATTCCAGGACGATCGGCACTGTTTCGGTTGGCTGGGAGCCATTGTTTGCTCCATTCCAATACAAGAAAATTGGCATACAATCCCAGCAATATCAAAAGTTGCAGTGAGCCGTCGCTAGGAAATATATGGATAACCGCTTGAGTAAAATGAATTCCGAAATGAAAACGAAATACCGATTCCACGGAATTGTGAAAGATCAGCAGGCAAGTGATTAAAACCGGAGTCATGAAACCAAGGGCCCGGACACTGTCCGAGCCAGATTGGATTAACAACGATCGAATGGATCTAGAGCCTCGCACTGGTGATGAAAGTAGGACGTGCCGGAATTCGCTGAAAATCTTTACACTCCAAAGGGATTTTGGAGTAGGGTGGCTTAGTACCGCTTGATTCCTCCGCTCCTGCCGGTCGGCAGGAAATAATTGAACAAAAAAACAGGTCTGTTCCTGTAAGATGACGGGGATCAGGCCTGTTGGATAGGGTGGTGTAATATGATAGTTCAGATCATTTGGAACTCACACATCGGTGCACATAACGGGGATCTGCAGGGATATTGGTGGTTTTTAACTCTTTCTTGAATGATGATACCGTGTTTCCTTTACAATTTTTATATGATTCCTTCCACCGACACCAGCGATTTGAAAGAAAACAGGTTTTCGCTCCTTTTGAATAACCGCTTTTGCATGATTCAATTTCACCAAGGCTGGTCCACCGAGGGGTAACCACAAAGGAATAAACCGGAATTCTAATTTGAGGGTCCTTATCGAGATAAACTCCGACTTTTCCCGTTATTTTGTTTTGACTGTAAATCAGTGTATTGACTCGGCAGAAAATAATTTTTGATCCCGCCGATATGTTACGACAGGGACTGCTGTCCGGCCCCTTACACGTGCCCGCCTGCACCGAACTGAGACAACCGCTGATAACTATGGCAGTGATAAGTGCCAATCCTCTATTTCTTTTATGTGATGTGTTTTTCATTTTAACCTCCTTTTTTGCCTTGTGTATTTGATGATCAATAGAACAACCATGATGGGAAGAAGAAATACAACGATGGTAAGGAAATAGGCTGGCTTTGTCTGGCGGTCCAGGAGACTTACAACCGGTTCCAATCCATTGCCATAATCCGCAAATAGTGCATTGTTTGTGTAATACCGGATTGTTCTTTGTAGCTTGGAAAAAGGCTTCAGTGAATATTTATCGTATTTCAAGGGATTTTTTGACGGGGTGTATTTATAGTAGTGGTAAGATCCTCGTAATATGGATGTAGCCATGTTGTTGTTGAAAGCGATGCTGACATCGACATCAGTTGGTATTCCCTTTGATTCAATAATGTCATCAAATGAAAATGTGGTGGGGTAAAAGTAGTTCTTCTAAATAAATCATTAAAGAATAATTATCGTGACAATCTTATGAAATGTGGAGCTCAAATGTTTCGCTTAAATCAGAATTGGGTTTTTGTTCCTATTGTTGATAAAA
>DUCD01000412.1:10187-13461 GCA_012959985.1 Verrucomicrobiales bacterium | reverse complement strand
GGAGCAGACCGGACCGGGGTTTTATGAAGGCAAGTTTCCCGTCAAGGAAATGGGCTCTTATTTTCTTCATCTCCGGGATTTGGTCAAAGGCAAAGTGCGTTCAGCCCAAGCTCTAGGTACCAGTGTCAGCTATTCCCCTGAATTCATGGCGACCACTGCCAATCGCAGTCTCCTGCAGCGAATTTCCACAAGGTCCAATGGTCTAACCCTCCAACAGGATAACACGAATGATAATCCATTTCTTCATCATCGAGTCCGGACTCAGCAGCCCTTCGATCTTTGGAAATACCTTCTCATGGGAACGATCCTTCTTTTTCCTTTCGATGTTGGTGTTCGTCGAATTCAGATCGACCGGGATGAGTGGAATCGCTTGACCGAAAATCTGCGGCGTCTGATTCCTTTTCATAAAAGAGACTCGGAGACCGGGGGCGTTCGTGATCAATCAATGAGTGCCTTATTGGCTACTCGGGAACGTATCAGACGGGACCAAACGGAACGTTCCTCCTCACCTGAAAGACTTTTCAATCCGGTTTCCGAGGAAGATTCCATCGCAGTTAAGCATGAGGGTAAACAGGCTGCGGATTCAAAGCGGATCGCTTTTAAAAAAGAATCACCCGACGAAATTTCCTCCAATTCCCTCAAAAAGCAACCAGAGGTTCCCTCCACTACTGGAAGACTGCTTGCTGCTAAACGTAGAATTCAGCATAGGAAAGGACTGAATCGTGATGAGGAATCGCGCGATTAGCGTGGTTTCGCTTAAATGTTTTGAGACGTTCACGGTGAAAATCATTTATGTTTGATTGGATTAATGGACGGAACAGATTGAGCAGCAATCAGTTATTAAAATTTTTAGGAAGATGCACATTATCGTTGCCTTAGCTCCAGTGGTTATGGCTTGATCTTTGCTGATCTTTGACTCCTTTGGATCTACAACCACGTTTGACCGGATGAGTTCGATTCCCATGGTTTATCCGAATGAATCGGCGAAAAGTGAAAGTATATTATTCCGGACGAGTTCAGGGTGTCGGGTTTCGTTACACCGTGAAGTTCGTTGCGACTGGCTATGAGGTGGTGGGTTTGGTTAAAAACCTGGATGATGGCCGAGTGGAACTGGTTGCTGAAGGGGAGAAATTGGAATTGGAAAGCTTTCTGGAAGGCATCCGAAAATCCGGAGTCGGTCATTTCATCAGGAATGAAGGAATTGCCTGGAATGATGACTTGGAGGAATTTAAAGGGTTTAAGATTTCCAGCTAGAAGAATGGATTTATTATTAAAAAAATGAAGTACGCTATCATCGCCGATATTCACGCCAACCTTGAGGCGTTCGAGGCTGTATTAAAGGATAGCAAGGAACAGAACTGTACGGATTATGTCTGCCTTGGTGATGTGGTGGGTTACAATGCCAATCCGAAGGAATGTCTCGATATCGTCCGAGACATGGGGATGCCTTGTGTCAAAGGGAATCATGATGAGTACTGTTCTATGGAAGGTGAACTGGGCGGATTCAATCCTCATGCGGCACAGGCAGTCAACTGGACTCGTGGCCAATTGTCAGATGAAGATCGTAAATGGCTTCGTGATTTACGTTATTTAAGACTGGTTTACAAATTTACGATTGTGCATGCGACCTTGGATGGTCCGGCACGGTGGGGCTACGTCTTTGACAAACTGGCGGCGGCTGCCAGTTTTACATATCAAAACACCAGTGTCTGTTTCTTTGGTCATACTCATGTTCCTGTGGCATTTATTCGAGACAGCGGACTTCGTGGCGGTTTCTACTCCCGGGTAAAAATCGAGCCCGGTAAAAAGTATTTTATAAATGTTGGAAGCGTTGGCCAATCTCGAGACGGTGTCGCGAAAGCAACATACGCCACCTATGACATGGATGAAGGCGTCGTTGAGCTTCGTCGGCTAGATTACGACATGGAAACCACCCAGAAAAAAATCCTGGCAGCCGGTCTTCCCGAAAGGCTTGCTGAAAGGTTGTCCTTCGGGAGGTAAGCATTTTCTGTCATTGAAAATCCTCATTCTGAAACCCAGCTCTCTTGGGGACGTTATTCAAGCGCTCCCAGTGCTGAGACTTCTGAAAAAATCAGACTCCTCTCACCAGATTCACTGGTGGATTCATCAGGGCCTGAGAGGCTTATTGGAGGAGGATCCGGATCTCGATGGCCTCATACCTTTTCACAGAAGCCAGTGGGGGAACCCCCGCTATTGGCCACAGCTTTATCAACAACTCGAAGAAATCCGGCAATGCCGTTTTGATTGGGTGATCGATCTTCAGGGTTTGGCTCGCAGTGGAGTTTTTTCGTGGTTTGCCAAGGGCGGATTTACCATCGGGGTGGAAGATCCCAGAGAGTTTTCGTATGCGTTTTATGATGTGGCTGTGCCCCGGCCCAGCTATGATTCCCATGCAGTCGATTGGTACTTAGCCGTTCTGAAACAACTCGGGGTGTCTGTTGATAGCGATTTTGAATGGATCCCACCCAGAATAAGAGCGGCAGAAGCGGTGCAGTGCTCTTTTTCGGATTCAGCGTTTTCTTCAGTAGATCCTATTGCCATTTGTCCCGGAGCCAGATGGTCAAATAAGCAATGGCCTGCCGAATACTGGCGACGATTACTTGAAATCCTAATTAGCCATGCCGACTGCATGGATCGGGAATTCGTGATCCTCGGAGGTAAGGACGAACAAGCACTTGGACAGAGCTTGGTTCAGTTGTTTCCTCAGCGTGTTCGTGATATGACCGGACGAACGTCACTTCCGGAATTGATTGAATGGCTTCGGATTTCACGCGTGATTGTATGCAATGATTCGGGGCCAATGCATATTGCGGCCGCTTTAAAAAAGAACTTAGTTGCTTTGTTTGGTCCTACTCATCCCGCTCGGACCGGTCCGTATGGTGGTATGAATGACGTCCAACGGATAAAAATTCCCTGTGCTCCCTGTATGAAATCGACCTGCCGAAACTCTATCGACAGGGAATGTCTAACTTTAATCACTCCCGAATGGATCGCCGAACAAGTGGTTCTTCGGTTGGAAACTTAAATTCCTGGTGATTCTCGCTTGTTACTTCAATGATCCGGTTTAAGATTTCGCAGATGAAAAAATACCTAATGATTCTTGGATTTTGTCAGTGGATGCTCCTCGCAGTCCAGGCTCAGATTTCTCTCGAATTGGAATGGAAGGAGCGTAGGTATTTGCCGAAGGAGGATTTTGAGGTAAAAGTTCGTCTAGTCAATTTTTCAGGACAGAACCTGGAAATCGGCAATATTC
>DUCD01000412.1:1328-10177 GCA_012959985.1 Verrucomicrobiales bacterium | reverse complement strand
AAACTAAAGATGGTCATTTCATAAAACCTCTTAAGAATCTGCCCACTCAGGGTTCGTCTGTCGTGCTTTCGAATTCAAAAGAGGCAATGATCCCCATTAATCTGACTGAGCATTTCGATATCGTTCGTCAGGGCAAATACCTGATTCAGGCCGCCGCGTCGTTTACTAATCAGAATTTGTACGCCGCCAGTAAAATGAAGAAGTTCACTATTGCTGCAGGGGTATCACTCTGGAGTCAGGTTGCCGGGGTCCCCATGGGCCAAGGCTTGCCTCCTGCCATGGTGAAGTATGATCTCATTACAGCTAGGGACACCGCTCGAAATAACCTGTACATTCAAATATCTCATGTTGAATCAAAGCGAATCCTCCGTGCTTTTCCAATTCATCAAATCATTTCCTTTGCCGATCCACAAGCTGTTGTCGATCAGCAGGGAAGGCTCAACGTTCTCTGCCAAGTGGGTGCTCGCGAATTTCGCTATAACCAGATCAATTTGACCGGAGATATAGTGAAACGTCAAACTCACGTGTTTTCAGATTCCCGTCCCCGATTAAGGCTATCTGAAAAAGGGGAAGTTGTTGTCCTTGGAGGTTCCCGGAAATTATCTCCAGACGATGTGCCTTCTTCCGTAAAAAAGGCCCGTATTGAAACTGAAAATATATTGGCTAAATAACGGCTTTTCCCGCGGCTAATCGGGTTTTCGCCTTGTTCAGGACCAGTAATTTTTCGACGGCTTGATGGATGTTTTTCAGCACGAAATCGTGATGGCCTGTCCCAATCCGGGGATTTTTAATCATCAGTGATGTCAGCCCCAAGTTATGAGCGGCCTCTGAATCCTGCCATTTATCACTGATTACGTAGGATTGATCCAGATTGAGATTCCAACTCCAGGCCGCTTCCGTAAACATGCCTGGCCTCGGTTTATGACACGGACAATATTCTGATTCGTCATGGGGACAAACCAGAATATCATCCAGATCGAAAAAGGACTGCATCTGTTGATGGATCTCGTCCAGATCGCGATAGGATATACTACCGTCTGATATTCCAGGCTGGTTTGTCGTGACAATGATTAACAACCCAGCTTGCTTCAGCCGTGTGATGGCATCTTTCGCCTCGTAATTCAGTTCCAGTTCACTCGGTGTTCTTGGCGGCCTTGCCTGCCCACGGATCAACCGAGTTCTATTTAGAATCCCATCTCTTTCTATAAATACGCCCGTTCTCATAGCAATTATGGAAAAAGCAGAAAGCAGGCCGATGTCAATAATTGTGGAGAATAATTGAAAATTACCCCCGAATACATTGGCGGAATGATGTTGGGGAAATGGGGGGTGATTAATAAAACAAATCCCTGAAGGAATTCACCTGTTCCTGCATGAGTTTAACGATCAGGGTAGCTCTGGTAATAGTTGTCTTCTGAGTTTGTCCCAGGAATCTCTTGAGAGTCACTTCTACAGCGGCCATGGTATCACCGTTTCGATCCTTTAGAGGAAGGGTGACCACCACAATTTTCTTTTCTTTCCTGATATAGATTTCACCATTCTCAAGAACGTCTTTGCCTACTTCATCGGCTGCTTCTCCTATCTCATCAGGAGAACTGCTTGCAATGATTTGTATGATCTGATCTTCATTATCTGGATCCACAGCAAGGATTTTAAGCCCTTCCAGACGTTTCTGCTTCTCCATTATATTCTTGATGAGAGTGACCGCCGGTGGGGTTTTTGGTTTATATTTGATGGAGACGTTTCCGAAATAACTGACGGAATCCGATTTTGTCCAGAATCCTAATTTTCCCTGATTGAAGGAGCTGTCGTTTAGAGTTGGAAATAGTGGACGGTCATTCAGTTTGCAGTTGATCTGGTTTCCGCGACATTCAATCGATAGTTCATACCAAACGTCTTTCTCAATCTTGACATTGACACTGATCGGTTGGCTTCGTTTTCCATCTTCGAACTTGTAAAACATTACCGTGTTGCCGAGGGAGCTGGCCCGAATGATGTAATAATTGTTTTCGTCCTGGATTCTGAAGGCGATTCCAGCCATTTGTTCAGTGGCTCCCCCTACCATTTTAATCTGTGCCTTCAATTCAAAATCACTGTATAAGGTGCTTTGATCGATCAGTAAGGGGAAACGTTCATCGGTGATGTCCCGACTGGTCTGGGCTAGAACTTTGTGAGTTTCACCGGATGGACTATTTTCAGTGAAAGGTTTGAAAAGAGTGGGAACCGCATCCTCGAGCACGGCCCAGGAGCCCACGGGGCCGGTCCCGGAGACATGGCTGGTAAAGCCAGTTGGGGTTTTGTTGAGTGTCGACGACTTGAAGTCGATCGTTTTGTTTGCCGCGGAGAGGTACAAGGCTGAACACCCAAGGCATATCCATAGCATCCCGAATGAGTTTCGGGAATCGATGCCAAGGACTCTTCGAATTTGCTTGTTGTGGGTGTGCCTCATACCGTCAAAGGGTTGGCTTACTCATATATCATGTCTTCGATTGTTCCGGCAGCCTTGATGAAGGGAAGAACATGCTCGGTGTAGGGAACGACCACATCCAATAAATAAGGTCCGCTCTCGGCGAGCATTCTCTCCAGTGCGGGCCTCAATTCGGATTTATACATAACGCGTTCAGAAGGTACGTTAAAAGATTCGGACATCTTTACGTAATCGGGACAAATGGCATCCGGCTTTTCAGGATCACCTAGGTAGGTATGGCCGCGGTTTCCTTGATAGAACCGGTCTTCCCACTGCATCACCATGCCAAGATGCTGATTATTGAGAATAATGGCTTTGGCACCAATGTGTTCAATATGTGCTGTCGCCAACTCCTGAACGTTCATAAGGAATGAGCCATCCCCGTCAATATCGATGACTTGCTTGTCGGGACAGGCGACCTTGGCACCCAAGGCGGCGGGATATCCAAATCCCATGGATCCCAATCCGGCGCTGGTCAGGAATTGTCGGGGTTTGTCGAATTTGTAATATTGTCCCGCCCACATCTGGTGCTGTCCAACCCCGGTGGTGATGATTGCTTCCCCTTTCGTCATCTCGTAAAGACATTCAATGACAAATTGAGGAATGATGATTTCTTCCGAAGTATCCTTGTGGTGTTGCTTGACGTGATGGGAGGAAAGATGTTCGTCGGTCACCTTGTATTTCAAGGGCGCTTTTTTCTTCCATGCCGCAATCTTTTCCAGCCAGGGAGAAAAATCGGCCGTTAGGGGCTGATTTTCCAGAAGCTCATTCAAACGCTTCAAAGCGTAACCGATATCGCTGATGATCGGGAGATTGGCGGGCTTGTTTTTATTAATTTCTGAAGGGTCGATATCGATATGAACGATGGTTCCATGTTCACAGAATTTATCGACTTTTCCGGTGACACGATCATCGAATCGCACGCCGAATGCCAGCAGGAGGTCTGCTTCAGCAACTGCCCAGTTTGCATATGCCGTTCCATGCATGCCTAACCATTTGAGTGACAATGGATGAGTTTCGGGGAAGGCGCCACATCCCATGATGGTGGAGGTCACCGGGATATTAGCGGTCTTTGCAAACTTGATTAACTCCTCGGATGCACCGCTGCTGATGATTCCGCCTCCTACATATAAAACGGGTTTTTCTGACTTTTCGATCAGTCCAATAATTTCATTCAAAGGCAGGTCAGGCGCGCGTTTTTCTGTATTGTAGGACCGAATGTTCACTTCTGATGGGAAAACCGGCTGGATTCTTTGCTGCTGGATGTTTTTGGGGATATCTATCAGGACGGGGCCAGGCCGTCCAGAAGTAGCGATGTGAAATGCTTCCTTGACGATACGAGGAAGATCTTTCAAATCAGTTACCAGAAAACTGTGTTTCACGATGGGTAGGGTCACTCCGAAGACATCGGTTTCCTGGAAAGCTCCTTTTCCAATCATCGCTTGAGGAACCTGTCCCGTAATGGCCACGACGGGGATCGAGTCCATGAAGGCATCGGCGATGCCTGTAATCAGATTGGTGGCGCCTGGCCCGCTTGTCGCCATACACACCCCCGCTTTGCCGCTGGCCCTGGCATATCCTTCCGCCGCAAAGACGCCACCCTGTTCATGCCGGGGTAGAATCGTCCGGATTTTGCTCGATTTGGTGAGCGCTTGGTGTAATTCCATGCTGGCTCCACCTGGGTAGGCGAAAATGGTGTCGACATCTTCTCTTTCCAGGCAGGCAACCAAAACTTCACTGCCCATCATCGTGGGGCCTAAATCATTATTCTCCGAAACAGGGGCCGTTCCGCCCGTTGCTATTTGTTTGCTCATAGACTTCCGCACTTGAATCATCCGGTGTTTCAATTATTTCCGGGTAAAAAAAAACCACGACCGCTTGGTCGTGGCATCAATGTCGATTTTAATTCATATTCGACATGTCCGCACGACCATCCGGCCTACAAGGACAGTTTCAACGACTAGAATGGGTCGGATATCGATCATCAGTCGAGCAAATTAGATTCCATTAGATCTGGGGTCAAGCCCGGATTGTCTCGATTTAGCGATATTTTTGTCTCCGGGGAGAAATCAGTCCGGATGTTTGGATGCCAGAGCCACCTGAGCGCGCAAAAGGTCGTGCAAGGTAATGATACCAAGAATGTTTTCGGCTCCTTCATCGACGACAACGACAATACCGGTGGTCGATTCGATCAGAAGATGCTGAATGTTCTTGATGGTTTGATTACGTTGGCAGTATTTGGCTGGCTCCAGGTAGGGCGATTCTCCGCTTTTTAACGAAGTTTCAGCGGCCTTTCGTGTTAGTATGCCGATCAGCTTGCCTGCTTCAAGGACGGGGAATCTCTGGTAAGGATGTTCAGATAAAGGAATATTCAGATCTGAATACTCTTCTGTTTTGATGGTTGCAGGCTGATAGTTTGTAATGACCGAAACCGGGAGTTGTTGCCAACTCCTCAAGTCTCGGGGAGGGATTACATTTTTCAGACGATGGCCGTCCTGTAGCAGTATGGATTCATAAAAACTGTTTTTCATCAATGAGATCGCAACGGCCTGGCTGACCAGTGTTCCCAACATGAGTGCGGGGACTAGGGTGAATTGGTGAGTCATTTCGAAAACGATGAGAATTGCGGTAATCGGTGCCCTTACAACGGCTCCCATGCAGGCACTCATGCCAACCACGGCCAGGACAACGCTGTCTTCGGAGGTGAGTTGAAGGCCGAGTTCCCCGCAAAGTCCGGAAACGAACACCCCGCTGACCGCACCAAGGAAAAGTGTGGGCGCAAAGATTCCGCCGCAGGCTCCGAAACCATAACAACTGACCGTGGCCATCATTTTGCCAAATAGCAGAAGTCCGGCAATTTTCCAGCCAAGATTACCATGCAGGGCTTGCGATAAATCTTCGTATCCAAGTCCAAACACCCCCATATGTCCCGTGGTCCCATAAATTGTTACCCCGAGGATCCAAGTGATGAAAGCGCCACAGCAGGGACGCGCCCAATCCGGAATACCTTGTAGGTCTTTATTTTTTTTTCTCAGATTCAAGGCTCCGATCTGAAATCCGACACCTATCAATGCGGAGAGACCTGCTACAACGGGCGTCAGCAGGTGGGCGTAAAAGGAAGGAGCTGCCATTTCCGGGATTTCGAATGCAGGGTTCTCACCGATAAAAGCAAAGACAACCAAGGCGCCTATAAAGGAGGCCAGAAGCACGCTTCCCAGAAAACGGCTGTTCATATCTTCGATGATTTCTTCCAGGACGAAGGTCATTGCCGCCAGTGGTGTATTGAAAGCTGCCGCTAAACCGGCCGCTGCCCCGGCGACTGCCGCCGGTCTTCTTTTCTGTTTTACTACTCCAAGTTTTCCCGCAAGGTTGGAAGCGAGCCCGCCGGCGAGCTGCACACTGGGTCCTTCCCTGCCCAGACTGGCTCCCCCTCCGACACTCAGTAATCCAGCCAGATATTTTATCCAGACCACTCTCCAGGGCATGTAGCCAAAGTCTTTCCAGAATGCCAGCTTCAACTGGGGGATTCCGCTTCCTGCTGCTTCCTTGCCACCACGAGTGAGCAGATATCCGGAAAGTAGGCTGGTCAAATGGATGATGATGAAACTGAAAATCAGGAACCGGGGGAAAGAGGATTCGCTGATCGTGCCGAAAGTGAGTTCGTGGAAAAACTCAATCGAAAGATTAAATACCACAGCGGCCACGCCGGCTGCTAAACCGTAGAGGCAAGTCATCAGGATCTGCCGGGTGCCATTCGGAAGACGAATAAGGATTTTTTTTAAAAGTACCACCTAAGATGAAAAAGAAGTGTTTATCGCGAGTATTGTAACTGTTTTCAGTTGTTATGCCGATCTTAATTCGAAAAAGTCAGCCATTGGTTTTTTGATTGGATCCTATGCGACCCTTGGCTGAAATAAAAGTTCCTTGGGAAAAGGATTGTATTCCATGGCTTAGGTTTAGTTCTATGAATAGGCATAATTACATGGGAAAAACATCTCTGAATGTCCTGATCATTGAGGATTCCGAATTCGATGCACAGATCTTGGTGAATCTGCTGTGGGTCGGTGGGTATGAAGCGAATTTTCGGCGAGTTGAATCCGCCGTAGAATTGGAGGTCGCTTTGTCTGATAAAAATTGGGATGTGATTCTGGCAGATTATAACCTTCCTGAATTTCAAGCACCGGAAGCTCTTGAAATCGTAAAAAAATCGGAACAGGACCTCCCGTTTATCGTTATCTCAGGCGGTATCGGCGAAGATGTAGCCGTCGCCATGATGAAGGCCGGAGCTCATGATTACTTGATGAAGGGAAACTTGGCAAGGTTGGTTCCTGCGGTTGAGAGGGAATTAAGGGAAGCGGAAGTCAGGAATAAAAGGCGATCGGCAGAAGAGGCCTTGAAAGATAGTGAAATGCGATATCGCCTGCTGTGGGAGTCTTCTCCGGACGGTGTCCTACTGATGGATAGTGGAGGACTCATTTCATTTACCAATCCCGCCGTTACTGTAATCACAGGATACAGCAACAAGGAATTAATCAGTCGCCGGTTGGAAGACATTCAGTCTCCCGGATTGCCGGAATCTCAAAAAATGGGACTCTCCTTTTTTAAAAGCCAGTTTTCAGGAGATGAGAGTCAAATCATTCGAGAGACCTTGGCACATACCCGGGACGGAAGAGACATCGACCTTGAAATTGCGTTTGGGAGTTTGTCCTGGCAAGGTAGAAACTGGTGCGTGGCCTTCATGAGGGATATTACCCGTCGCAAACAAACCGAAGCGGCTCTCAGACACAATGAGGATCAGCTCATGGTCGCCAAGGAGATTCAGCAAGGACTGTTTCCTGATATGCCGCCAATTATTCCCGGTTTTGACATTGCAGGAAGCTCGATCCCCGCTGAAGCCGCGGGAGGAGATTACTATGATTTTCTTGAACTGTTTGAAGGCGGTCACCTGATTGTAGTAGGTGATGTGACCGGTCATGGAATCGGGGCCGCACTGCTCATGTCGGAAACAAGGGCCTATCTACGCATTCTTTCAAAGAACCGAAGCGATCCAGGATTGATTCTGAGTCGCCTGAATAGGGTTTTGGCTGAAGATGTCGGCTTCGATCGTTTCATTACCATGCTTCTGATCCGAATCGATCCCGATAAGAGACAACTGACCTATAGCAATGCCGGACACCCCAAAGGGTTTATTCTCAATATAAATGGAGAGATTACTTCGGAATTGACCCGCTCCGAAGTTCCTCTGGGCTTGGGTGACGATACCAATTACACTACGGAATCGAAAATCTCTCTCCATCCCGGTGACCTTGTACTCATGCTTACCGATGGTTTTGAGGAGGCTTCTTCACCTGACGATGAGTTTTTCGGAAATTCTCGAATATTAAACCTGATCAGAAAACACCGGAAATTAAGTCCTGACCTTATCATCAAACACCTCAGAAAAGAGGTGGAAGCTTTTACAGGAAACCAACTTCAGACCGATGATCTCACTGCGGTCATCATTAAAGTTGCCGAGTAAATTTCCACGAGCGGGGTTTTCACGGGCGCGATTACCTGTGCGGGATGCGTTTAAATTAGCCCTTTGGTTTGTCGTGTGCTCTGTCTCCAGCCCATTTCCATTAGGGAAATCAGTCGTTTTCTGCTGAGGCAGTCGACGCCTTCCCGCATGTTAAAGGTATCCGATTTTCACACATCGGGAAAAAGGTCGGGCGCTGGTCTGCGAGGTAGAATGCATTCAGGCCTGTCGTTGCGGGGGCTGTTGACCAACGGTTCTACCTCATATGCTTCCATTTCTTCGGCAGGATAGGGTTTTAACAGTGCCAGTAAAGATTCAAGATCCTGGTTTTGGTCTGAGATCCAATTCTGATATGCCGATCGATGGAGGATCACCGGCATTCGGTCATGAATCGCTGAAGTGA
The DNA here is from genome assembly GCA_012959985.1 of Verrucomicrobiales bacterium. GTDB lineage: Bacteria > Verrucomicrobiota > Verrucomicrobiia > Limisphaerales > DUCD01 > DUCD01. The sequence goes on along the minus strand of DUCD01000412.1, from coordinate 1,792 downwards.
CTTCGTTCGGCGTTGTCGTGATGATGGTGAAAGTCTTCAAAAGCTTTCCTTCTCCTTGATCCCACTGGTCCCATAGTCCCGCAAAGCAAAATGGCGTCTTTGATTTGAAATGAATATGGTAAGGTCGTTTGGCCTTGCCCTTGCCTTTCCACTCATAGAATCCATCTGCCGGAATCAGACAACGCCTGTGGCGCATTGAATTCCTGAATGCGGGTTTTTCCGCTACCGATTCGGCCCGGGCATTAATCATTCTGAATCCGATGGAAGCGTCCTTTGCCCAGAAAGGGATCAATCCCCAGCGCATCATTTCCCCGATGGGGCCTTTCTCGGTCTGATGGACAATTGGAACTTTTTGCGAAGGCGTGATATTATACCTGGGAATCAATTCCCAGCGCTCTGTAAGAACGGGAAGAACCTCACTGAAGATCTTCACCGTGCCATCAACAATAGTGTAACGACCGCAC
>DUCD01000412.1:0-1290 GCA_012959985.1 Verrucomicrobiales bacterium | reverse complement strand
GTTTAATTCATTTGTTGAAACTACCTGAAAATTGAAGAACCGAAACTTTTCTTTCGTCATAAATGATGTTGAATTCCTGGTGGGATAGAATTAAATAAACATTCGTAAGGAAAACATGTTCAAAATACTGGTAGTCGAAGACAATGAAATGAATCGGGATATCTTGACCCGTCGTTTGAAACGACGTGGCTACGACATCTCGACGGCTATGGATGGTATTGAAGGCATCAGTAAAGTGAAAAGTGAATCACCCGATCTTGTCCTGATGGATATCCAACTTCCTCTGATGAATGGGTTGGATGCCACCCGAATGTTGAAAGCATCTCCGGATACCCAGGATATCCCGATTATTGCCCTGACCGCATTTCCGGATTTTGCCGATAAACGACAATCCCTACAGGCCGGTTGTGATGATTACGACCTGAAGCCAGTTGAAATTTGCCGTCTTTTAAGGAAAATTGAAGCCCTTCTGGATAAAAAAAATCCAGGTGAAAACTGATACGAATCGCCTGTTCTTTTTCCGAACTCTTCTTTCCCATCAATATTCCTGGAAAAAGGGGTTGAATTGATTCTCCCGAGCCCTAATATCTCCATGTCCTGATTCATTCAGGACAGTGGCCGGGGCGTAGCGTAGCTTGGTAGCGCGTCTGGATGGGGTCCAGAAGGTCGCTGGTTCGAATCCAGTCGCCCCGACCATTCTTTTTCTTCAAATTCCTTAGTAAATCTTCGCATTCCCCCTTAATATAAAGGGTTTAAGGCGTCGCTCTTAAAAATATCTAGTCGAGTCTGATGAGGTCTGGTAAGGACTCAGGATGACTGAAAGCCCCTAAAATCCCCCCAAAACACAGCCGGGAAATCCGGAAGCGCATCTGAAAACGCATCTGTAAACCAATCGGAAGTCGGGGGGATTTTGGGGGAATTAAAAGAAAAATCAGACAACCGAACAGATGTCACCCCTGAAGCGGCAGAACGACCTTCTGACGAGGGCACAGACGGTCACCTGAAAACCGGCAATATTCACAAAGTGGTATTCACTGACGGTAGGACTGATCCGCATGTCCATGAATTCCGCCATCAGGGCCGGAGTTACCGGCTGATCAAGCGGCTGCCGTCCAAGAATGCAGCCTGGCACATTCAGTTTGAGTTGAACGGGCGGAGGATCCATCGGAGCTTGAAAACCAACAATGCCAAAGTGGCCGAAGCGCGGGCGGTCACCTGACGTTTGGTGGTGCCGTGAATACGGAGGTCGGCCACCGTCTTTTCCCATTGGATCAGGAACTGGTTCACGGC
>DUCD01000411.1:5654-13465 GCA_012959985.1 Verrucomicrobiales bacterium | reverse complement strand
CTTTCGAGTCAGACAATTAGGTTTACTACTGTACAGACTAAATTTTTTGATAAAAGAATCTGAAGAAATTGAACACGACAACTACTTCCTGGAGTACTGAAAACATATAATATCAACACAATCATTATTCAGGATCGAAAAAATCGATCTGAAAGGGATAACCACAAAAAAGACAGTTCTGACAGAGATTTGGAAGAAGAACCTGCCGCATCGCCTGAAAACGTTGCATTTAAAAGCAGGAGATCGGTTTTATGCCTCGAGTGAGATGGGGCTGGTTGTCGGGCTGGATACATCTCCTGAAGCGGACGTCGCCGTTGCTTGGAAATCCAGAGTCAAAGGGACTCCTTTTTCCATGATTGCTGCCGATGGCAAATTGTTTGTGGTGACCGTTGAAGGATATATCTATGCATTCGGGGATTCATTCGTATCACAGCCAGTGGTTTATTCGTTGAAGAATATTCCGCCTTCATCCACCAAGGTCACCGATTCAGTCGATTCCACCTTGGATTTGTCAGCGTGGGTGCTTCAATTCCAAAGCAACGAGGGAAATCCGGGGTCCTCATTCTGTATTCTCATCGGTATCGGGGATGGGCGTTTGGTTGATCAGTTGATGGATCAAACCGATTATCGGGTGTTGGTTCTGGATGGGAATCCTGAACTGATCCAAGGGCTTCATCGCCGAATGGACGATCGGGGACTTTATGGCAATCGAATAGCACTTTTAAACGGCGATCCTTCAACATTTCAGTTTCCTCCTTATCTTGCGGAATTAATGCTTATCCAGGATCCTCTGCTTGCCGATGAAACATTGAGCTCTTCTGACTTGGTGAAACTTTTCAATGCTCTTCGTCCCTATGGTGGTACTGCTCTTGTAATCGGTCAGCAGAACGGAGAGGGGATTCCTGAAATAATTACTACGGCGGCAGACAAGTTGTCATTGAAGGTGGAAACATCACCCCAAGGTCTTTTGATTCGACGGAGGGGGGCTTTGCCTGGAGCTGCAGACTGGACTCATCAGCATGCGGATGCAGCCAATACAGTGGTTTCCCAGGATCGACTCGTCAAAGCGCCTCTGGATGTATTGTGGTTTGGAGGGCCTTCCAACGAAACGGTTCTACCGAGACATGGTCACGGTCCAACTCCCCAGATCAGTGAAGGCAGATTGCTGATAGAAGGCCCTGATATGATCCGTTCTGTTGATGTGTATACCGGTCGACTTTTATGGGAACGAAAAGTGCCGGGTTTAGGGAAGTTTTATAACAATACTTCCCACCAACCCGGAGCAAATGAAATTGGGAGTAACTATGTTTCTGTCGTCGATGGTATCTATGTCGTTACTCCAAATCACTGCCTTCGTCTTGATCCAAAGACCGGAGATATCCTAAACGTGTTCCGATTGCCAGCCGAAGAAGGAAAACCGCGTCCGAAGTGGGGGCATGTTTCTGTCCAAGGTGATTACCTGATCGCCACCGCGTCTCCCATCACCGTTTCCGATAAGGAAATAATTGCCATGAATCATCCCGAACGAAATCTGGGTCCCCTGTTCACTCCTGCCGGTAACTGGAAATATCTGGCGGGGATTCATCCCCGAAAAGATTGGATCGAGGTGGGATTCGACGATTCTCAGTGGTCTGTCGGCACGGCCGGATTTGGAATTGGGAATAATGACGATCAAACCGTGTTGAAAGATATGAAGGGGAATTATTCCGTGGTCTATATTCGTCAGGAATTTGAATTAGAAGCTTTGGATGAAGTTACAGAACTCCAATTGGCAATAAATTATGATGATGGATTCATTGTCTATCTCAACGGGAAAGAAGTGCTTCGTGTCGGTGTCGAAAGTGGTGTGGGAATGGAGCCCAATAAGATAACGGGGCACAAGGCTAATAACTATGAGTATTTTACGATTGCATTACCGATGTCGGCGTTACAATCGGGGACGAATGTTCTGGCGATAGAGGGGCACAATTCTGATATTAATAATGGTGATTTCACACTGGATCCCTATCTGGGGATTCCGCTGAAAGGAGAAGATCTGGTCTATAATCCGCAGGGACTGGACCTGAGTATGCTGACGCTCAATATGATTCCGGGAGTGGATCCCAAAGCAGATTACAGTGCCGGCAGTGGTTCAATTCTGGTGATGGACCGTAAGAGCGGAAGAATATTATGGACCCGCAATGCGGAGTATAACTTTCGACACAATGCAATGGCCGTTTCAGGAAACCAGGTTTTCTGTATTGATAAGATGACCGATAAGAAGGAGTCCTATCTGCGACGCCGAGGTTTTCCCGCTGATCAGAAGCCGGTTTTGTATTGTCTGGACCTTCAGACCGGCGAGGTGCAATGGAAGGATTCTGAAAGGACTTTTGGTACCTGGTTGTCTTATTCCGTGGAGAATGACATCCTACTTCAGGCGGGCAGTTTTTCACGGGATCGGGCAACAGACGAAGTCGCAAAAGGCCTGACTGCATATCGTGGTAAAGATGGAACCGTTCTTTGGGGAAATCAGGAATCCTATGATGGCCCTTTACTGCTTCACCACCAAACCATCATTTCTCAGGGTGCCGCTTATGACCTGTTGACCGGGAAACGGAAGACACGGTTACATCCATTGACGCAACAACCGGTCAACTGGGGGTTTACCCGAAATTATGGATGCAACACCGCTGTGGCCAGTGAATACCTTCTGACCTTTCGGTCGGCTGCGGCCGGTTATTATGACCTGACCAATAATGGGGGCACTGCCAATTTGGGTGGTTTTCGTGCTGGCTGCACCTCAAGCCTGATCGCAGCCGGGGGTGTTTTGAATGCCCCTGATTATACAAAAACTTGTAACTGCAGTTATCAGAATCAGGCTTCCCTTGCCTTTATTCACGCTCCGGGTTCCCATGGGGTATGGACCTTTAACCAACTGGAAAAAGTGGATGGACGAATCCGCAGGATGGGATTGAACTTCGGTGCGCCAGGTGACCGCATGTCGAGTGATTCCATTCTCTGGATGGAGTATCCGATGAAAGGCGGACCGGCACCGGTCATCGAGCTTATTGTAAAACCGTTTGTCGATGAACAAGTTACCATAGTAAAGACTTTTGATGGAGATGAATTTCGTATTCACCCCTCAGGGATGGTCTCGGGACAATGGGATTGGATTGCCTCCTCATGGGTTGAAAAAATAGAAGAAGTGCAAATCACGTTATCGGATAGTTTAGATGAAATAGTCAGTTACACGGTGGGTTTGGTGTTTGCTGAATTGAAGGATGCCCAAAAGGGCGACCGAGTATTTGATGTCTATATTCAGGGAACCTTGGTCGAAGAAGCCTTCGATGTTTTTCATCAGGCCAATGGGAAGAACCGCGAGATCGTTAAAACTTACTCGGGAATATCGGCACACGATAAGTTGACGGTCAAGTTCGTGCCTCAGGAGGGATGTCAGTGGGCGCCTGTTATTAACGGAATTAAAGTGGTGGAAGAAATTCAGTTTATCGGTGGGGGAGGCTGAAACGGGTGACGGGTTAATCGTGCATATTATTTACCAAGAACTCTTCGTGGCAAAAATGAGTCGAAATGCACAACTGACTCCTGCGTTGAAGGAATTCTGAGAACATGGGATATTCCGACTTGAAATCCTGTGTCGCCGACCTTGAAAAAAACGGTCAGCTGATTCGGATTCTACATGAAATCGACCCATTTCTGGAAGCGGCTGAAATCCAACGGCGTGTTTATCAGGCCCGGGGTCCCGCGATTTATTTTCAGAATCTCAAAGGAACTTCATTCCCGGCGGTAAGCAATCTCTTCGGCACTCTAGACAGGGCTCGTTTCATATTTCGCGATACCTTTGAGTCCGTGAAGCGTATCATTCAGCTCAAGGCAGAACCCAAGATGTTTTTCCGATCTCCGAAATCCTTTGCCCGAGTTCCTTTCATAGCGATCAAAGCCTTTCCCAAACGTATTCGGTCCGGCCCGATTCTTGATGCGGAAACCACTGTGGGGAATCTGCCGATGATTCAAAGTTGGCCGGATGACGGCGGACCGTTCATCACGCTTCCTCAAGTCTATTCCGAGGATCCCTCAGAGCGAGGTGTCTTCAATTCAAATTTAGGAATGTACCGGGTTCAACTAAGAGGCAATGAATATCAGGAAAATAAGGAAGTAGGACTTCATTATCAGATCCATCGTGGAATCGGTGTTCATCACAGCATTGCAGCACAAAAAAAACAGCCTCTGAAAGTATCCGTATTTATCGGGGGACCCCCTGCGCATTCTTTGGCGGCGGTCATGCCCTTACCGGAGGGACTTAGTGAATTGCTTTTTGCCGGCATGATCGGGAATCGGCGTTTTCGATATATTCGGAAATCCGGTTGGGTTCTGAGTGGGGACGCAGATTTCTGTCTAACGGGAACCATTGATCCAGAGGTTACTCTGCCGGAAGGACCCTTTGGAGATCACCTTGGTTATTACAGTCTTAAACACGAGTTTCCGGTTATGAAAATTGATTCGGTATATCATCGTCGGGGCGCGGTATGGCCCTTCACCGTGGTCGGGCGTCCACCGCAGGAAGATACCACCTTCGGTCATCTAATCCATGAACTGACAGCGCCAATGGTTCCGCGTGAGATTCCTGGATTGAAAGCTATGCATGCGGTAGATGCAGCCGGAGTACATCCGCTCTTATTGGCGTTGGGGAGCGAGCGTTATGTTCCCTATCGTGAAAATGAATCTCCGCAGGAGTTGCTCACCATTGCCAATGCCGTTCTGGGATTCGGACGAGCTTCCCTGGCAAAATTTCTATGGATTTGCACCGGTGAAGATGAGCCCGATTTAAAGGTTCATCATATTGCCGGCTTTCTTCGGCATATGCTTGAACGAGTGGATTGGAAACGGGATCTTCATTTCCAGACGCAAACCACTATGGACACCTTGGACTACTCCGGAATCGGATTGAATCAAGGGTCCAAGCTGGTGATTGCAGCTGCCGGAAGAAAACGTCGAAAACTGGGGGAGCGGCTTCCTGATATCGGTGAGGTTTTACCAGGAGATTCTCCCCACATGAATCTTGTGAACGTGGAGTCCCAAGGGCAGAGCGCTGGAGTGCTTCCGGGAGTTTTGATTCTGCAATGTCCGGTATTTGAAAACCCGGAAACGGAAGTAAAACGGTTTCAGGACTTATCCGGTAGGTTGGGTCCCTCCGGTTTGGAGTCCTCATTCCCGTTGATCGTCCTAGCCGATGATGCTCATTTCACCGGTAATTCTCTCAACAATTTTTTATGGGTCACATTTTCTCGGGCAAATCCTTCTCATGATGTGCACGGTGTCGACTCCTTTTTCCAGAACAAGCATTGGGGTTGTCGAGGTTCCCTGATCATCGATGCCAGAATCAAACCGCACCATGCGCCTCCATTGATCGAAGATTCTCAGGTAACCCGTAAAGTGGATGCACTGGCAACTGCCGGAGGTCCCTTACACGGAATCATTTAGTAGGTTTACGGATGGGGGAGAATTCTCTAAGGAGATTCTCCGACCCAGATTCCATTCAACATGACGTGCTTGACGGACCGCATCGCGGCAATGTCTTGCGAAGGGTCGCCATCAACCAGTGTTAAGTCAGCTGTCTTACCGATTTCAATTGTCCCGAGACGATCATCGATACCGAAAAACTGAGCATTGATTTGAGTGGCTGAACGAATGGCTTCCATCGGAGATAGCCCGGCCTCCACCAGTAACTCCAATTCTCGTTGATAAGCCCTCCCCGATTCGGCGAAAGGCGCTGACGTGTGAGAGCCTACAACGATCTTTGCACCGGCTTTGCGGCAGAGACCCACAAATTTAATCATGTTGGCAAAACCGTTAACTTGGTCAGAGGTGGTGTTTTTTTCACCGACTCTAGCTTCAAAAATTGCCAGGGTAGGGGATACGAATACCTGATGCTTCACTAGGGTCTCCAGTAACGGTTTGACTCGTGGAGAGGAGTCCAGGTTGATGCCCGCCCAGAGCCAGGGGCGCAATTTCCTTCGTGCATTGGAATCGGCAAAAATCTGAGCCTTGAATGACTTGGCTCGATCAGGTTTTGCCAATGCCGTGCCGAAGGAGGTGACGTGTTCGATGCCGCGTACTCCTGCTTTGATAGCATCATCAGCATCGACCAGTTCCAGATGAGCCGTTACGAATACGTTTCGCTTGTCGGCAGCTTCACAGACTGCAGCGATGTGTTCGAGCGGTAAACGAAAATAGACTTTAATGGCAGATGCCCCGCGATCCACATGTTCGTTGACAGTATTTCGGGCATGCTCTGAATCCCGAATGACTATCGCCTGGTCGGCCCAAACAGGTGGATGTGCGTCCAGGTGGCCTCCGCACAGAAATACTCGGGGCATCATTCGGTTTGATTTTTTAACGGCATCATAAAAACGAAAAGGATGACCGGGGTCCCTGAAAGAGGTGATACCGTGTTTCAATTCGAATTCGACGGGCGTCCTGACACTATCTTTAGAGTGGAAATGTGAATCGATCAAACCGGGAAGCAGGCTCAATCCTTGAATATCGACTGTTTCCGCTTCAGTAGGGATCGTTAGGGTATCGCGAGCGCCGACCGCTATAATTTTGGATCCTTTCACGATGACAACAGAATCATTAACAGGTAGGCCTCCACGTCCATCGATTAACCGCCCTCCAACCAATGCGATTATCTTTGTTGGGTCAGAAGGCTCGGAAGGCGGGTTGATTTCCTGGAGAGATCGTTCATTGCAGGAGTGTGAAAACGGTTTCGATTCAGTAGACCAAACCCCTTTGGCAGGGTGCTCGGTTTTTACATACTTCTTCAACAGATCGGCCACTGCGTCCTGGCTTTGATCGGTGTAAAGTTCGAACCAGAAACCATCCACACCGGTCTTAGCGATGCGAATACCTGCCGCGAGCCTGCCGCGATGATCCCCTCCGGCACAATCGGCTGCGACCAGTGCCGCCATCAGTCGATCTGTCAGACTGCCTTCTGTTTCTTCATAGGCTTTGGCCATGGCGACGATGACTTCGCGACCGGTCAGCGTGTTGCCTTGGCAAGCGTAGAACTGGCCGCTCATCGCCCCCCAATAAACACCGGATGGATCCGCATTGGACGGATTGCGATTTGCGGCACGACCCTTCATGTCAATGATGGCTAGTTGACGCTTGTTTCGGCGTTCATCATTTTTCAGCAACATGCCCAGAACTTCCTCAGGTCCTTTGCCGGCTTCCAGTAGGTCGAGAGCCCATTCACCCCAGGGAGGATGGTGCCAATGCTGAGTGCAAAAAGCACCGACACCGGCCCGTACGTGGGAACCACTTTGCCGACGTCAGGATATCGGCTGGCAACGGCTGCTCCGCATACACCCGTTTCGGGGTCCACAGCCACAATAGAGAACGTGGAACTGACACCGAATTCAGGTTGCAGATCCTGGCTGCATTCAGAACCGGTTAAAATCAGGCTGATGGCGATCAATGTTAACAAGGTCGCTGATTTCATGGTATTTGAAGATGACTCAATATTCTTTGCGTTTACCTCAATCCTATTATTTCATTGTTTAAGGATTTTAGGATCCTGAGAACATGAAGTCAAGGCAGTGACGTCTTCCATTAATGCTCGACTGAAATGTTTCGCAACTACGAACCATCGAGCGCGATATGCAGACCCTTTGCTTGGTGATGTGTGAATTTTCGGAGTCCGGGGATCTCGTTTGAATTTAGCTGGTATACAGTTTAACCATCATGACTTGGCTTATTGTATACTGCTCGGCATGAAGTTTTCGGAAAATCCCAGGGGCTGAAACTGTCGGACT
>DUCD01000411.1:575-5521 GCA_012959985.1 Verrucomicrobiales bacterium | reverse complement strand
TTTGTGAAGAATTCCGAGGTTTAAATCCGAAAACTTGATGCGTAAGAGTATAGTCGCCAAGGAATCATCATTCTTGATGCTCACTTTTGGAAGAATTTGATATTGGCATGGATTACGCTTGATTTGTCTTGGTAGAAAAGAATCTACTTAGCCTATTGGAGATCAGATGAGGAGAAAAACGAGCAAAACTAATGGATTCACGCTTATGGAGTTGATGATAGTCGTTGCGGTCATCGGTATGCTTGCGGCTATTGCGCTCCCTTCATTCATGAAAGCCCGTGAGAAAACTCAGGCAACTATCTGTATTAAAATGCAACGAGAGATGGAAGGGGCAAAAGCACAGGCCGCTTTTGAAAACAAATGGAACAGCAGCAGCAGTTTCGGTTCACTGGGAGGTGATTATCAAACCGTCCTGGCAAGTTACATTAAAACAGGGAGCGCTCTTGGGAAAACCCTCGCAAGTGGTGCAATACGCCCAATTTGCCCATTGGGTTTTTCAATCTACTGGAAGTCCATCGGTCAACCCGTTAATTGCCAAAGCGGGTTAGCTTCTCATACACCTTAAAAGACGGAATTGGGAATGTTGATAAATCTTTGAAGATTCAGTTGGATTCGTTTTTTGAAGATTGCTGTAGGGTAGAATTGTTTTCTGAAGAATTATTCTCTTGTTTCTGCTCGACCGAGCAGCTATCGGATCTTCAAGTGGCGATGCCCATTTTGGGAAGGATCCACTTTTGGAGGGCAAACCATACTACAAAGATTCCGAAGATCATCAGGATGTCAGGCATAGGCTTCTATTTCTTTAGGTTCAGGAATTAAATCGATGGGGAATACTAGTCGCTGGAATGGGTTATTCAAGCCCCCCGGTATCAACCAAATGAGCTGTTGCCAAAGTAGACTAAGCGACCTTTGTGTAAGAATGTATCAAAATGCCGGGAATTTGCACCATTGCCCGAGCAAATCGACACCCTAAGAATAGGTGTGAAAATTATTCCCGTAAAATTAATCGAGCCCTGCTAAGCGGGATTTGACTTTAGTTACCCCGGCTTTGCTTTGTATTTCAAGAATACACTGATTTCTGAGTTCGCGTTTGACTTTGAGGCTGCCGGGCAATAATTTCCTATGACAATCGTTGTTGGTTTCACCACCGGCAATCCGCTTTTATTATCTGAATTGCCTGGTCACGTCAATAAATGCAAATTGCCGGAATTCACAGCCTCACGAATGAATAACTGAGACCTTCATTCGACGAATGAATCTTGGATAACATATGAAAACTAAGGATCAAATTAGTCGCCGTGATATGCTCAAATCAAGTGCTGCCGTGGCGGCATTTACTATTGTTCCAAGAAATGTTCTGGGAGGGCAGGGACATATCCCTCCGAGTGAAAAACTCAATGTTGCTGGGATCGGTGTCGGTGGCATGGGTACGGGGGATATCCGTCAAGCAGCTTCTCAAAATGTAGTCGCACTGTGTGATGTGGATCAACGAGCCCTCGCACGCAATGCCAAGGTGTTTCCCAAGGCTGAACTTTACACTGATTTCAGAAAAATGTTGGAGACTCACAAGGAGATCGATGCAGTCATGGTGGCGACTCCAGATCACAACCATGCAGTGGTCAGTCTCATGGCCATGAAGATGGGCAAGCACGTCCATTGTCAGAAACCGTTGACTCATTCTGTTTACGAAGCCCGTTTGATGTACAAAACGGCTAAAGAAGCAAAGGTGGCCACCCAAATGGGGAACCAGGGACAAGCCAGCGAAAATGCCCGACTCATCAGCGAAACTATCTGGTCCGGCGCGATTGGAACTGTTCGAGAGGTTCATGCAGGTTCAAACCGTTTTCCTCCAATCTCTCCGCGTGGGATTGCCCGTCCAAAGGGGACTCCGGCAGTGCCCTCGTATTTAAACTGGGATCTATGGCTTGGTGGAGCAGCAGAGAGACCTTACCATCCGACCTACCATCCGTTCTCATGGCGTGGTTGGTGGGATTTTGGAACCGGGGTTCTTGGTGATATTGGTTGCCATCAACTTTCCGCTGTCTTCAAAGCATTGAAACTTGGGCATCCCGCATCGGTCGAGGCTTCGTCATCCAACAATCAGTTGAAGCCTGAGATTGCCAATGAGACCGCGCCCGGATCATCCATTACCCGGTGGCATTTCCCTACAGAAGGCGACCGTGCTGCCGTTGACATCACATGGTGGGACGGTGGACTTAAACCACCTCGCCCAGATGAGCTTGAACCTGGTCGTGCCTTTGCTGAAGGTGACTGGTTGTTGGTTGTCGGGGACAAAGGGAAAATGTATGGCCATCGAATCATCCCCGAAAGCAGGGGGAAAGAAATCGGTAAACCCCCTAGAGTTCTTTCGCGTTCACCGGGACATTACAAGGAATGGTTTGAGGCTTGCAAGGGTGGCCCGGCGGCCGGATCGGACTTTGTCAACCATGCTGCCCACCTGGCCGAGGTAGTTCTATTGGGTAATATTGCTATTCGAACGAATGAAAAACTACTTTGGGACGGTCCCGACATGCGTTTCACCAATTCTGAAGCCGCCAATCAGTTGATTAATCCTCCCTACCGTTCCGGTTGGGAATTGTAGTGGGTGGTGGGGCATTCTCCAGGTTTCAGAGAGGCCAAACCCAAAGAATCGCTGGAGTTGAAACGAAGACAATCAGGAGTTCCAAGGGGAGTCCCATGCGCCAATAGTCACCAAAACGATAACCTCCGGGTCCGAGAATCAGGGTGTTGTTCTTATGTCCAATCGGGGTGAGAAAGGCACAGGAAGCAGCCACTGCCACCCCCATAAGAAATGGGTCGGGGCTTACGTCGAGTCGTTTTGCGATATCCAGCGCCACGGGGGCAGCGATGACGGCAGTCGCTGTGTTGTTCATTACGTCAGACAGCGTCATGGTCACGAGAATGAGGAGAGTCAGAACGGCCCAGGCCGGCAGGCCGGTTGTCACGTCGACGATTCCATTTGCGATCAATTGGGTGCCGCCACTGGCTTCCAGAGCCACACCGATCGGAATCATGGAGCCTAGCAGGACAACCACTGACCATTCCACACTCTCATAGATTTGACGTAGTGGAACCACATTGAAAACCGCCATGATGGCGACGACTGCTGCCAGCGCGATGGGCAGATAAAGAACCCCGATGCTGGCGAGTAACACAGCGATCGCAAAGGCGCCGACCGCCAGTCCTGCTTTGCCTCGTTGCAGCACTTGAAGACCCCGTTCAGCCAGAGGTAGACATCCCATCCAATTCACTTTCTCGGACATTTCAGCGCTGGGTCCCAACAGTAGTAGAATATCACCCGGGCGAATCTCGACCTTTCGAACACGTTCGGTAAACCGTTTGCCCTGACGAGATATTCCGAGCAAGGTTATTCCGTGGCGACTGAGCAGCCGGTGTGAGAATCCAGATCGGCCAGCAACACGTGCCCCTTCGGGGACGACCACTTCTTGAAGGGATAAGTCTTCACCTGTTAACGTGCTCTTATCGTTCTTGCCTCGGACGTATTCCAAGCCTAAAACGCCAACAAGTTTTTCGATGCCATCGGGTTTGGCTTTGAGTACGATCAGGTCGTTCTTGCGAATTGATTCTTGGCGGGCGAGCCCCGGTAATCGCTGACCGCGGCGAAAGAGACCCACGATTTCGACTTCGCAATCTTCGACAATCTCATCCAATTCCCTTACCTTCCGATCGATCGCCGAAGATCCTTCCGGCACCTTTACCTCGGCTATGTAACCCTCCAGATCAAACAATTCTTGAGTCGCATTGTGTTTCCTTCGATCCACCGGAATAAGCCGCCAACCCACCGTCGCGACAAACAAAACGCCGACCGTTGCGCAAACTAGACCTACGGGGGCGAAGTCAAACATTTTATACGGACTTCCCAAGGCATTATTGCGAAATTCTGAGATCACGATATTGGGGGGAGTTCCTATTAATGTGATCATTCCACCGAGAATCGATGCAAAGGAAAGCGGCATCAATGTCAGGGAAGGGCTGCGTTTGGCCTTGGCTGCAGCCTGTAGGTCAACCGGCATCAGCATGGCCAGCGCAGCCACGTTATTCATCAATGCTGAAAGCGCCGCCGCAAGTCCGGACATCACACAGATATGAGCACTGAGTTTTCGAGAACCACTTACCACATACCGGGCCATCAACTCCACCGCACCGGAATTGTATAGGGCCCGACTGATGATCAATACCAAAGCCACGACAATCGTCGCGGGGTGTCCAAATCCGGTGAAAGCCTGTTCTTTTGGAACCACACCGGCAATTAAGCCTACCACTAACGCAACAAACGCAACGAGGTCATATCGCCATCGGCCCCATATCAGGAAAACAAAAACAAAAAACAATAACGAAAATAGGATGATCTGGTCAGTATTCACGGTGCCTTACAACTTTTACGACGATAACCAATCGTTCCCTTATGACCAGCCAATAATGTCATTGCCTGGGTCATGACCCAGAGGGTTTTTTTGTCGAATTTGGTCATCAGTTGAAAGGGCGCGATATCCAGTTTTTAGTTTGTTATAGGCCGGTTGCTCTTAATGCGAGGGCCGGAAACGGTGAATTCTGAATTCGGTTTTCCATTGACGAGAGAGAAAGTAGGAACTGTTGTTGACGGGAGCAGTGCAATGGCTAGCCCGCATATTTCACACTTATTTTCATTAGGCGAAATTTTTGAGTTTTTGGAGACCGAACAGGCTCGAGCGGATCGATGAACGTCCAAAAATGATGCGGCGCGGCGCATTTTCGGTTTCGGTCGCGCATAAGCAAGGAATTGTCGTTTTTTGCGCCGTTTGGGTACACACGAGTCTCGGACGCGGTCCTTTTTCTCCGACGTTCGTGGGGACTGATGCTTGATTCGGTCGTTCAACCGATTGGCTCGCAACTCAAGGCCTGGAGCCGGTTCCGGCAATCCCGCC
>DUCD01000411.1:0-532 GCA_012959985.1 Verrucomicrobiales bacterium | reverse complement strand
TTTTTGCATAGATTCGCCGCACGCTCACGGTAACCTGCGCCGCGATCTTCAGCAGTTTTAGCCGAACGGTTCCCACGGTGGTTTTGGCCCATGAGCTTCCGGTTAATCCCCAAGCGCGAAGTCGGTCCAAAAGAAAATAGCCCAAGGTGGAAAACCAGAGCCGCAATTGATTACTTTCCAGATAGCCCGTGCTGGTTCGGTCGGCTTGCAGATCCAACTGCTGCTGCTTGATAACGTTTTCCATCTGCCCTCTTCCACAATAGACTTTTTCGTAAAGCGTTTCGGACTCGAAGCGTCCACCGTCTTCCATAGCTTCCAAATTGGTGACGATGAATCGTGGGTTATCTCTCTGCAGGGTCACTTCGGATTTGCTCACGACACGCCGGAGGCAACTCCAACTTTTCACCGTTCGATACTCGTGATCGCCGAACACCCTTACCGCTACACCGCATAGGCATTGCCGTATTCGAGCCTGAACCATGTCCTCCTGAATCATCGCTTCAAGGCGAGCGTTTCGAGCCAAACCCAGAAC
>DUCD01000410.1 GCA_012959985.1 Verrucomicrobiales bacterium | reverse complement strand
CCCTGTTCCTTTAGTCCAGCAAGAGCAGCCGATACCCAGAAATGTATCCGGGCCGGAGGCAAACACAACGATTTAGAGGATGTGGGACTGGATACCTATCACCACACCTTTTTTGAGATGCTTGGAAATTGGAGTTTCGGCGACTATTTCAAAAAGGAGGCGATTGAGTGGTCATGGGAACTCATAACCAAAGTCTGGAAGTTTCCAAAGGAAAGAATGTTCGCCACGGTATACCGCCCGGATAAATCCCAAGGTGATCCCAGTGAAGCCGATGAAGAGGCTTATGAGTTCTGGAAAATCATATTTGAACGGGAGGGGCTGGACCCTGAACAACACATTGTTTTCGGAAACAAGAAGGATAATTTCTGGATGATGGGGGAAACAGGGCCTTGTGGTCCCTGTTCAGAACTTCATATGGATCTAACCCCGGATGCGGATAGTCGTGGAAAGCTCGTAAACATGGACGATCCGCGTTGCATTGAAATTTGGAACCTGGTTTTCATACAACTCAACGCAACAGCCGATGGAAGTTTCGGTCCATTGCCTGCCCGCCATGTTGATACTGGAATGGGGTTCGAACGCGTTACAGCCATTATCCAGGGCTCGAAGAACTTCACTGATTTCTCATCGATCATTTCGAATTATCACACGGATATTTTCCAGCCCTTGTTTGATGCACTGGAAAAGGCCAGTGGTTTCAAATATCAGGGTACTGTGCCTAAACCCGGATCCTCCGGGGAGACTTCTCAAGAGAAAACCGATATTGCGTTTCGGGTTATTGCCGACCATATACGGACCTTGTCATTTTCCATAGCAGACGGCATCGAACCCGGTAACACAGATCGGAATTATGTTCTCCGCAGAATTCTTCGTCGAGCGGTCCGTTATGGACGTACCTTGGATCTCCACGATACCTTTTTTTACAAACTGGCCGAAGTGGTTTGCGATAGCATGGGAGATATCTTTCCCGAAATTCGGAATCGCATCGATCGAATCCGTGAAGTTTTAAAAACCGAGGAAGAATCGTTCAACAAAACCCTTGATCGCGGGATTGAACTTTTTGGGGAGGAGAAAGAACGATGTTTGGCCGCAGGAACAAAACGACTGACGGGTGATTTCACGTTCAAGTTGTACGATACTTACGGATTCCCTAAAGATTTGACACAGTTGATGGCTCGCGAAACCGGATTCGAGGTGGATCTGGATGGCTTTGAAAGATTGATGGAACAGCAGAGGGAACGGGCTCGGTCTTCCAGGAAAACCCAGGAAATCAAGGTTGAGGACATTGGCAGTTTTGCGGCCACACAATTTGTTGGTTTTGAATCCGTATCCTCTTCGGGGTCCGTTCTCGAGGTGATCAAGGACGCAAATGACTACTATGGGGTTATTCTGGATGTTTCGCCCTTTTATGCTGAAATGGGTGGCCAAGTTGGAGATTCGGGCAAGTTAATCGTGGGGGGAGAGGAATTCCGGATTCTGAATACTCGGAAAATCGGTGAAACCTTTATCCATGATTTGGATGGCCAACCAAGCTTTTCGGTGGAAGATACCGTGGAAGCAAAGGTCGATAACATGAGGCGTAAGGCCATTGAGCGACACCATACGGTCACCCATTTGCTGCATTGGGCGCTCCATGAAGTCATTGGTGATTCTGTTAAGCAGAAAGGCTCCTATGTCGGTCCCGATAAATTGACCTTTGATTTTAATCATTCCGGTGTATCCACATCAGATTTGCAGGATATTCAAAGACTGGTAAACGAGCGCATTCTGGAGAATACGACGATTTCGTGGCAGACCGTTCCCTATGCAGATGTCAGGAATAATCCCGATCTGATGCAGATCTTCGGAGAAAAGTATGGGGAGGAGGTGCGGGTGATTCAAATAGGAGGCGAACCCGGTAAACTGAATGGGTATTCCATGGAGCTTTGTGGGGGGACACATACTTCGGCTACTGGAGAAATCGGTGGATTCCGGATTCTCTCCGAGTCGGCAGTCGCGGCCGGTATTCGTAGAATCGAAGCCGTTTGCGGCATGCAGGCCTACGAGGTGGGATGTCAGGAAACGGAACTGATCAAAACGCTCTCCCATAGAATTCATTGCCCAACAACGGAACTGGACAAGAAAGTTGTCGCGTTGGTGGAACAACACAAAGCTTTGGAAAAAAATATCAAGACTCTTCAGAAATCTCAGGCTGAATCAATTGCGAAGCATCTGATTCAGCAAGTTGCCGAATCGGAAAAACCGGGAGTGATCTGTTCGAATCTGGGGGAAATTGAA
>DUCD01000409.1:377-13572 GCA_012959985.1 Verrucomicrobiales bacterium | reverse complement strand
ATGAGTCTGCAGATATTATTGAGGTAGAATTAATAGAGGGACCACTTTTACCCCCACCTTTTCCCCAATTGGAAACGGCAACATAATGATCCGCAGCCTGAAGCATCATGGAAACATCGTCGCGTTTCAACCGGTCCTGACCTGGCCCATAGTGGTAAGTAACCAAGAGAATCGGCAATAAAAGCCATAAGGTGAGAAAGATCTTTTTCATAATTCCTGATTCAACTGTGAAGATTATTAGCAGACAACATAGCCTAATCAAGCAATTATATCAAGGACCGGGTAGGGTGTGATTCCAAATGAGGGAGTAGGCAGCTGTAGCGGAGGCAGTAATGAGCCGAAAGGATCGCTGATTTCACTGGAAATGCACTGGGGACAGCGGAGAATCACTAGCGCGAAAGCCGATCCAGCACATTTTCAGTGATCCGAATAACGGTGGGATCCTCTCCTCTAAGACCATGAGACCAATCCGTGCTTCCGACCGTAAAAACGGTTCCACCGCGCTGGTAAATACCGAGCACCGCGTTGCCGACATGATCGGGCCCCGGCCATTCATCGTACCAGAAACTATCACCTGGAGCCCATCGAGCCGGACAGGTCCCCAGAATGGTGAATCCCTTGGGAGTGCCGTCCTTATGAGTCGGATACGGAAGACCGTCCTTCCATTCGATCTCACAGCCATCGCATTCATAACCGACAATTGTGTCAGCACCACCAAACTCGTCATTTCGTTTCAGTGACGTTCCTTCAAAAACCCAATGATCGGGGCGGTGAACGGTATAAGACCCCTTGCCGTCCATGAACTGCCCATGACTCAGATGATATCCGCCATGAAGAAACCCAACTCCGGTCAGTGTATTTTCCGGACGTCCGACCCGGTGGTGGCTCCACAATGTCGATAGAAGACGGTTGTCGGAAGTCGGATAGATAGGATCCTGATTATACCACTGCTTCCAACAGGTCAAAGCCCTCCCTACTGCTTCATAACGCACTTGCCAGCATACCGAATTACCACTGAAAAAAGCGACATTGCCTCCGGATTCAATAAAAGCTTCCAAATGATCACGCATAGGAGTCGACCAGTATTCGTCGTGTCCAACGCTTAGTATGAGTCGATATTTTTTCAGCAACTCGGGACGCAGCTCAAGGTCCATGTTGGAGGCGTAATCCAACCGGTATCCGGCTTTTTCCGCCCACTGGATGAAAGGCAATTCCCACCGATCGAACAACCCGGAAACAGGGCGATCAAAGGAAACACGGTGCCCCTGCAGGCCATTGCGGCCATGGTAGCCGTAAAGGCTGCTGCCTCCCCAATTATTATAGGCATTGTAGGTATTGACGGCCAGTTGCAGAAGAATCCCGGTATCTTGTCCCGGTGTTGCCGACCGCAGAGTAAACGTAGCGGTGCCTTCCGCTGTCCGAAGATTTCGATGAATGAACTTCCCTCCCCGGTCTTCAACATTGAACCGAACCAGGTAAAAACCTGACGCCCAATCCTCTGGTATATTCAGCGTCGTTCCCACCGGCCATCGGCAACCGTGTGAAGAGGCATTTTCCGGTATGGAGTATTCCTTTCCTGGAAGGTTTTTCTGGCTCCACACTTTGACCGTTTCCGCTCCCAATCGGAATATCTCCATTGAGTATTTTTCTCTACTTGCTGAAACATGGAAACCAACTGTGTCGCCGGGTTCGTAACTCAAATGGTCACAGTAAGCCTCGATGTAAAGAGGTCTGGGTTCATCACTTCGTTGAGCACCGACGCCAGCGGAGAGGCCGCCGAGTAGAATGCTGAAAGCCAGCAAACCAACCAAGGGATGATTCTTCATAGCTTCTTACGGAACAGGATCACATGCTGTCGGGGCAATTTAGATTGGGTTTCAATCCACTCCAGAGGAAACTGTGCCGCCTCCTTTTTCACTTGTGCCTGGGTCATCTTATGGAGTTCCTTTATCGGCACGGTTGGATCTTCACCCCGGTATTCAACAAAAGCAATACGTCCCCCCGGTTTCAATGCCCCTATGATCGACTGCATCATTTCATGGGGATACTCGAATTCATGGTAAACATCCACCATGATCACCAGATCGATCGAATTCTTAACGACTCCCAAGTCCTTAACCGTGCCCCGGATCGGCTTCACGTTATCAATCCCGAGCCGTTTCATATTCTTCGCCAGAAGTTCAAGCATCTCCGGTTGAATATCCACACCAAACACCGTGCCGCCCGGACTGATTTTCGGAGCAATCCGTCGACTGATATAACCGGTGCCCACTCCGATGTCGGCCACATTCATCCCGGGCTTCAGATCCAGTAAATCGATAAGTAAATCCGGGTTTTCTTCAGTGCTTCTTTCGGGCCGCTCCAGCCAGACTGCCCCGAGGTGTCCCATGACGTGAGAGATCTCGCGCCCCATATAGAATTTACCGATACCATCCGGATCATGTTCTTTTTTGAATTCGTAAATCGGCTTATCCCCCCCTTTTTCCTGAGCAGACACTCCGTAAGCAATCGGTATAAGACAAGCAATCACCAGAAAGGGAGAGGTCGTTCGAGGCACGAAAACGTCCCGGATGCGGGAATTGGAAATCAGGTTGAGGAATTTCATAAGCAGGTTGAGGAATTTCATAAGCAGGTTGAAGGGTCAGGATGGATATCTCCACATATATAGATTACCTATGATACATGCTTCCACATAGCGTGGTTTATTTCGGAGGATTGGTCCGATGGTGCACCTGAAGGGGAATGCTGGCCGAATGCCGGTCATCGATGGTCACTTCAATGGAAAACAGCCCAGCTCTTTTAAATTTCAACTGCTGAATATTCACAATGAAATTCCGGGATAAGAAGCTCATTTCATCCGCCATGCGTATATCCGTGGGAATCTCGATGTGAGGCATGATAGTCTTTCCATCCTCATCAACGAAATTCAACCGGACTTTGTGTTTACCGGCTTCCATGCTGTGGAATACAACACGAAGGGCCACCGAGCATTGCGGATGCACCACAGGAAGCTGATTGGAAACAATGGTATCGAATGCCCCCAGCAGATTCAGCTTTCCAGTATTGTCGGTCGCCGCGTCACATAAGACTGCGATTTGCACTTCCATGATTTAACTCGTAACAGCTTGAGAAATGACCGAGCACCGATTCAGGCCCAAACACAGCGCTGGACCGCATCCCTCTCGTTACCGTTCCAAGGTAATGATTTTAAACCGCACCCGCAAGTCGGTAATCAAATGAAATTCACAAAAGCTTTGGTGATGGATTTATTCTCGCCCCGCAGCAGCGATGAACGGCCGGATTTCATCCATCAGTTTTTTGAAGCCGTTTAAGTCGACCTGTTGCGCCCCATCGCTCCAGGCTTCAGCTGGATTCGGATGAACTTCGATCAATAAGGCGTCGGCCCCGATAGCGATGGCCGCCTTGCTGACCGCGATCACCAGATCAGATCGACCGACTCCCTGACTGGGATCGACGACAACCGGACAATGGGACTCGCTTTTAACCGCAGCCACGGCCGCTAGATCGATGGTATTCCGAGTATAGGTTTCGAACGTCCGGATGCCTCTTTCGCAGAACATCAGATTCGGATTCCGGTTGGAAAGGATATATTCACCGGCCAGCAACCACTCCTCAATCTTCATCGAAAGACCCCGCTTGATCAGAACGGGCTTACCGGTTTTGGCCGCCGCGATCAATAGTTGGAAATTGTGGGCATTGCGAGTTCCAATCTGAAGAATGTCTGCGTATTCGGCAATCATCTCGGCATGATCCTGAGACAACAATTCGGTAACGATCGGAAGCCCCGTCTCGTCACGGGCTTTGGCCAACAGTTTCAGGCCTTCTTCCCCAAGTCCCTGGAATTCATAGGGAGAGGTCCGAGGTTTGAACGCCCCTCCACGGAGAATGGTCGCGCCGGCCTCCTTCACTGCATGCGCGGTCTCCATCAGTTGAGATTCGCTTTCCACAGAACAGGGTCCGGCCATTATTTGAATTTTTTTTCCACCGATAGGAACTTCACGAACCGGCACGACTGAACTCTTGGGCTGCGCTTCACGACTGACCAATTTGTACCGTTTCTGAACCCTCATCACCTGTTCGACCTGCTCCCAGGTGATGAGAGATTCCAGATTTCGATGGGTCCGCTCGTCACCGATGGCTCCAATGACGGTCCGTTCCACCCCATGCATCACGTGCGTCTTGTAATCCTGCTTTTCAATTTCGGTGATGACCGCCTGGATTTCCTTTTCGGTTACCCCGGCTTTTAATACGATAATCATAGTTTTTCCTTCTTAGGTTTGAGTTGGGTTAAGGGTCGATACAAAAAAAAGACCGCAGGAAGTTTTCCTGCGGTCTAGAGTTTTAAAATCCGATTAATACTGGCTCATTAACTCAACACACAGGAAGCCTCACGAACAAATAAAAGTTCGTAAAGGACCCCGTAAACTGTTGAGCAAACCAATGCATTTCGACGCGAACCTAATCCGTACCCCAGAGAAAGTCAACCGGTAAAGGTAGGGCTGATTGCAACGGGTGATGCATATCCTGACTCGGCGTTCCGTTGAAACGGAACGGATCGAGCGCGTCCGATTCAACTCAGGGCTGCGCGAACTCTTTCGACGAGTCCGTTGGTTTTGCCTTCGGATCCTCGCAGATTGAAAACGCCGGCGGCCAGGAACCGATACCTCCAGGCTGGAGAGACATGGTAATAATCCTCCAGTAGAGCCGAACTGAATTTGTAGTCGTGGGAGTTGGAACCTTTCAGAAAGAGATAACGCCGGGCGGTATTGATGAATTCCTCCGGTGAATGCCCAAGCTGTAAATAGCTCAAGGCTTTTTTCGCTCCAGTGAGACGATCTTTGTCGATTTCCCGGAAGACCTCGGCAATCGCCTGCGGTTCCTGCGGATCCACTTCGGTTGCTTCAAGTAGATCAAGGGATTGTTCCGGAGACGGTTTCAGAACCTTCTGACGAAAGAGGGGCAGAAAGGACGCATTCTGCAACAGAAGCATTCGGCGGATTCGGTCGTCAGCACAGGTCTGAAATGCATAATGCATCGCGTTGGAAGTCGTCACGGCATGCAGGGAGACGATGCCCGGATTGCGCATCAACAGTTCACCGGAAAAAGTGAAGACCGCATCCCAAATGGATTGAGGATGAATCCCGGCATTCAAATGCTTAATCACAAGTGCGCCGGTTTCGTCTGCCGGGATGGAACGAAGCGTCTGAATAATTTCTGAGGTCACACCTGACTTGATTTCCCCTCCGGTCCAATCGGAACGGATCTTTCCGATTTGCTCCCGGTTTATTCGTCCGGGACGATCGGCATCATAATCATGGTGCGCAGGGTTTTCGCCCCCGTGAGCCAGAAGTGCGTATGCCAGGGAACGCAACACGGGTTCGGCGTGCTGCCAACCAATCACTTCCAAGACCCGGCGGCTGTTTGAGACGTAAATGGCCTTGTGCCCGATATCACGGTAATCACGAGATCCGTAATGATAGAAAAGTTGGAAAATTTCATCTGCGCTACCCGACCGGGCCAATCCAATAACCGCACGATCAGCCGCTTCAACATCCCAATGATCCATCGCATCGGTGAACGCTTTTCGAGCCTTGTCTGCAGGCGGAATCTCAGACTCCTTGACGGACGACATCGTCCAGTCCCCTTCATCGACATCCCGTTGCTGAGAACTCTTGAAATAATCCAACGCCCAGAACAGGGGAATCCAGCGTTCAGAGTCCGGTGAGTTAATACTGGCAAGATGTGCAGAATGAACTACAAGAACCGCATGAAATTTAAACCCGACGGGGCGAGGCTGGATATTCCGAACTCCCGCCAAAAGCAGCGCCGTCAGGATGTCCCGATAACTGAGGTCTTTTTTAATCCGGGCACCGATCACTTCCAAAAGCCGGTTCCTCGGGGTTTCCTCCAGCAGACGGACCAAGGGTTCAATTTCCGGACGGAATTGAACAGATCCAGGAAGTATTTGAACTTCAGTGGCAGATAAGCTGCCCAGCCTGGAGAAAAACGACAATTCGTTCATACCTAGCAAGGTTCCGGCCGCGGCACCGGTTTGGAGAAAACGACGACGATGGATTGAAGCATTCATGAGAGAGCAGGTTTTCGATTCTGATTACATGAATGCATTAATTCCGACTCAGCGTCAATGAATATCCTAATACAGATTCAGGACTTTTATTGGCATATATTGACAGGAGAAATCTTTTGCGTATCGAGGTGAAGCCCCCCCCTGCCCTCCGAGGAGTGAATTAAATCTTGGGGTTGTCGGTTGAAAAGGCTCAAGGTTTTGATTTGATAAAAAATTGTGGTAGAGTTGAAAAGCTTCATGAAAAAACCATACACCGCCCAAACCGAACGTGGATTTACCCTGATCGAGCTGCTGGTGGTCATTGGGATCATCGCTATTCTTTCGGCGATGCTGCTGCCAGCGCTGTCCAAGGCAAAAGAGAAGGGACGCCGCATCAAGTGCACTTCAAATGTCCGGCAACTCGCCATGAGTCTGCTGATGTATTCCGGAGATCATGATGATCAGTTTCCTCCCAGGAGGGGCAATAAGAATTGGACGGTATTGCTTCACCCTTACTATAAAAATGTCTTCGTCTTGAAATGTCCTTCGGATGAAAACGGTTCCCGTCGAAGCTATGTGATCAATGGTTGGAATGATTATTTTGAAAGCGCCTTGTCGGAGAAGGATTATGAGACTTATAAAAACTGGAAGTGGCCGTTCGGTATGAAGCTGACTCAGATCCCGATACCTTCCGATACCATCACCTTCGGCGAAAAGAAAACGGAATCAGGACACGTCCACATGGATTTCTCACAGGGCAAAGGCAATGACCTGGAGGAATTGGAACAGGCCCGACATGGTGGGGGTGGAAAGAACCGACAATCAGGCAGTTCCAACTTCGCCTTTGCAGACGGCAGTGTGCATGCCCTCAAATTCGGGCAATCCATAAGTCCGGTGAACCGATGGGCCATCACCACCAAATGGCGCAACGCTCCTCCGGTCCCTCTGGAGGTCATGGAATAAGTAAACGCCACGGTAGATTGGTAACATTAAAAGGGCTGTGCTAAGTTAATCGCACCCCAGCAGGTCCCTCCTCTCACTTTTACCGGCACCCAGACAGAAGGCGTATCATTTTTCCCCTTGGCTCTGGAACGATTGGAACATCGCTCCGACCGTGCTGAGACTTTTCAGTAACTCGTCGAATTCCTTCTGGCTCCCTGATTTGAGCAGAGATTCAACAATGCCTTCCGCACTGGCCAGGATCATGGAAACCATGGGAATCGCTTTTTTGAACTCAGGACTATTTAAATTTTCCATCCCCTGTTTGGCCTTGGCGACACCCTCGTTCCATGTTGCCGCCATATCAGCAGGAACCCATCGCCCTTCAACCCGGGCCATATCAATTTCCTGAACGGAATTCGTAGATATTACAAACTTCAATGACGCCTGATCGTCCGTTGCCTTGACGAACTCGATCTGAGCCTGCTCCAACATCTTCCATGGATTATTACTTGAGGAACGTTGCGAACGCTGCATGAGGTTCTCCAGATCCTCCATGACTTTGTGTCCGGTGGACGCAAAGAATTCTCCCGGATCCATCTGGCTCAATGACTGTAAGGTGGACAGATCACTCTTAACTAAGGTGTTGAGAATACGGACAATTTCCTTCCAGTTGTTACCCATGCCGGATTCAATCAAAGGAGTATTGAGGGCCATTGGGCTGTTGAAGATATAGTCCTCCTTCACTTCTAATATTTTGACGGCCTTGCCAAAGATACGAAATACCCGATCATATAGACTCGCATCCATATGGGTGGAAAAAGTCGAAATGAGTTCCCGGACATCCGCTTGATAACCCGCAGGTAAAGCATCCCAGACCACTTGAGGTTGGTTGTCACCCAATCCATCAATCACTGCCTGGACCGTGCCATCCGGAGTTTCCGGAATTACTTCGGGAGAACGGTTGCAACCGAGAAGCAAACATAAGGCGACAGGAAAAACAATTCGTTTACTGATCCAAAACATTATCCGCTATTATAACTCATTATCGATATATTGCACTTGAAAAACTTCGAAACCTCTCAAAAATCCAGAAGGCTCAGGGATAATACACAGCATTTTTGGGATCCTCACGCGGCAGACACTTTCAGGAAACACACACAATGCTTGACTCACTGGGCGCAAAATCTGAGAATGAATGAATCACTAAAATACTCTGATAACTTTTAACGCTGAGCGTTAAAATCGACCGATGAAATCTTCCAAAATTCAATCTGCAATCCTTTGCTTCCTTGTATGTGGGGTGACTTTAGTGAATGGTCAAACCGGACCGTTCGATATTGAAGACTGGCCGGAGACGGCCGACCCCGACAAGGAAGTTCATTATGTCAGTGCCGATCCCAATGCCGCGTTTTTTCCGGTGGGGCCCTTGTGGTTTGACGGAGACCTGTCGATATTGACCGGGGGAGACCAGATTACTCGCTCCATCAACATCGGCGGACACAGCGGAGTTAAAACATTCGGAAACTATTTAAATATATCGGACTCCTTCTACTTTGATTGGGGTGACAATGAATTCATCGATATCCTGATTCAGTTCTATGGAGACAGCGCGGTGCTCGGGGACGATGGGCAACCCCGTGACTTTACTATGCTGACAGGAACCCTTCCTCCCGGCCCCGACGGAAACCTCAATACCGTCAATGGAGGATCCCTACCGATTGAAGCCAAAAACTCAAAATGGAATTGGACATTGTTTCGGATTCCCAATGAAATCCGACCGGATGGATTAAGGTTCATCGGTGAAATTGCTGCCAACGCGGTCGGCAATACTTCCTCGGGTGGAGTCAATGGGGGGACCATCCGCTTTCAGAGCGTGCTGGGACTCATTGTGCGACTCGTTGCCTTCGGCGAAGAAGGCGCCTTTGGCGAACCCGAGCAAATCAACATTTTCGAGTCTGCTGAAACATGTGATCCGGAGCCGGAAACCAATCTGGTTTTTGTGGATATCAATCAAGATAGCTCGGATCACCTGGAACTCCTGGACAATCTGGATCAGACGGTAACGATCGAACAAAACATCGGCCCGGCCAATGACAAACGAAAAGCCGTGCGCGCCGATGGATTCTATATGAATTTCGGCATTACAGAAAACTTCCTTGGCCTCCCCTGCAATGAACCGGTGACTATAAAAATGTGTGTCACCTACTATGATGATCCAGCCCTGTTCGGGACCCTGTTCGGTCCGGAAGCCTTTGCCACCGACAGTCTCGGGGGCATCGGAAACACCCCGGAAGAAACCCGCCACGTTTCACAGGGAACCGGTGAATGGGTTCACCTTGCTTTTGTCATCCCTGCCGTAAACCTGGCCGGAGTGAATACAGCTCCCTTAACCGGGGGTCCGAGACTGATATTTGATGGTGCCGCTTTGTATGTTTCACGGGTCGATATCGGCATCATTCGATCCGGTGATCATCCTTTAGCCGGGGTGGATCCCCTTCCGGATTGCTTTGAAGATCCTCTGATCTGCACCGATCTTTACGGACAATCAGTAGAATTGAATTTTGCCGATGATACCCAACAAGGACTGGCACCCGGAAACTCCGGTGGCGACCAGGAGATGATTCAGGAAGAAGCCGGACCGGAAGGTGACCGAAGAATGGCTATCCGACCCGCATTCGACGATGGATCCTCCAACTTCACTCACAACTATCTGAATTTTGCCATCACGGACGAAGCCCTCGGCCCCAACACCCAACCGAATGCCCAATTGGCGATCTGTATCACTTATTATGATGATCCGGCTCTGACTGGAGCCTCCTTCCGACCGGAGGTGTATCAATCCAGTCGAAATGGCCAGACGACCTTTGCCTTCACCACTCCAGACATCGCGATTTCTCTGGCTGGAAGCGGAGAATGGAGAGGTGCCTATTTCGAGATTCCGGACTTGAAGTTCAATGGAGTGAATCAAGGCCCTCAGGCAGCGGCCCGATTTTTCTTAACAGACAAGATCTTCTTCAGCCGAATTCGGTATGCCATCATTCGTCCCTGCGGTCCCTCGGCCGGAATAAATCTCCTGGAAGATTGTAAACCGCCCGTATCGGCAACACTCAGCATCTCACGTTCCGGATCCGACTCAGTGAGAGTCTCCTGGCCCTTGAACGCCACAGATTTCACTCTCGAAGGAACGGGGCAACTGAACCCACCGGCCTGGACTCCAAGCACCCAAATACCGGAGTTCTCTGAAGAAGACCAGTTCGTGATCCTCCCCGCCACAGGGGAATCTTATTTCAGATTAAAGAGTAACTGATCCAGTCAACCTCTCCGTAATTGCGATAGTATCATTCCGGTGAACATGAACGCACAGCCGGTCATGCTGCTCGCATCGAGAACTTCCCCGAGAAAAAGCCACCCGGCAAGCACTGCAAAAACAGCCTCCATGCTCATCAGGATGGCGGCATGACTGGGAGGGGAATGCCTTTGAGCAATTATCTGAAGCGTGTGAGCGATGCCGATGGAGGCTATACCTGAATAGAGGATCGGTTTCCATGCAGCCAATATGTCACTCCACGTAAAGGACTCCATAGCCAGAGCGACCACAAAATTTAAAATCGCACATACCATGAACTGAATAAATGCCAATCGAATCGCCTGAAACCTCATGGAATAATAACCGATGATCTGAACGTGTACCGCCCAGAACAATGCACTTATCAATACCAGTAGATCTCCCCTGGCAATGGTGAACCCATCCCTTACGCTGAGCTTATACATACCCACAACCGCTAAGCCGGCCCCAATCCAGATCATTCGCCCCGGACGTTGATTCCATAGTAATCCAATGACCGGAACTCCGATCACATAGAGACCACTGATGAATCCTGCTTTGCCCGCTTCGGTAGAGACAATCCCGATCTGCTGGAAGGCAGCCCCAAGGAAAAGAACCAGTCCGCAGACCACGCCGGCGCGCAATTCCTTCCAGGGTTTGTCCCGCGCATGGGCGGTTGATTCAGGCAAGGCGCTAGACGGAAGCCATAACAACAGGGGAATCAGTGAAATCCCCCCCAGAAAAAACCGAAAACTGTTGAAGGTAAATGGAGAAAGATAATCCATTCCGGAACGTTGAGCAGTAAAGCCCACTCCCCATAATGCCGCAGTGAGCAGAAGAATGGCGTCGGAACCAAAAACCAGACGGCGATTATCCATAGAGTCGCAGAATCCTTAGGTTTTTGTGGGTGAATCTTCAATAGATTTCGATTAGCCTTCTGATCTCAAATGTCGAAACAATCAGGTAGCAAAGATCCTCAGACTGTCACCCACCGGGTAAGCCGATGGGAATCCAGTCTGATTAAAAACCCGAAAGACGATTGGATTGCGGTGGAGGAACCCCTCGAAATCCGGATTGACAGCCGCCCGATCAGTATCACGATGAGGACTCCCGGTGCCGATTCCGAATTAGCTGCTGGCTTTTTGTTCAATGAAGGATTGATCCACCGGAAGGAGGACATAGAAGAAATTGCCCACCATCCGAAAAACCGGTTTGGAAATGTCATCAACCTATTTCTGAAACCGGATATCGTTCTGAATTTCAAGAAACTGGACCGCTCGGGACCGGTCGCTTCCAGTTGTGGGCTGTGTGGAAAAACCACGATCGATTCGATTCGTATTAAATTTCCACCGATCAAAACCGATCTCGAAATCGAGGCGGAACGGATTCCTGAAATGGCAACAAGTCTCAGAGAACGACAATCCGCTTTTGATCAAACCGGGGGGCTCCATGCCGCAGCAGTATTTGACTCAAATGGGGAGATGACAGTGATTCGGGAAGACATCGGTCGTCACAATGCGGTTGATAAAGTTATCGGATTTGGATTGCTACAAGGGTTGATTCCTTATAATCGACATGTTCTTGTGGTCAGTGGACGAACCTCCTTTGAGATTGTCCAGAAGGCGCTTGCCGCCGGAATATCAATCATTGCGGGCATTTCTGCACCGTCCAGCTTGGCGATCGAATTCGCGGAAGAAAACGACCAGACCCTGATCGGGTTTTTGAAGAAAGACAAAATGAACCTGTATACCGTCCAAGAAAGAATAAGGATCCATTCATGACAAAGAGTTCACTGGAAGATTTTTGCGAAGACATCGTGGGCAAAGCGCAGAGAGGTCTGCAATTAAGCGATCAGGTTCTGGCGGATCTGGCGGACATCACGATTTCCGACCTGATCAAAATTAAAACCGGGGCTTTTAATGAAGAAACGGTTCGCAAACTGGCTGGACCTCTATTTCTGGGCGAAGAAGCCCTGGTAAGCGCAGGTAACAACGCCTGGGCTCCCAGACAGCAGGAACCTCTGGAAGGTCTTCATAGCTTTACCACTGATTATCATGATATGACGGTGAACGCCTATCTGATATGGGATCCTGAAACCAGCGAAGCCGCCGCTTTCGACACGGGAAGCAAATGCGACCCGATTCTGCAATTCGCTGAACAGAAATCTCTGGAGATAAAGCAGATCTTCCTGACTCATTCCCACGGAGACCATATTCAGGATCTGGATAAACTCAAAAATTCCACAAATGCAAAGGTTTATGCCTCGGACAAAGAGCCGGTTCCCGGGACAGAGTTGTTTGCTGAAGGAAGCACTTTTAAAATTGGAAGGCTGTCCGTAGAAACCATGCTGACCTGGGGACATTCCATCGGTGGCATGACTTTCAACATTCTAGGATTGGGTAGCCCCATTGCCATTGTTGGAGACTCCCTGTTTGCAGGATCCATGGGCGGTGGCAGGGTCTCCTACCCGGATGCCCTGAAGAACAACCGCGAAAAAATCCTGGTCCTTCCTGATGAAACGATTGTCTGCCCCGGCCACGGACCACAAACAACGGTCGCTGAAGAAAAACAGCATAACCCGTTCTTTCCGGAATTGAACCGGCAATGAATCCATGATTCAATTTGCAGCTCGATAAGTGGAGTCACGCTGACTGTGCTTGCCCTTGAATAATAACCCAGAAACAACATAAATATACTCATGTCAGAAAAAATCGGATTTGTCGGAGTCGGACGTATGGGTGCCAATATGGCCCGTCGACTGAAGGACTGTGGATACGAAATTGCGGCGATATTTGACGCCCACAGAGAAAGCGCTGAAAACCTCGCAAAGGAACTCGGAT
>DUCD01000409.1:0-367 GCA_012959985.1 Verrucomicrobiales bacterium | reverse complement strand
CCCCTGCCGATCTCGCTTCGGTAACGGCAAAGTCCGACGTCATCATCACGGTTGTCACAGATGATGCCGCCATGCAGAGTATTTTCTCCAAAGAAGGCGATAGTTTGCTGACCGGGGCGGAGGGAAAAATATTCTTCAACTGCGCCACCATTTCACCCTGCGTTCATGTGGAATTGGAAAAATCGACTGAGGCCGCCGGAGCCAAGTCGCTGGAGGGATGCATGGCTTCCAGTATTACACAGGCCCGTGAAGGAACCCTTTATTTGATGATAGGCGGCAATCTGGATACCTTCGAAAAGATCAAGCCACTACTGGAAAAATTAAGCACTAAGATGCGCTATATTGGACCGACCGGAGCGGCTGCCAA
>DUCD01000408.1:865-2292 GCA_012959985.1 Verrucomicrobiales bacterium | reverse complement strand
CGGAATTCTCGATAACAAATCGGAATTTCAGATCACTTGCTCCTGCTTCTTTAAATTTATCCGCAAGTAAAGTATGGGTTTTTTTGTTATCCACCAAGCCGATGAAATCAGAGTCTTCTGATCGGAAGCCGATTCTCAATACATGGTTAACCGTATCAAGAGGAATGGCTTTATCGAGATAGGATCGGATGAATGGATTGCTTTTAGCGATGGCACTGATGACCTCCGGCCAAAGTTGTTCAGCCGTTTGTCCCGTTGACTTCTTCTGTAGTGGTTTTTCTTTGGGCGGGCTAAGGGTTGCCGGAGCGGGGTTGGATGGGGGCTCAGGAGTCGCGGGTTCCTCATTTTTTGTTGAAATGGGCTGTGAGGGAACCTTTTCGGGTGCTTTGCGCGATCTCTGAGTTGGCTGAGGCTGACGGGATACAGTCGATTGGTTTTTCACTCCGCCTGATTCATCTTCCAGATTATCTTTAAGATCGTTGAGAGTCTGAAGCACTTTGTCGATCGGTACCGAGTTTACCGATTCCATCGCGTGAATAAGACTGGTTTCCAACAGGATTCTTTTGGAAATCACCAAGCGAAGGCGGGATTCGCAAACGGTCAGAATTTCCATCATCCTCCTGAAACATTCTGGATCGAATCCGGAAAAAAAGTCATCGTATAAAGGGGGAGAGGTCTGCGGGCCTTGCTCTCTGGATTTAGTATGGGTAGCTTGAATCCGAATAACCCATACATCGCGCAGTTCGGCAATCAGGTCAGACAGAAGGCGTGTGGTGTCTTTACCTGCAGCATGCAGATCTTCAATGATGTGTAAAACCTCCTGGGGATCCTGGTTTAAGAGGGCTCGGATCAGATCCATGATCTGTGTGCGTGAGGTCAAGCCGAACATGCCCAGAACATCGGTTTCAGTAATTTTTTTACCGCAGAAACTAATCAGTTGATCCAGAATGGATTCGGCATCGCGCATGCATCCTTCGCATCCTCGTGCCACGGCTTTCAGAGCGTCCTCTTCCACTTCGACCCCTTCCTTGCCGGCAATCATGTTCAAATGCTCAATGATTAAAGGGGCTGGAATTCTTCGCAGGTCGTAGCGTTGGCATCGAGAAAGAATCGTCGGTAGAATCTTTTCAGGTTCGGTTGTGGCGAACATGAATTTCACATGTTCCGGTGGTTCCTCCAAGGTTTTCAAAAGGGCATTGAATGCCTCTTTCGTCAGCATGTGAACTTCATCGATGATGTAAATCTTGAAGCGACAGGAAGTCGGAGCATAACGGGCTGTGTCCCGCAGTTCGCGAATTTCATCAATGCCTCTGTTGCTGGCACCGTCAATTTCCAGGACATCCAGAGAACGTCCTTCGGTTATTTCAATGCATCGGCTATCGTCATCCTTGTAATCAGGACTTGGTCCGTCCGTGCAGTTGAGACAT
>DUCD01000408.1:411-828 GCA_012959985.1 Verrucomicrobiales bacterium | reverse complement strand
GATGGTCGTTTTTCCCGTGCCTCGCGGTCCTACAAACAGGTAGGCATGGGCGATCCGGTTTTGCTGAATGGCATTTGAGAGGGTGGTGGTGACATGGTCTTGTCCTACAACGTCAGCAAATCGTTGTGGACGGTATTTTCTTGCGATAACTTGATATGCCATTTTTTGAAAAATAACTGACTGAGCAGAGAGCTGCAAAGGATTTCGTCGGAAATCGAGTAGACAAAGTGGGCATGGGAAAGTGTCAGGGTGACCACGGCAATTGCGGAGCAAACTACCGTTGCTGCATTCCTGCCCTGGCGGGGTTCATAAGTCCTCAATCCATGGGCCCTGACAGGACGGATTAAGCCTGACGATCCGGTTTGCTTCAAGCGTTATTTTCCACGAACAATTGAGATGACCGCCGATTCGGGGTTT
>DUCD01000408.1:0-345 GCA_012959985.1 Verrucomicrobiales bacterium | reverse complement strand
TTCCTCCTTTTCATGAGCGTCGAACCCCAGTCCGTAGAGTTCATCCAGGCAGGATTGAAATGCCTGAGCGCCGAGATCCTGTCGGGCAATTTTCCTTTGTCCGATCAGTTTATTGCGGGCTTTTATCAATTCTTCCTCTTCGATGCCATCGCGGTACAGACGTTCAATTTCTCGGGCCAATTCTTCCTCGACTCGAGGCAGGTTTTCCGGATTTGTTCCGACATAGAAACCGAAATAACCG
Organism: Verrucomicrobiales bacterium; assembly: GCA_012959985.1. GTDB lineage: Bacteria > Verrucomicrobiota > Verrucomicrobiia > Limisphaerales > DUCD01 > DUCD01. The sequence goes on along the minus strand of DUCD01000408.1, from coordinate 104 downwards.
GGAAGCAGTCCGGTGAAATTAACCGCCCCGGTGTAATAAGCCAGTCCCAGGTCTTCCCGTATCACCTGGAAAAGGCGTGAACCCTGATCGCTGTAAACTTCTTG
>DUCD01000407.1:505-13753 GCA_012959985.1 Verrucomicrobiales bacterium | reverse complement strand
CCCGAACGGCACTAAGTTAAGGAGGGTAGGGCGTGCTGTCCCAGCGCGCCGCAACCAGTAATGAATACTGGATAGTCGGGGTGATTTCTCAATCCTCCTGCTTAATTTCACTGCTCAGGCGGCGCGCTGGGACAGCGAGCCCTACCCTGTGATGCTTCAATTGGAAGAACACTGAATTGACATGACCGGAACGATGTTAAATCCGGCCTCACCGCGGCCGGTTTCAAGTTTGAAAAGGCCCCAGACATGATTATATCCTGAAGCCGGGGGCGTCGACCCCGGACAATGGAAACCCAATCAGGACGGAACAAAATGCCTTAACTTAGTGCCATTCCGGTCAGTCCCCTGCAATTCCGGGGTATTTCAGGCGAATGAATAGTCGATTGATTGTATTCTGGTGGTTTGTGCTGTAGACTCGTTTCTACTCGCTTGAGACCTTGATTGATGTCGAGAAAGGAATATATCGATTTGCTTCTGAATTCGCCGATGACGATCCGGGAAATGAGCAGCTATGTCGGTGGAAAACTGAAGGATATTGAGCAGGATTTGGAGCATCTCTTCAAGAGTTTGAAGCATACCGATTACGATCCCGTTATTCATGTGGCCCGGTGCCGAAAGTGCGGTTTTGAGTTTTCTTCGAAAAAACTACTGAAACCCTCTCGTTGTCCCAGCTGCCGAAGCAGTTGGTTGACCGACCCGTCCATTGAAATCCGTGACGGGACGAAATCCTGAGGTGTCCATCCGGGTGCCATGGCGAGGAATCTAAGGATGAGATGACTATCAGCCGGTTTTTCTAGAAAAAGTTTGCCTCCTCTGATTTTCTCACAAACAATCTGGATGTGTCAGGAATCCTGGATCAACTGTTCATCAAGATGAGCCGCCTGATACAAATGCAATAGCGGCTGGAATTCAAGAATTTCGCACGAATTAGGAACCTGAGGGTTCCTCTAAGAAACCATGAGTATCGAATTACACCATTTCATAAACGGAAAAAAAGAGAAGGGTGATTCCGGCCGATTCGGAGACATCTACAATCCGGCCTTGGGCGAAGTTCAATCCAGAGTGCCTTTTGCATCACGTGAAGAACTGGATAAGACCGTGAATGCGGCGCTGTCCGCATTTCCCGACTGGGCAGCGACCCCACCTCTCAAACGCGCGAGGATTCTTTTCAAATTCCTGGAGTTGCTGAACGAAAATGCAGCTTCTCTAGTGGATCTTATTGTTTCTGAACACGGAAAAGTAAGAGAAGATGCTCTCGGTTCCTTAACACGTGGCAAGGAAGTTGTAGAATTTGTCTGTGGAATACCTCACCTGCTGAAAGGAGAATTCAGCGCCGATGTTGGATCGAGAATTGATTCGTGGTCGTTACGACAGCCTCTCGGAGTCTGTGCTGGAATCACTCCATTCAATTTCCCAGCCATGGTCCCGATGTGGATGTTTCCTGTTGCGATTGCCTGCGGTAATACGTTTATCATCAAACCTTCTGAAAAGGATCCCTCGTGCATGTTGCGTTTGGCAGAGTTGGCATCGGAGGCCGGTTTGCCCCCCGGCGTATTGAATGTCCTGAATGGCGACAAAGAGGCAGTTGATGCGATCCTGGAGCATCCTGAAATCCGGGCGGTCAGTTTTGTTGGGTCAACGCCGGTGGCTCGTCATGTTTATCAGGAAAGTTGCGCACATGGAAAACGGGTTCAGGCTTTGGCTGGTGCCAAGAATCATCTGGTAGTGCTTCCGGATGCCGATCTGGAGCAGGTGACCAATGCCTTGATGGGAGCCGCTTACGGTTCCGCTGGAGAACGCTGCATGGCCATATCCGTGGCTGTGGTCGTTGACAGTGTTGCCGATGAAGTCGTCGACCGCTTGAAGAAGGCAATCACCGGCTTGAAAGTGGGCGCCGGGACAGACCCGTCCTCACATATGGGACCATTAGTTACTGGAGATCATTTAACCCGAGTCGCCGGGTATGTGCAAACGGGCGTTGATGAGGGCGCTGAGTTGGTTGCGGATGGTCGAGGCATCAAGCCTGAAGGTTTTGAACAAGGCTTTTTTCTTGGCGCCTGCCTGTTCGATAAAGTCACTCCCGAGATGAAGATTTATCGTGATGAGATTTTCGGACCGGTCCTCTGTATTGTTCGTGTTCCCGATTTCGAATCTGCATTGAAGATTGTCAATGGCAATGCCTACGGAAACGGAACGGCTGTATTCACGCGTGATGGAGATGCGGCCCGTGAGTTTTCACATCGCGTCCAGGCGGGAATGGTCGGGATTAATGTTCCTATTCCTGTTCCCATGGCTTTCCATAGTTTTGGCGGTTGGAAGGATTCGATTTTCGGAGACCATGCGGTTCACGGAATGGAGGGCATTCGATTCTACACGAAACTCAAAACTGTCACTTCCCGCTGGCCGACCGGAATTCGTTCGGGAGCCGAGTTCGTCATGCCCACAATGAAATAGTATCATCCTGGGGATCCTTGCACCTCGGTCTGTCGGGATTTGTGCTGTAGCGTGCGCTGTCCCCAGCGCATTTCCTGTATAAAGCAACATCCCTCTCAGCTGAGACAGCCGACGCTAGTGTGCACATCAGAGGCATGCCGTCGATTAGGGTAGGTCTATTCATTTTTTTCAGATGAGTTATGTTGCTTCCGATCTTGACATACTTGACGAGGGTTGGTGGATGACCTAGGGTGCCGGGAAAAGCATCTCAAAGCAAACACTCATTTGTATTCGGACAGTGGTGGCGGCAGGAGTTATTGAGCCGCTCGTTTTTCTCTCAGTTCTCATGGAAAGGTCACGAAATTGCGAACCAGTAAGACATTGAAAAAACTACGTGCCGGCGAACCGGTACGGATGTGTTGCCTTGGCCACCACATTCCTGCATTTGTGCATCACGCCGCCCACCGCGGATTCGATTGCATCTGGCTTGATCTGGAGCACCGCTTGATAGGTGAACAGGAAGTGGCTGCGTTGTTAACCCATTTTCATCTGGCGGACATTGATTGCATGGTGCGTCCTGCGACATTGGAAAAAACAGGTCTCTATCGCTGCCTGGAAGACGGGGCTGCCGGCCTGATGATTCCGCATGTGTCCACGGCGGAAAAAGCCAAAATGTTGGTTGACGCTGTTAAGTTTCCACCCCTTGGTGATCGCGGGCTGGATGGCGCTGGTCTGGACGCCGATTATTTGTTCGGCAATACTGAGAATTACATTCGTGCTGCCAATCAGGAGACCTTTCTCGTGGTGCAAATCGAAACACTGGAAGCCATCGACAATATTGAAGAGATTGCAGCTGTTGACGGAGTCGACGGTCTGTTTGTTGGGACGGGAGACCTGGGGATGCGACTGAGAATTGCCGAATCGGAAATGTCGATTAACGATGCATTGAAGAGGGTGGCCGAAGTGGCTCAACGATATGGAAGGGCCTGGGGGTGTCCGGCTGGCGATATTGAGCAAATGAAGAAATTGCATGGAATGGGTGCCCAACTTCTGGCACATGGTAGTGATTTCAAAGCTGTCATAGATAACTTGGATGAGGCGGCCGGGAACTTTGATGAGATAAGCAGCTCTACCCGATGAATCTGGAAAACAAAGTTGCCCTTGTCACTGGTGCCGGCAGGGGGATCGGAAAAGGTTGCGCGTTGGAGTTGGCTCGGCAGGGTGCCGCACTGATCATAGTAGACCGTCCTGAAAGTCCCGATGTGGCCACCTCTGCAAGTGAGATACGTGCATTGGGTCGACCCTGTACTGTGCTCGAGAAAGATCTCTTTTCGCGTGAAGGATGTGAATCAATCGTGCTCCAAGCTATTGAATCCAGCGGTCGTATTGATATCCTGGTCAGTAATCCAGCATTCAGCATGCGCTGTAGTTTCCTTGAGCAGGAATCAGAGGATTTTGAACGTGTGGTAAAGGGGACTCTAACGAGTGGGTTTCATATGAGCCAGCTGGTTGCAAGGCAAATGGTGAAGCAGGGCAAAGGAGGGAAGATTGTTTTTATTTCCAGCGTGCAGGCCCAAAAGCCCTTCGCCAACAGTGTCGCCTATAATTCTGCAAAAGCGGGCCTCAACCAGATGATGCGCACCATTGCGATAGAATTATCGCCCCATCGCATCAATGTGAATGCGATCGAACCGGGTTGGATAGATACACCCGGTGAGAGGTCAACCTTTGGTGACGACACGATACTTCGGGAAGGAGTCAAGTTGCCATGGGGACGAATGGGAACGCCCCGGGATATTGGCATGGCTGCTGCCTTCCTGGCGTCGGAACAGGCTAACTACATCACGGGCGCAATTCTACCCGTCGATGGTGGGTTTTTACTGAAAGACTGTCGCGATGAAACGTGATCCTCAATGAGAATGCTTGATAGTAAATCTTGCCAGTATTGTTCAACGTTTTTCATTTGAATGATTCATAGTAATGAGTGCGATAACGACAGGCCCCCCTTCTCTCGAAGCTGATCATTGTCGAAGCAGGCAGGAATCGCTTCGCGGTTTACTGCGTGACCTGAAACTCGATGCCGCTTTGTTGTCTCATCGCCACTATGTGTATTGGGTCACGGGTTATTGGCACGTACCGACGCTGACTCCTACAGCGGTTTTTATTCCCATTGAAGGTCCTGTTGTTTTGGTGGCACATGGCGATGTTGCTGCTAAAGCTGCCGATGAAATAATTAGCTACTGCCCTCACAAACTCTGTACTCTGGTGGAAAATATGGATGCGGTTGCCACCTCTGAATTGCGTCCCTATCTTCAGGGCTTGAGTCGAATCGGGACCGATGGAATTGCACGCCCCTGGCTTAATGATTCTACGACCTGGATTGATATAACAACGGAATATCAATTCATTCGACGTAAGAAATACCCCGATGAGGTCAAGGCCCTTCGTCACGCCGTGATTGCCGCGGAAGCCTCTTATACAAAAGTACGTGAGATCTTGAAACCGGGTGTGTGCGAAATGGAGATGTTTGCCTCGATGCAGGCTGCATCGACACTGGCTGCCGGTGAAGCCTTGTCGGGGTGGGGGAATGATTTTCAAATTGGCACGGCAGGTGGGGCGCCTCGTTCTCGTGAGGCGGAAGCCGGGGAGTTGGCAATTTTCGACGTGGGAGTTGGAGTGCGCGGATACCGGTCGGATGTTTGCCGCACATTTGCGGTGAACGGCCTGCCGGATGAACGTCAACAGGAAGCACACCGACGCATTGTTACAGCCCTTGAAAAGGTTGAGAGTTCCCTGCGTCCTGGATTACGATGTAAAGACCTGTTTGAAACGATGCATGCTTACCTGGATGGATGGAAGGGATATTCGTTCTTCCATCATCTTGGTCACGGTATCGGTCTCGATGGACATGAAGTGCCCCGATTAAATCCCCACTGGAACGATATTTTGGAAGTGGGAGATGTTGTCGCCGTTGAACCGGCGCTATACGGTGAATCATTACGTGGCGGTATTCGCTTAGAACAGGATTTTCTGGTTACTGAATCTACTGTGGATCGACTTTCTAATTTTCCCCTTGATCTGTAAAACTCTGCATGGATGGGTTGAAGACAATCGAAGTGGTTGGCAAGACCGAAGGACCCCATTTATTAATAACGGCGGGAGTTCATGGGGATGAATTCGAAGGGATTGAAGCATTGCACCGTCTGAAGGGATTTATTTTACCCGAAAAGATATGTGGGAGTGTGACGATTGTTCCTGTAGTGAACGAATCCGCCTTTGCGCTGAGAAACCGCTGTGGTGCAGACGGTCTTGACCTCGCGCGCACCTGTCCCGGAAAGCATGATGGAAGCGTGACTCAACGAGCTGCCGCGGCACTTGTACAGCTGATTGTTACCGCTGATTTATACATGGATCTCCACTCGGGAGGAGTGGCGATGGAGGTTTACCCTTTGGCCGGCTATATGCTTGTTGAGTCGAATTCCGTCATTGAAAAACAGCGTCGCATGGCTCATGCCTTCGGATTGCCTCTGATATGGGGAACTTACAGCAAGTTGGAAGGTCGTTCCCTCTCGGTGGCACGTGATGCCCGGGTGCCTGCGATTTATGTCGAGTATCTCGGCGGGGGACGGTGTCATCCAGCGGGGGTCCATTCTCTATTCATCGGGTGTCTGAGTGTAATGAGAGAATTCGATATGCTCGATTTTGCCGCTGACCCAGCCCGAACACCTGTCATTCATGAAAACAACAACCCTGATTCCGGTCATATGCAGGCCTGTTATCCCGCCCCGAAGGCCGGGCGGTTTGAACCCTCTGTTCGGCTGGGGCAGGGTGTAGGTGTAGGTGAGACTCTCGGAGTCCTCAGTGATTCCTTTTCCGGTGTGAGTTGCAGAATTCCTGCTGTTGAGACGGGAGCCGTCATTGTCCTTCGAACCAATCCACGTGTGGATCAGGGAGACTCTCTGGCAGTAATTCTGGAAAATGCCGACGAATTACCGTCCGTTACCTAAATGCTGATCTTAACAAACCGCAAAGATTCTTCATGAGTATCTGGCGATTTTCAGATCACCTTACGACGGTTCCTCCTGACTGTCGACTCACCTTGGGAGAAGGCAATACACCGCTTATCCAATCTCGTCACATCGGTCCTGCACTCGGCATTGATCGATTGTTTCTAAAGATAGAGTGTTCAAACCCGACCGGTTCCTACAAAGACCGTTACGCCGTCTGTGCTGTTTCGAAATTATACGCAGACAAAGTTCCGATTTGCCTGGGAACTTCCAGTGGCAACGCCGGTGCGGCTCTGGCCGCTTATTGTGCGGTTGCCGGACTACGTTGCCTCATTGCTGTTGTCGAATCTGCGCCAACAGGGAAACTGCGGCAAATGTTGGATTATGGAGCGGAAATTGTGCCGATTCGCGGGTTTGGAATTTGTCCGGATACGACGAGGACAATAATGTCAGACCTTCAGCACTTAGCTGTCGAACTCAGAACAGCCGTTCAGATCAGCGCCTACAAATACGTGCCTCAGGGAATGGTCGGGGTCGAAACAATCAGTCGCGAACTGCAGGAACAACTTCCCGACGGATTCGACCATGTGTTCACTCCCACTGCCGGGGGCGGGTTGACTCTTGCCGTCGCACGCGGTTTCCAGTCAATGTCCATCCATCCTGCGGTGCATAGTGTCCAACCCAGGGGAAATAACACGGTTGCGGGTCCACTGCGCGAAGGAGCCAATGAAGCCCGTTTCTGCGAGAGTACGACCGGAATCAGTGGATTGCAGGTTGCCGATGTGATTGATGGGCATGAAACATTGCATGCCTGTCGGGCATCGGGGGGAACCGGCTATCTTGTAGACGATGAACAAGCATTCCAGATGCAGCGTCGCTTAGCACGTGAAGAGGGTGTTTTCTGTGAACCTGCCGGCGCGGTCGCCCTTGCGGGAGCCGCAGAAGCCATTCGAATGGGGGAACTTCCCTCCGATTCCACCGTTGTATGTCTTGTCACAGGATCCGGATTTAAAGTCATGGATCCGCAGGGTTCGGTTTCAACAAAGGGTCTGTATCCGATGATGGAATCCGTGGAACAGTTGTCAGAACTCCTGCTATAGTGTTGCTGTGAATAAGCCTTGAATTGAGAGAAACCTCTCTAAGATCAGAACAAATTCTTGAAGATCTCCCAACCTCCGACGTAAGTGCCGAGCATGCTTCCCAGTCCGGGTAGGATAAAGACCAGGAATATTTTCAGCAGGCGGTTTTTCCACCAGAGCTTCAAGACCACCATGTCCTCTGCGACAGACTGAAATTCGCGAACCAATGGAGGTTGAAGATAGGCCTGGGCGAATGCGGTCACATAACCGGCGCCAATCACCGGAGTGAGACTGGTCAGGGGGGCTGCCAGGAAACCGATCAGGATGGTAAGCGGATGAGCCAAGGCCAATGCGGCCCCTATACTACAGGGAATTCCATTGGCAAGTATCCAGAATACAAGGTTTTCACTTGCTGCCTGACTGCCTTTAGTCACAAGAATCCATGCTAATGCACAGATGATCAGTGTGGGAATCGACCAGCCGATGATTTTCATCCAGGGCGAAGTGGGGGGGATGATTTCGAGGGGCTTCAGATCGGCCTTCGGCCTTTCACCAGAATCGCCTTGTTCCTCTTTTTCAGGTTGATTCTTTAAGTGCTTCAGGATTCCCGGTACGTGACCTGCGCCAACGATTGCGACGATTCGATCTCCTTTGCTTTCGATGATCCTTGTGGCCAGATATTGGTCGCGTTCATCGATGAGGACCCGTTTCAAAGTCGGTAATTCCTTGCCGAGCTCGTTCATCATTTCACTTAAAACATCCTGGTGCTTGATTTCCTCAAGCTTCTTTTCATCGATTTCCGTTTTTTCAAAGACGGCTCCGACAATAGCGGCCACCAAGAGAAATTTCTTAGTAAACGGAGTAGACCTCCAAGCGCGTTTCAAGGTGATTTGAACATCCCGGTCACAAAGATCGAATGGGATTCCTTGATCCTGGGCAGATCGAGTGGCCTCCAGCAGCTCGGTGCCGGGCATCACTCCGAGTTGTCCTCCCAACTTTTTTTGGTAGGAGGAAAGGGCAATTTGAGTGATCAGGGCGCTTAATTGTTTTCGTCGGATAATCTGTCTCAGGTCCAGGTTTTCGAAACGGGTTTTCTGAGACAGAGACTGATAACGACGATCGTCCAATTCAACGCAGACCCGGTCAGGTTTTTCATCGACAATGGTCTGGTGAACCAAGTCCGCAGAAGATTTGGATATGTGAGCCGTTCCGACGATTATAAATTCGCGTTGTCCAACTTGGATTCGGTGAATATCCTTATGGGCCGAATTCTTTTCAGAATCGAGCGACGGTGTGGTAGTTTCAGGGGAACCTTCTTCAGACATTGAGGATTTCAGTAAAGAGTATTATTAACAGGAAAGTAGATTGGACAACGCTTAAAATTTTCTTCTTGGTCGCTTGTCGATTTCATGAAATAACGGCGAACCTTACCCGCGGAATGAGATCATCGAGTTGCCGGATCGGTTTCTCCTTTATGTTCAAATGCCGGTAAAGGGTAAAGCATAATATCGTTGAGACTGCATGAATCCCGTTGCTTCTCCTCAGGCATCAACGGGTTTTGATGCTTCGTTGAAAAAATCAATGAATTCAGAATTGGACATTCGAATCCTTTTTCTGGTGATCCTGTTCACCTTTCTGGCAGGTTGTGCCGATGAAAAAACCCTTCCAGTTCCAGCAGATTGGACCCAGGCTGGTTGGAAGGCAACGGGGAATCGGATATCAACCACCACCGAAATCTCACGAGACTTTCACCCGGGAACCGTTCATCGTCCGGATGCAGAATTGTCTGAAAGGGCGGTTGGTTTCCTGTGGGGAGTCGAACTTGGGCAGCGTCGCTCCAGTGATCCGGTGATCGCTTTTGGTAAGGTCGTTTTCCAAACTTACCCCGATGATCCTGCTCGATCGGGGCGGGTTGTATGTTTTGATGAAGTGAATGGGGTCTTATCATGGAGTTTGGCACTGAGGAGCGTTTCCGGGAATACTGATCTTCCATCGTTACCCTATGATCCTGAAACGTATTCAGTTTCCTCTCCTGCGATGCATGGAAATCAAATTTTTATTGTCAGCTCGCGCGGAGAGCTGCTCTGTCTGGATGCGGCAGGTATGGAGAATGGAAACGATGGATCTTTTCAGGATGAGCTTGCCTATCTGAATCTCGGGAATTCCGAGTCCAATGCCGACCTGGAATTGGTTGGAGATATCCTCTGGCGTTATGATCTCATTCAGAAGAGCTCTTTTTCGGTCTCTGAGATTTATTACAGTCACTTGACGGTCATTGGTAATTACTTATATGTCGCCTTGCCTCAAAACCATGGGAAATCCACGGAAGGATTTTTTCAGGAGGGGGATATTGATGGGCTTTATGTATTTGATATCGAATCTGGAAAACGGATTGCCGGAAATCGATTGTATCAGGGGGTTCCCTATCGCTCCAAAGTTTGGGCAGTGCCTGTTTCCGGATCTGTCAATGGACTGGACTTGGTGTTTCATCCTTCGAGGGATGGAAAGCTTCATGCTTACAAACTCCCGCAAGCATTCCCAAGAGGTGGCTGGCATCATCTTGAGAGGATGTGGAAATTCGAAGTTAATCCGATTGATTTTCTTCTGGACCGTAACGGACTCCCCTTACTGAACTCAGCAGCTGAGAAGGATTCAAATAATACGACTGCGGGTGTTGGGATTTCCTCCACGCCGGTATGGGACCAGGGAAAAATCTTTATTGCCGGTGGGCAAGACCCAGGACAACCCAAGGGACAAGGCATCCTTTATTGTCTGGATGGTTCCGTCCCGGTAAATGATAAGGAGCATGCTGTATTGTGGTCATTCCGTGATCTTGGGACTACTGTTTCGACGGCGTCAGTCATTGATGATCTGGTCTTCATTGCGGATCTGAACGGCGGCATTTATTGCCTTGATGCCGAGTCCGGTAAGCTCCATTGGACTCATCATACCAATGAAATGATTGTGGTATCCACATTTGCGGTTGATGGGCGGCTGTTTGTAGGGACAACTCAAGGACGATTGTTGGAATTTGAAGTGAACCGCAAAAAAACACTGCGACGAACCATTGTTTTTCCGGATCCGATTCGGAATTCCCCGGTAGCTGCAAACGGTCGATTGTACGTTTCCACGAGTCGTTTTTTCTACGTTTTTGATTAAGGGACCGCTCAAGCATAAATTCACCATATATTTTGAGGGGTCCCTAACTCTGGTTACAGGGACGATAAAACTCGCAGGCGGTAATACTTGTGAGTAGGTCTTGGTAGTTCGGAATTCAAACTATCCGTGAATGAATAGTGATCGGAGTCTGCCGTGATGGGGAATTGATCGGACGAGATAACGGAAAACTCTCGATTGGAAAAAGAAGAGGCTTCTAAAGAATATCGTTTGCCTGGGACTGTATCCCAATCGAGTCGGACGGAGTTGCCCTCAATCATAGCAGCATGCAGTTTCAGCAGGGAATTGCGGTCCGTTGGATCAGTTCCTGCAAATTGTTCTTCAAAGTTTCCGACACCATCCTTATCCGGATCTCCCTTGCCTCCTTGGTCACCCTCCTTGTTGAATGGGTTCAATCCGAAACTGATTTCCCAGATATCCGTTAAACTGTCGGTATCGGAATCGAGGCTTTCCAATGCCGGGTCGGCAGCCAATTGAATCGTGAATGGTTCCAAGAGCCAGCGACCCGTCCTCGAATTCTTCTTCAGGCTCTTTCCCAGATATCCGGTGTCAATGTGCGGAGTCGGAAGGGCGTTTTCAGCATCACCTAATTCATACCTAGCTGTAATAGCCCCGATTTTAATTCGACTTCCCGGTAAGAGATTCCCGAGAGAGGAATAGGGGATCGCCAGTTCAATCAGATCGGCATTTTCCTCGAAAGGAAAGGGAACCAACTGCGGGGAACGATTGAATTGCTGCAGCCTGAATCCAGGGATTTCAGTCAAATTCCTGCGAATGTAAAACCCGCCGTGACCTGTATTCAGATCCGATGCCTGTCTTTGGAAATTCGCTGCGGTTCCGTCCATGGATTCGTCGCCGAGAATACAACCGATCGATGGCTTGAAATTCAGGAAGTCGAGGGTTTCAAGAAAATCCAGACCATCCCCACCTTGCCCAAGGGGATCAATTAGGTCGTTGCCGGTTTGAAGCATAGATTCCCGACCAGGTATCGTCGGTGTTTCGATGAACAGATAGATCGAATCGACCGAGTAAAACATGGCCTGTTTCAGTCCAATGTAAACATGGGTTCGGTCATTATTAACATAAGCACGACCCAGATTTGAATTCTTGCCGGCCACGGCTTCGATCGGTTTGCTGAAGAAGTCGAATTTCTGTCCAGGGATATTTCCGAATCCGTCATCCACTCGGCTCGATTCCACTCTGGGCGAATTCCAGGTTCCTGTGACTAATTGGGGGGGGGCGATCATCGAACGTGTGATCGACATGGTGTCGAAAACTTCACCATTATCGCTGAGCGCCTCCAGTTGAAGCGTCTCTCCGGAAACTTGAACCCGGACGCAATTGTAGCGTGCCTGAAACTGCATGCTTCCGGTTGCTCTCTGTGTGAGCTGATATAGGTTGCCGCCGCCGGCTCCGGTGGTGACAGTATGCACGCCTTGCACGGGTGCGAAGCGTTCATACACGTGATCATGTCCGTTCAGAATCAATTGGACTCCGTGTTTGGAAACCAGAGGCAACAGGGCCTGACGGACCTCAACCCAGTCGGCAATCTGGTTGAAGTTGCTATCTGTGAAACGGTGATTTCCCGAAGTCTGGATCGGGTGGTGCATGATAATGACTTTCCATGGTTTATCCGTTTGCTCGAGATCCCAGTCCAACCACTGGTTTTGTATGCCTCCTTCCAACAGGCTGTAATTCGGAAGCTTATCCGTACCAAATTGGCTCAGAAATGGAGCCAACAAAACTGAAAAATGAACGTCTCCGTGATCGACGGAGTAGAAATGAGGTGTGTTTGTGAACGGATTCGCAGGAGTGTAGAAAGTGGTCAGGAATTGATCGTCACCGCCATTCAGGTCATGGTTCCCCATAGCGTAGAAATAGGGGGTGCGGATCATATGATCATGATACACACTGAGGCATCGGGTATCGGCCCGAAATCCTGTCAGAGAAGGGTAGACTGTATCTCCGGTATGGAAGACCAGCTCCGGATCGTTTTGCTGGATGACTTCAGCGATTTTGTATTGCCCCGGAGTTCCGTGGCCACTGTCTCCGAAAACCATGAAACGAACGGGGCCTGAATGTTTCAGTGTTTTAAAGGAATAGATCGGAGAGACGGCATTGATTTCTCCTACCTTGTTCCGAACTTGATAAAAATAAAGCGTGTCAGGATCCAGTTCGTTCAGTTGAGTGATATGTACGATCCCCGGCGGTTCCTTATTGACGACGGAAAGACCTAAATTATCGGTGGTTCCGTATTCAACAGAACCGTTGGTGTTGACGGGGGTTTTCCATATGATCTTGATGCTTTCCGTTGTGACGTCCTGAATATATGGGCCTCGATTGTAGTTTCCCAGCAGTTCAGGGCCTATGGTGAAGGAGAAAGCCCCGAATAAATCATTGTGGGCCTGAACACAGAGGATGTTTTCTCCTTTTTTCAACAGAGATATCGCCTGACTGACATCAAATTCCGTCGCCGTGCCCGAGATGTGGCTGATAGCAAACGCATCAAAGGGCACGGTTTCACCGATTTCACCCGGAATTGTATCGCTTCT
>DUCD01000407.1:0-462 GCA_012959985.1 Verrucomicrobiales bacterium | reverse complement strand
GCCACGAAACCACTGTCGAAATGGGTTCTGAAAAGCAGCCATTTGATCGATTCGGGATCTCTGACTTGAAAGTGTTTTCTAAGGTAAAGGGAGTTGTAGCTGCCCAATATGTCGGTAAAGGTTGTGGCATCATACACGTAGTTGCCGAAAGTGCTGCGTCCCGTTTGCCACTGGGAGTCGTCAAAATCGAGTTCTCTCCACGCCTCCACTGGGTCGGCTGGCTCCCGTGTCCCCTTAAAGAATTTCCAATCAGATCCCACGCGGACAAGTCCTATGTCCGGATCGGATCCCAGAGTTGCCTGGTTGGTCCCGATCAAGCAGAAAATGATCAATAAGCGTATCCACATTTTCAGTTTAGTGTAACAGGAATAGTGCCAAGATTCCATTTTTTTTTGAAAAATTCATGGAATTGAGTTTTAGCTTGAATCATGTTACCTTAGAAAGGCGAGGTGGATAGACTTC
>DUCD01000406.1:1906-2338 GCA_012959985.1 Verrucomicrobiales bacterium | reverse complement strand
ATAGACTGGCAGCATCCCTTGGAAATAAATGAGCAGATAGCCGCAGCAAACCAGGGCCAACAGCGCCGCCGGGGCGTATTTCAGCAGGTCGCCGGCTTCTTCAATGACCACTTCAAACAGCGCGTCTTTTTGTACCGGGGAGTCACCCCCATCGATTGAAAAATAAAAACCCTTACCAGTCAGATCAATAAACTGTGTGAAACTCGAGTGGGTGGAAGTGCTCACGTTAGCTCTGCGCAATCTCTTACCACCGGGTTGATATACGAAAACGCGAAACGCGTTGACGAAACCGAATTTGCTCTGTTCTCCGGTGGTGGCCTCAACAACAGACCCATCGCCCTTAGACAAAAGCCGACCGCTCTGGCTGGCGATGTTAATGATTCCACGTTGACCTTTCTGAGTAGGTACGAAGAACCATGTTTTCTTGTTGGC
>DUCD01000406.1:0-1874 GCA_012959985.1 Verrucomicrobiales bacterium | reverse complement strand
TCAAAGGTGTACTGCGCTGGGGTCAGAGTGACCGCGGAGTCTATGTCCTCCCCCCCAGAGATGGGATTGATCAGCCGCTTGGGTTCGTATTCACCCACCTGCTCGCCTTGGGTTTCGGGTTCCGGCTCAGGCTCAGGTTCAGGATTAGATGGAGGCGCGGGTTCCGGGAGGGGTTCACATTCGACCGGCGGTGCCGGTGGTGGTTGCACCTCCGCGACAGTTTTATGAACCGTTTCCACAACCTTCTTCAGGCTGTTCGCCAGGCTCGCATAATCATTCGCATCGTAATAATCGCCCTGGCCAGCATGAGCTACGGCCTCCAGTTGTTTGCGAGTGGAGCCGCTTAGCGCCAACCCGACCACGTGAACGCGAACGTCGATGCCACTGTTTTGTAGTTGTACGATCTCGGCGACTGGATCTCCACCACAGGTTTCCTTACCGTCGCTGATCAGCAGAATCGTGGGGTGATTGTCCTTGTAGGGTCTTAGATCGGCACCGGCTAAACGCAGGCTCTCAGCGATGGGTGTGTAACCATAGGCCAGCAGTTCCTTGGACCTAGCAACTATGGCTTGACCATTTCTTTCGCCAAAATCAACCAGTAGTTCGGTGTTCTTGCAGGAGGTCTCGTAGGCTTTTGGGATAGAGTTATCGAACCCATAGGCGCGGAACGCGACCAGAATATTCTCCACGTCAAGTGATTGGACAGTTTCGGCCAGCACCTGTCTGGCGATAGATTTTCGGGTGCGACCTCCCATCTCGGCAAGCATAGATCCGGAAGAGTCGAGAATGATCTCTAAATAAAGGGTGGTGGGCGCCGGGGCAGGGGGCTTTGAGATAACGCTATCTTCACCGGAGGCCTCTTCAGTTCGCGTGGATGGCTCACCGTTTTGGGCTATTGGTATGCAGGTAACCAGGGGAGAAGACGCCGGAGTGTTCGCAGAATCGGCTGTTGGCATGGCGCCCGTATTGTTGCCAATATTACTGGGTAACTCCGGCATCTTCCCGGCGCCGGTACTTAAAGACAAAGCCTCGCTGAGTGCCGCGGGATTACTGCCGAGGAAAAACTGGCCACCCCCCGCAAGTGCGACGCGGCCCAACTGAAAAGCCGCTTCCTCGCCAATCGCAATCGTATCGACCGTGATTCCGATGTCCAGAAGTTGCCCTGCGATACCTTCCGGATCGCCATTACAGTTTTCGATTCCATCGGAGACGAGAATGATCTTGCGTTCGCCTGAGAGTTTGGCCAGATCCCTGCCGGCTCTAGAAAGGGCGAACGCCAGCGGAGTTTTTTTCCCTACCGGTTGCCGGTGGTTGACAGCATTAGTTATTGAATCGCGGGTCTTCCTACCGAATGGGATTACGAGTTCAGTTTCTCCGCATGCTTGCAGGGCAGCACCACTACCCTTATGGGCAAAGACCCGCAGGCCGAGCGTTGTCGATTCTGGAATTCTTGCCAACGTCTCAGTGAATACCTGGCGCGCGGCATTTATCCGAGTTGTGTCGCCAAATTCCTGATCCATGCTCAGGGATAAATCCAAAACGATGAGAACAATGGGTGCATCAGCAGTTTGAGATGTTTCAGCAACAGAATCAGCAACTGCGTTCTGTGCAATGAACGCACTCCCTGCCAGCAACAAAGAGCACGCGAGGAATCTGAAAGTAAAGTGCTTAACCGGAGTCATTTTTCAAAGCCACTAATGTGGAGCCTGTAAAAAGGATCGTAACATCCTGAGCGCACTTCGGATGATAAGAAGTTGTCAAGGAGTCATGCCATAAAACCTTGAGCTCAGTTTCTACCATTTACATTCCTCGCCCATCAAGTCACTTAACTCAGAAGAGCTGACACCGGTACCAAGGTCAATTTTGATTGAAAA
>DUCD01000405.1 GCA_012959985.1 Verrucomicrobiales bacterium | reverse complement strand
CATATCAAAGATTGTTGTTTTCATAGTGTTCTCCTAGCAATTGGTATTAATACTCACTCAGCAAAGCACTATTCGCCGATAAGATGACCTTAACATAGGGATTTGAGAGAAGCTATTAACCCTATGGTGGCCAGATGAAAGGCTTCGGCCACCAATAACCATAGTCCCACATTTTGCCAGCAGACATGACTAGTCCTGGTGTTGGGAAAATTTTAGCTGAACCCCGGCCGGTCGATTCCGATGGTTCCGAACAATCCCCCTCTGACCTCCTTATAGCTCGCTACCCACCGAATGATGGGTCTGGAACAACCCTTGAGGGTCGTACTTGCGCTTGATCGCAAGCAGCCTTGGATAGTTTGTTCCCCAGAACTCTTCCTGCCAGTTAGGTTCGTGGTAATCGGTCTCGTTCGAATAGCTACCGGCACCCGGAGTCGCATCGCGCAGGATTTTCATCGCCGCATTTATCCGTCGAAGCACCTCCCGTCCGAGTTCGAGATCAGGCTTGTGTCCCTCTATATCTGGGTAAGCTTCGGTGTCGCTTCTTCCGTTGGCGATGATCAGCGCGGTCGCATTGAAGACAGCAGGGTTGATGGAGGTATTTTGGCCACGTTCGAGGGCGGTCGGAGTTGCCCCCGCTTGCCCCTTGTTGAGATGAAGTGAAAATGAGTGATGCCTCGACATCCGGAAGAACAGCTCTGCACAGCGCTTTGTGTCTTTGAATAGTTGGAGAGGCAGCCACCGAGATTGGTAGCTCCATTGGAACCGCGATACCTCACCCTGGTTGGATGTCCACCAAAACTGATTGGAAGGTTGCCCTTTTCGCTTATCAAGAGTAACAAGATGAGGATACTGGTTCGACATGTAACCGTAGTCCCACATTTTGCTGGCAGGCATGACTGTAAAGTCAGTCTCAACCGTATATTGTTGGGGGCGACTTTCAAGTCGTGCCAGGAACGATTGCCATACCTTTTGTGCCTCTATTTTGCTGAGCCCCTGGAAGACGAGAGCAATATCGATTGAATTGTCCTCCTTGATCTTGACCTGCTCACCCCAGTGCTCGTTCCCAAGATTCTGGGTATAAAAATCAGCAAATGCCTCCAGCAACTCCTGAAAATCCCGGTCAGAGCTGGCACGGATTGTGCCCTGAACGATGCCGAAATTCTCGGGAAGCTCGTGTGTCAGCAGGGTCAAACGAGCCACAATTCCAAAGGTTCCGCCTCCGCCCCCTTTCAGGGCCCAGAACAGGTCCTTGTTCTGAAACTCGTTTGCAAGTACTACCAGCCCATCTGCAGTCACCACCTCGGCCTCGAGCATGCTGGCAGCGGCAATGCCAAACTTCTTCGAGAAACTCCCGAAACCGCCACCCTGGATAAATCCGCCCGCCACGCCGACGGAAGTACAGCCTCCTCCCTGAACATACCGCCCGTGTTGGTTGGTTACCGCATCATAGGCTTCCAGCCAACGCGTGCCCGCCTCAACTGTAACTGCCGGAACCCCAGGTCCGTTACCGCCTGTCGGGGTGAAAGCCTCGTGGACCGTAATCTTTCGCATCTTGTGGGTCCAGACCAGCAGCGAATCCGGTGCGTTAGAGCGTCCCAGGTAATCGTGCCCCGTTCCCTTAATCACCAGTTTGATCCCGTGCTTGCGCACGAAATTCACCGCGGCCACAATGTCCGCGGGGGACTCGGCTGCCACCGCATAGGGACTGACCTCGGTCTTCCAGCCTTGCAACCAACCAGTGGATTGCGTAGCGCCCGGATGCCCTTCAAGAAAAAAAGGATTTTTCATCTGTTCCAGGGCTTCGGCACAGTGCGAGCTTCCCGAGTTGATTTGGCAGGCTTTCAACGGTGATGTCACTTGGATCAGTCGCCCCTTGACCTCATTGCGTAGGCTGTCCCAGTCGGCCTGGGTTGGCCACACAGACTTGGCGAGCGCTTGAGTTGCGACACCGTTGAATGTAAAGAGTGGGATACCAAATGTCGGAAATGCCGTAAGCCTAGCTAACGCTCTGACAAAACCTCTACGTGTAAAGCTGGCAGTCTTTTTTTTCATGACCCACTGTCTCCTATTTGTAACCCGATCAGGTGCTTAAGCCGTTGAAGAACTTTGAAGTATCTTGTTGATTTTGGTGCAAGACAAACAACGATAGTGACCGGCCCGATAATCTAGTCCAGTTGTTGTGAAAGTATCTGAGTTTACAGCCTAATGGTTGATTGTTTGGGATATATTTGGCTCGGGTAACCGGCGCTGGGGGCCGGTAACTCAATGCTGGACCTCGATCATCAAAAGGGCCACTTTGTGACGATGATATGTCCGCTCCGGGACGAATCACCCTCTTCCGGATT
>DUCD01000404.1:4637-13983 GCA_012959985.1 Verrucomicrobiales bacterium | reverse complement strand
GTCGTCCGAGCCGATGCGCAGGGGCAAACCGGCATCGTCAATATTGCTTCCCACGTGGGTCGAACCTTTCAGTCTTCCGTCCAGATAGACCCGAATTTCCTCACCATCAAACACACCGACTATGTGGTACCAGCGATTTGCATCGATCGCATCGCCAATGACGGCGACAATGTTTTGCCCGCCTTTTTTAACCAAGAAATTCATCCCGCCGCCTGCCCATTGCAGAAAGAAAAAACTGTTTCCCTTCTCAATCATCCTACTTCCTCCGCCGGTGGTTCCCAATGGCACGTTTGATTTAAACCAGGCGGACATGGAGAATCCCCCGACCAGATCCGCTCCAATTGACGGGGCATCAGGCACCTCAACATGATTGGCCCCATTGAATGAAATCGCCCCGCCTTTCTTTCCGTCGTCCGGGAGCCAGGTCGGGAAATTACCATCGGCATCTGCAAATAACTCGCCGTGGTTTTCGTTGTTGGTTGAATCCCTGGCATCTGTGCCCTCGCTTTCATCAAAGGTCCAATGAGCCTGCAATCCCTCATCAAGATTTGGTTCTGTGTCTTGAGCCCCCACTCCCACTGAAGTGAGCAACAGTGAAAACATAACCTTCAATAAAGGTTTCCGCATTTTGTTTAATGATACTTTCATTTTGTTTTTGGTTTAAAAATATAATTCGTTACCCGCACCAAAGGTCAGTTTGGGGTATTTAGCAAATGAGGATGCTTGTTTCCACTCAACGTGCCCATCTAGATAGGCATGATTGGAACCGCCTGGTGCATCCCCTTGGTCATTGTAGTGATTGACACCTCTCTCATTAAGCAAACCCATGGGTGTCATCACCAATCCCCGGCGCCCCCATTTTCCACCCCATTTCCTGGTCAAGTCGGTGAGCAACACTTGGAAATGAGGAGAGTCTGTCTGTTTTTGTGCAAAAACGGGTTCTTTAGGACTCATCCTGACTATGGACGGGTTCCCTCCATAGTGGGGTGATCCCGCCCAATAAAAATAACCCATTACACTGTTGGGGGCGGATGAACCTCCAATGTCCCATATTCCATCGTTGTTCCAACCGTAGTTTTCAGGGCAATAAAACATCTTACGGGGCAATGAATATTTCAACATGATGGTATCCCGGAATGAACGGGTCAACCAGTAGGGCAAATTGTTTTTGGCCGATGGGAATCTGCCTTCATCATCATCAGCGTACATGTTGAGGGAAAGAAGCCACTGCCGCTCGTTATTCTTACATGACGTTATGTTCGCACTTCGTTTGGCCCTGCCAAGAGCCGGTAACAACAACGCCGCCAGAATGGCAATAATTGCGATGACCACCAGTAACTCAATCAAGGTAAATGCCCCGCGGCCCCTTGTTCTGGTTGCCCTCAAACGCCTAATTATTGCTTGTTTTGATGGACTGGTCATACTCAGTTAATTTTGTTTATTTGCAGACTGCATCGGAATATTCATCTTATAGTCAGGAATCTGTCGCTTCAAGCGATTTTGCGTAAATATTTTAAGAATTTGCGTCATTATTTCCGTAACATCGGACTTCAAACAGCGAGGCCGGCACATCGGCCCCCGGGTGATCGATTTCCAGCATGAGGAGATCGGTCGAGATGGGCGGGTCGAAATCCCATGTGTTGCGGGTTCGATGGTTGTCCTTGCACTCCACGATCACGCGAGCATCGGCGCCTTTGATCCGGTACGAGGCGACACAGAATGGCATCACTGATTCGGGATGCGGGATGAGTACTGATTCCATCGGGTGATCGAAGTCGGTGTCGAACCCAAGCACGATGCGGTTGATGGTCCGCGGCTTGTCCCATCGCAGGGTGAGCGTGGGATGAGGATCCCGCGGGTCCGCCACCCAGGCATTGGGCGCGGAGATTGGTCTGGCCACGCCGTTGCGGATCGATTCGGCGGTGAAGGCGGTTTGCGGCGGGGTGATCTTGACCGCGAGGTTGTGGCCTTCGGGTCGGCGTTCCGGTCGCCAGAATTCAAACTTGTCCATGCCAATATTCTTCTCCGGCGCCTGGACATTGCCGCGGGCGACCGCTGAATTGACACGGTTGACCAGAGCCAGCACGCCGGTCACCCGCATACGGCTGCAGCGCACAGACACGCGCGGGTTGGCCAGCAGGCAGACGAATCCATATTGAGCTTGGTCGATAACGGCCTCCGGCTGAAGCACGACACGCGCCGGATCACCGGCGCTCAAATCCAAGCGACCGGCGGCCACCATGAGATCGGGTGTGTGGCTTTCAGGCCGGCTGCTGAGGCGCAGTTGCCACTCAATTTGAGTGGATTCTGTGGCTTGAAGTTCGATCTCGAACTTGGGCGCGGGTCCCGCCTGGAGCGGCACCAGCATGGCGCGGGAATCGGTCAGGGGCAGGGTCGGACCTTCGAAGTCCAGCTCGCCCAGAGCCCATTCGCTCGAGGCTTCGATGACGGCGGACTGGACCAGGTCTTCAGAGTCCTCAAGGTAGCGTCCGGGAATGTATTGGCCGGCTTTCAGGAGTTCGCGTTGCAGTTCGAGCAAACGGGGCCCCGAAGACAGATCTGCCGGCAGTAGTTCATGACGACGGCAGAGAACGGCGGCCATACCCACGGCTTGACCACCGTGTGCGCAAGTGGCCATCACCCTGGTGGAACTGAAAGCCACATGGGACGCGCTGATGATGCGCCCGGCGAGGAACAGGTTCCGAATATTTCGACTGTAATAACAGCGATAGGGAATCTGATAGACACCCTTGGCGTGCCACTGATCGCAGCCGGGGCGTTCGCTGAACACTCCATCCGCCGGGTGTAAATCCAAGGACCATCCACCGTAGGACACCGCGTCCGCGTGGTGGCGCTGCTCGACGAGATCCTGCTGGACCAGGATCGTGTCGCCTTCGAATCGCCGGCTCTCGCGCTTGCCCGGAATCAAACCGACCCAGTCCAGCGTCAAGTTTTCGGCTTCGGGAAACTCGCCCGAGTTCTTGATGTGATGCCAAACTCCGTAAACGACCCGCCAAAGTTCCCACTTAATTTCCTCGGTGGCGTGGACCGTGTCCAGACGGCCTCCATACTCGATCCACCACAGCTGACAACCGTGTTCCTTGGTGTTAAACTGGTGGTAACGCGGGATACGCTTAATGTCGTCCAACGCGAATTGGGGCGGGACGAATCTGACGGGCTGCCCGGTGTCGCGGGTGTAAAAATAGATCGAGTGCCCGAGCAGTTCCCCATACTCCTTGTCCGGCGCGAATTTCTCGCCGAATTCTTGCTGAGACTCGGCGCCCATGCGGAAGGCCGCGCCCGACAAGAATCCCATAATGCCGTCACCGGAAGCGTCGCAGAACAAGGGCGCCTCCACTTCGTACAGAGTCGAGTTCTGGCTGCAGAATCCTCGAATGCGCTTGATTGAATCCGACCCATTATCCTTGTCGAGATCGGACACCGAAGTGTTGAGGAGCAGGCGCAGATTGGGTTCGTTGACAACAACATCCAGAATGACGGCGTCCAGCAACACAGGGTTGCCTTCGCGGTTGCGGAACATGTTCTCGACCAAAATTTCGTCGATCACTCCGCCTTCCCTGGCCCAGCGGTTGTTATTGCCCATATGGGATGTGGCGCCCAGCACCCAGAGTCGCACTTCACTCCCGGCATTTCCACCCAGGATGGGGCGATCCTGAATCAGCGTGACTTGCAGGCCGGCGCGCGCGGCGGTGACCGCGCAACAAACCCCGGCCAGTCCGCCTCCGACCACCGCGAGATCGCAGGTGATGTGTTCGTTTCTTGTCTTGCGGCTTTTGCTTGGAGGGTCTATGATCATGCCATGCTTCTGGGCCGCCAGCGAGTTTAGTGGTGGATAATCCGCGCCATCAACTCTTGCGGCCCAAATTTTATAGCACAACCGACAGGAATTTTCTCGCTAATTTTGCGTAAAATATTTAAGAATTTGAGTCATCGATGAAAAAGGCCTTTCCCCGCGTGGCGGTGCTCGTTCCCACCGCGAGCCAATGGGGGCGCGGCGTGGTGACGGGAATCCATAACTACGTGCGCAAGCATACCCCATGGCAGATCTTCGCCGAACCGCACAGCGAACGAGACAAAATCCAAGTGCCCGAAGGATGGCAAGGGGAAGGAATCATCGCTCGCGTCCAAAGTCTTTCCATGGCCAGCACGCTGGAAAAGGCGGGTATTCCCGTTGTTAATATTTCCGGTATTCGGCTAAAAAAATCCAATTTCCATCAGGTCACCACCGATATCGAGGCGGCGGCGCGCATTGCCGTGGAGCACTTTTTGAATCGTGGATTTAGGAACTTCGGTTACTTTAGTCTGCTGGGGCTTTCCTATGTCTCGGATCAGCAGAGCGCCTACATGCGTCACTTGAAGGAACTGGAGTTTTCCTGCGCGATATATACATCCCCCGCCAAACGCGGCGCCATCGCGGATTGGACTCTCAACATGGACAACTTGGCGGCATGGCTGAAGTCCTTACCCAAACCGGTCGGCATTTTCACCTGGAACGCCAGCAGCGGTCGGCAATTGGTGCATGGTTGTCAATGGGCGGGATTGAACGTGCCCGAAGAGGTCGCCATCTTGAGCGGGGCCAACGACAGCCTGTTCTGCGAGATGTCCCACGTGCCGATATCCGGCGTGGCCGCCGCCACCGAGACGATCGGACACGATGCCGCGGTCTTGCTGGCTCAACTCATGAAAGGACGACGCCCATCGAGATCTCCAAAACTCATCGCGCCTCTCGGTGTCGTCGCTCGGCAATCGACCGACACGCTGGCGATTCGCGAGAAACCCCTCGCCGACGCCGTCCGCTTCATACGCGAACACGTCGACCAACCCATACAGGTGCAAGATATTCTGGATCATGTGCCGCTTTCCCGCAGCGCGCTGGAACGTCTCTTCGTTCGCGTCTTGCAACGAACCCCGGGCGAGGAAATCCGCCGCGTACATTTTGAGCGCGCCAAACACTTGCTGGAGCAAACCGACATGCCCGAGCCTGAAGTCGCGGAGGCGGCCGGCTTTGGTTCGCCCGAATACATGGTCTACGTTTTCACCCGGCAACTCGGCGTGTCCCCGATCCAATACCGCAAGAAAGTCCGCAGCCGATAGGAAGGCGAACAATGCATGCTACAGCGCAATCAGGGGCAACGCCCCTCAATGCGAAGACGCGCCTCGGCGCGCACAAAGACGCAAATTCTTAAATTTTTTACGCAAACTCGATTGAATACGACAGAGCCCTGGCATTAGAATGACCGCCCTGTAGCCTATTCGAAATGTCGACTCTCGATTACTTAGTCATATTGATCTTCACCTTCGGAGTGATGGCGGCGGGACTATCGTTTGGGAAGTCGGCTAAAAACCTCAAAACCTTCTTCGCCGGAGGCGGAGCGGTGCCCTGGTGGATAAACGGCTTATCCCTTTTCATGAGTTTCTTTTCCGCCGGCACATTCGTGGCGTGGGGATCCTTGGCCTACATGCATGGTTTGGTTTCGGTATCCATCCAGTGGACCATGTGCCTCTCCGGTTTTGCGATCGCGGCTTTTATCGCGGCCAAGTGGAGAAAAACCGGTGTGCTGACCGGTTCCCAGTTTATCGGCGCGCGGCTCGGGCCCGGGGTGCAGAAGGTATATACCTACCTTTTCATGGCCATCTCGGTTTTCACCAGTGGAGCGTTCTTGTATCCCGTGGCCAAGATTGTCGAGGGCGCCACTGGGTTTCCCTTCCAGTATGCGGTGATCTTCTTGGCACTGGTCATAGTCCTCTACACGGCCACCGGCGGTCTGTGGGCCGTGATTGTCACCGATGTGTTGCAGTTTGTGATACTGGCCGCGGCGGTGATTATCATTGTCCCGCTCGCGTTCGCCAAGATTGGAGGAGTCGGTGAGTTGTTTGAAAGGGCCCCGGAGAATTTCTTTAACTTGTCGACCAGTGAATTCACCCCCCTCTTCTTCATCGGGTTTGGATTGTACAACCTCTGTTTCATCGCCGGAAACTGGGCCTACGCCCAACGCTACACCAGCGTAAAAACCCCGCGAGACGCGCGCAAGGTCGCGCTGCTGTTCGGCTGCCTCTACACCATTTGCCCCGTCATCTGGATGCTGCCTCCAATGATTCTTCGCATCTATAATCCTTCCCTGGACATCGAGGCGGGAGAAGCCAACCATGCCTACATGTTAATGTCCAAGGAGGTGCTTCCCATGGGCATGCTCGGGTTAATGGTGGGCGCCATGATTTTTGCCACCGCCAGCTCGGTCAGCACCACGCTGAACATCGTGGCGGGCGTGTTTACCAACGATATCTATAAGAACCTTAAAAAGAACGTTGACGACCGGGAACTGATCTTTGTGGCCAGGACATCGACGGCGATCTTTGGGCTGTTGACGATGATAATCGCCCTGTCGGTTGATCGCATGGGTGGTATTCTAAATGTCATCTGGGCGGTTGCCGGAGTGACGGGCGGCGCCATGTACATTCCTACTTTGTGGGCCTTGTTTTCAAAACGTCACACCGGTATCAGTGTCATTACGACAACCCTTGTTTGTCTCTCGGTGAATTCGTTTTTCAAATGGGGAGGACTGTTTGACCTGACCCGGGCTCAGACACAGGCCCTGGGATCAATGCTTCCCCTGACCTTAATGGCAGCCTATGAGATTTATACGTCCATGAGGAAACCTGTGTCTGAGCAATATCTGAGCTATGAAAAAGCTCGTCTTGCTCGTGAGAAAGCTGAGCAGGATCCGGAGGAAAATGAAGAAGAAGCCGCCGAAGCACGTCGCGAAAACCGTCACGGTGTTAGGGTAATTGCTTTAGGCGTCATGTCGACCGGACTGCTGATCGCCATATTGGGCTTCTTTGCGGAATCGGGAACAGTACTGGTGTCAACGGTCGGAACGGTCGTTACATTCGTCGGATGGATAATTTTCAGGAAACGATGACTATGAAACACTTATTACTGGCAATGTGGGTTACGGTTAATTGCCATGCCGCCGTATCGATTTCGCAGGTTGAAGAAAGCAACTCAGCCAATATCCTGGCGCGCCTGGAAAACGAGCATCTGAAAATCTCATTCATAGGCGCCAAGCGTGATGGCAAGATCAGCGCTCGTCCGGTCATGGACGTACGCAAAGAGGACCAGTGGGTTCATGCTCCGCTGAATGAATCGGCGGAATCTTATCAGATCGTTTCGGCACCGGAGAGCGTCACCTATAAACTTCCCCATAGGGTGTTTCACCCGCGCTGGACGGATACTGAGAACGACAAGCCAAAGAAGGTGCAAGTGATTTGGGAGGCCGGGGAGAATCGTGAAGCGATTGTCGCCTCGGCGACACAGCTCGGCACACAACGCATCAAGCTCCTCTTTCACCCCCTTGCCGAGGGAACGCTCGAGGCGGTATGGACCCTGAAACCCGGTGAAAAGAGCGTCAAAGTCTCCCTCGAGTTCAGGCCCTCCAAAAAGGGCCAATACGCACTCGGGTATTTCCTCTTCAACCGGAAACCCCTGGAAATGGTGGATGAGCTGCTTTTGCCCATGACGGTTCAGGGCAAGCGTTTTCCTTCCAAGCCCTACACCTACATGCAGACCCAATCTCCCACCCCCATGTCGCTGATGCAGGTTGGGTCAATGACCTGGACCGTGGCGGGGGATCCCGAATCCATGCCCTTCGAATTTCCCGTCCCAGCGAAATCACGCTATGGATTGCAGATCCGCAGTCCGGAAGGACTGTTGCATCCCTCGATTTACGGGCCACTTATTGGGATGCCCGATTCACTAGGCGGTCCGACGGATCCGGTTCAATTTAGTTTTCGTGTATTGGTGCAACCGGGCGATTGGTACGCCGCTTACCGTACGGTCGCCGATGAGATTTTCGGCCTGCATGATTACCGTAAAAACACAGAGACTTCCATGACAGAGGCGGCGTTGAACATGATCGATCTCTACATGGACGATCAATACAGCGGTTGGTGGAAACGGGCCAAAGCGCCCCACCAGGTTGAATCCAAGAATGGTTCCACTCAAGCTACCCCCCTGACGGCCCTGTCCCTGTACCGCTTGACCGGTGATCGTGAAATCTATCGGCGACGGACCTTGCCTACATTGGAATTCATGCTCTCCCGTGACGGACCGCATTTCTCGCCGATACCCGAGGACACCGGCGGCTATGCTGCGGGATCGATGAAGGGGCCGGTTAACATATATGGCGCCACCGTTTTTGCCGGACTATGGGAAATGATGAACCGTAGAACATCGGCATTTCATGAAATTGCCTTTCCCAATGACGGAATGCGCTTAACTCAAACCCAACAGAACTTCGAAACCCACAACCAACCCTTCGACGAATTGCTGGGAAAATATTTGTTCACCGGAGATCAGGCAACCCTTGAACAAGCCGTGGTCGAAGCAGACAAATACATCGCCCAAGCCATCACCCAACGCCCCACGCGGGAGATAAGAAGCCAAGGCTTTTTTCTAATGGTTTTCACTCCGGCATGGGAAGGACTGCTTCGGCTTTACGAAGTCACCAACGAACAACGCTTTCTGGAAGCGGCCGAGTACGGCGCCCGCATGGTCATGACCGGAATGTGGACGCAACCCACATCGATGGATCGTCAAGTAACCATTCATCCGGATGGATTCTGCCACGGCGATAAAATGCATCTAGTCCTTCACAAAGGCTCAGAGGATTTTCGCCTTGGTTGGCCGCCTCAACCCCGGGATACACCGGAGAAAGAAGCGCCCAGTTGGTTGGTCTCCAATGTGGGAATGGGCTTTGAGCAGCCATCGACCTACACCTACATGGAGAATGGCGGTCGCATGATTTTCCAGGCGCCCTGGACCCCGCGTTTCCTTCGACTCGCCCATTACACCGGTGACAAACAATTTGAAACCTATGCCCGCAACGCGGTCGTCGGACGCTGGAACAACTACCCCGGCTACTACTACACCGCTTTTACCGACCTGATGCAAAATTCGCGTTATCCCTACGAGGGTCCTGACCTGAGTTTCATCTATTACCACCACATTCTTGTGCATCTTTCCTGGACCCTGGATTATTTGGTGAGCGAGGCGTTCCTCCACTCGGCGGGTAAGATTCAATTCCCTGCTCTCCGCCAGTTTGGCTACGCCTATTTCGATAACATGGTATACGGTCATGCGCCGGGTGAAATCATGGGGGAAAAGGGCGCATGGCTTTGGATCCGCCGGGATCTGATAGCGCTGGACAACCCCCAGATAAATTACCTCACGGCGCACAACGGCAAAAGCTTTTATGTCGTGCTGACCAATGCGAACCGCGAGCCCGAAAAGGTAAAGCTGACTTTCCTTCCAGAGAACATCGACTCT
>DUCD01000404.1:0-4520 GCA_012959985.1 Verrucomicrobiales bacterium | reverse complement strand
CACGCGAGTTGGTGGTGCTGGCGGTGGACGGCCTGAGAATCGATATTCCCGCCCATCGTGTGTTTCGTGAACCCGGGTCGGCTCAAAAACGCGGAACCGCCAAAGTGGCGGTGGCTGGTGACATGGAAGTAAGGGCGGCGGCGATCCAGATCGAACCCGGTCCGTGGGACGCCTACATTTGGTCAACCGCGGGATCGCGGGGATTGCGTCGAATCAGCCTTAATTGGACCGCCGGTGATCAGCGCGGAACATTGAGTGATGAAGACTATCCCTACGAATTCTCCGTCCCGGTTCCGGAGCCCGTCACCCAATTCAGTTTCACCACAAATGGGATCAAGGCCGATGGCGCCCGCTTTGAAACCGACGTAATCACCATTGAAGTAAACCCATGAAAATCACAAAGACTGCATTGGCTTTTTTCCAGTTACTGTTCGCCTTGACGACATGCATGGAGTCCCATGGGGGTAAGTGGTCGGAAAAAATTCAAAAACCAAAGCCACAACGCCCGAACATCGTCTTCCTCTTGAGCGGGTGCTTTCGCAATCAACTGTTACAGCCTGATGTGTAAATCATTATGGATGTGATATTTAGGGTTGGTAAAACGCTCGAATAGTTCTATGTTCCGGTGAATCTGTATGAATATGACTTGTCCCAACGCAGAATGCCCATGCCATACTGACAACAAACCGGGGAAGGTGGTTAAACACGGATTCTACAAGACACGGGCTGGAAAGCGTCGCCGATATCGTTGCTTCATTTGTGGGAAGACATTCTGTTCAACAGAACTCAGTAAATGAGGTGAAAACGCTTCATCCGAATGCCAATTAGAATTCCCTGACAGGGTTTAAATTATTGGAGGTTTTTTTGGACTGAATCGAATAAGGTTCCCCCCTGATCAGATGTTGAGTTACGAAGTCGAAAACCTAAAACAAAGGAGAACCTATAAACACGCCCACACCCTTACAACAGATTATCGGAACCAGCAAGCGTCATCCGGTTTTGAGTTTATATGAGACAGACCGGGACAATCTGATTCATGTTTATTTCGGATTTGAGCTGCTGGAGAAAGTTTCCCGGGACCGGGAGGATTTCAATTTCAAACTGATGGTGGCACGGCTTTACAATGCCGGGATGAAGGTCCGGGAAATGGAGGAACATCTGGGAGGGGATCACAAGACGATGCAACGCTGGGGCAAAGCACTTCAAAGCGGCGATGGTCCGCACGTGATCAAGGTTCTTGCGGGCCGCAGCGCGCGCCGCAAACTCACCGTCGAAATTGAGTCCTATATTCGGATGCGCTTCGCGCCGATCTACGAGCACAATCGCTATGACTACAGCAAAGGAATTCTTCAGGAAATCAGGGAAGTCTTCGATGTCAGCTTATCACGGGAAACCATCCGAGCGCTGTTGGGAGAGCTGAAAGAATCCTTCGGGCAGGAGGAAGTGCTTGAAACTGATACAGCGGGGAAAACTCCCAAAGGGGAGACCGCCGGGCATTGCGATGGAGAGGATGCAGCCGGACCGAGCGATGAGGATGCTCAATCGGCAGAAAAACAGCCGGTTGAAGGCAAGTCTCAGCCTCCGCCCCCTGATCATATTGCCAGGCAATCTCCCACAAACCCCCATGGCGTCTTCTGCCATCATGCCGGTGTATTGATATTCAGCGCGATCCTGGGGCGGTTGAAAGCCCTGGACGAACCCTTCGGCCCGTTGTGGAAACAGTGGATGGCGACGTTGCTTTTAGGGGCGGTGAATGTGGAACAGACCAAACTCTTTGACTGGGCTTCGCTCAAAAGACTGTTGAACGAAGCCGCTACGCGGCAGGATTAGGGAAGTCTCAGTGATTCAAGCTCTCCCGGTCTCATCGGTTATAGGGTTAATTCAGGTTTTTTGATGGCAGGATGGTTGACGACCGGAGGCCCTGTTTACGGGCATTCCAGCCGCCAACATTCACAATCTGTAACTGAATTGCCATGTTCAAAAAAAAACTCACCTTACGCCATCCTAAAAACCTTCGCCGATGATCTGAAAAGCGGCGTAAAATAGCCGTGTACGAATAAACAGGAACCACAGGTCCCACCGACGCTCGACAAGTACACCATCTACGGATACATGGGAAACCTGAATGCGTCGACATGTCGAGAACGAGAGGGGGGTTGTCAAAAAGTTCAATGGTTGTTCGGGTTCGAAAAGGCTTTTTGAAAGAGAGTTGAAATTGAAATTCTGAGAAAAATATTGGCGACCAGTCACAACGTTACGGTCTCAGTTTTCCTACACAACGGGTTTTGACTCTTTCTTCGATTCCACTTCTCCGAGTGGTAAATTAAATTCTATGTTTTTTATCTGACCATCTTCCCAAACCACGGCGTATTGGCCCAACCGTCGTTTTCTTTCCAACGCTTTTTCAACCGAACGTTGCAGACATTCCAGAATGGATTGTGTGTCTATGAACTTGGTACTCATGATATGCTGTGCATTTTCAATTTTTCGAAATGATCCTTGTGATGGACGAACAGGTTCCCATCAGAGAATTCGAAAACAATTTCTGGTTCCTTCAAATGATTCATGAAACACCGCGTACGTGTCACAATGTTTATGTAATGCTCAAATAAATTTGACAGGCTTCTGGGAAACCGCCTTTCAATATCCTGTAAAGGAATATTGTGCCCCCCGTGAGCTACTCGTTCTGCGACTCGGCGTTTACACAGTTCAACCGTCGGTAAAGCCAAATAAATGAGTTCGACCTCCCATCCTTGGTCTCGAAGCGTCTTAACAAGATGCATGTGAGTTCTTCCCGATAATGTCGTTTCAAAAGAAAAATCAACTTCACTTTTAATAGCTGATTGAATTTCTTTCAGGAAAAGGCGACTTGCAGCAATCCGTTCAGAATTTGGGGCCAATGGATTGAGTCCGGCGGCCATCAAATCTGCATTGATGAAATGCAGGCATTCGGCCAAACCAGGAAGGAATTCCATGGCAAAGGTCGTCTTTCCGGCGCCATTAGGGCCGGCTATGATCCAGCAGGTAGGCATCACGTAGTACAAAAATGATGGTATGCCAAATGTGATTCAAGCTGGAAGGCGTCTAACCTGTCCTGAATCGCCTCCAAGAGCTTACCATTCGTGACTCCCGAAAGCCCTATAGCGGGAACCGTCGTAACTTCATGGTCCGTCAACTGTTGGTTCAAGCGCCTTGGAAGGCATTCATCCAGAATCACGTTCATCGCTCAAGCTTTAGCCGCAACCTCAGCAGCTTGCATGATCTGTCGAACCTGCTCGAATGAAACCGTCGGAAAGTCTTCGAGGAACTCTTGGACCTTACCGCTCCGCATCAAGTAATCAAACAGGTTCCGGATCGGAACCCGCGTTCCTCGAAATACCGGTACACCACCAAGGATGTCAGAATTTCTTTCAACTTCGCTCATGCAGGCATTTTAACCTGAAGGCACCAGCCCTGCAACGTCCGTTCTTTCTGAACTAGCTATTAATAACATCTGGTATCCACCGGGAAAAGTTCATCCTGTAATTGTCAAACAACAGTCGGACCATCCGGTCCAAATAGGATGAAAAGGTCCAGCGTCCGCGCTTCAAGGTGTCAGTAAAAATGGTTAAGGGATAGTGGGATGCTACTGGCGGATTGTGGGAGGATAGTCTTGTAATCCTCTGAGAAACATGCAAAAACACTATGAAATCCGGCTATTTCTGGGTTCAAGTCCTACCTCTGGAGCCATTCGAAATCTTCATTTTTAAAGGGGTTTCTTAAGGTTTTCCAATTTTTCAGGGCTATTGCCAGCAGATTTGCGGGTCTACACCAAAGTTTGGGGATCTTCTATTATTAAGGTTTTCTCGTTTTCGATTTTAACCGCATTGAGCCATGACTCTGAGGCGGTAGTTTTCAAAGTTTCTAAAGCCATAGGTCCTTCGCTGGATGAGCTTCATTTTCCGGTGAAAGCCCTCAGTGATTCCATTGGAACGGATGAAGCGCCACATACGGGTGATTTCCTCTGACCACGATTCCAATGTTTTGCCAAGAGTGACCATAGCTCCCAAGGAACAGGCTTTGAACTCTTCAATCATTCCAAGCCATTCGGGGATTCGTTGACTGACGGAGTCTTTGCACAGGGTTTTGAGTTTTACTAGCCCCCGTAGTGTAGATAAATTCGGTTCGTACGCAACCGAATGGAATTGAGAGAGTTCGGAATCGATAATTTCAGGATTTATGATCGTATACCTGTCTGTGTTCGGTTTAAATTGGGCTGTGGATCCGACTAAATACATTCTTCTTTGTCTTGCCGGTTGGCTTAATCGGGAGCAGCAGGCCGTAATCGACTAACCAGTGCGAGGAGATTCGTGTGCTGAAAGAAATCCACGGCAAAAGACCACGGTTCAGTGATGCACAACGCCGCCGTCTGGCAGCGAAGGCGAAAAAGATTCGATACGGGCGGCTCAAGGAGATTGCCAATATTGCAACTCCCCAGACGCTGCTTCGATGGTTTCGCACTCTGGTGGCAACGAAATATG
>DUCD01000403.1:13616-13998 GCA_012959985.1 Verrucomicrobiales bacterium | reverse complement strand
CATTTTAGTTTTTCTCTCAGATTATAGTTTTATCACCACTCTCCAGAAGCGATGGAAAACCGTGACATCCACGTATTCCGATCCACTGTCTCCATCCGCCACGAACGGCTCTCCATATTCCGTCCAGAAGAGTGTTGATCCAGTTTCCGTTTTTACTCCGGAATCTATTGAAGCTCGAGGGAAGACTTAGCTTTCCCTTTAACGTTATCAGGATTATTGGAAAAACCAGATTCATCGATAAACAGAAAGAAGCTGATCAAACCAATCATACATAGAGATAGCGTAATCGATATCCAACCAAATATTGATATTTGTCTCCTCACCGGAATCTCTGATGAATAATTTTTCAGTTTTCCGAATGCGAAAAAGAATCCAAAGAACA
>DUCD01000403.1:11500-13538 GCA_012959985.1 Verrucomicrobiales bacterium | reverse complement strand
CCCAAAAGAAAGTCCAACATCCAACGAACTGTAGAGACTTAAGAATGAGAAATACAAACTTCATGAAAACACTAGATTTGGTTTTCTCTGTATCATTGCCGGTGGGGAGATCGAATTGGATGAAATCTGGTGATTGAGAAAAGGATGTTTTTTGCGACCGTTCTTCGATTGGATTTTCTTCCCGCACTTCATTCCTAGAACTATTGTTATTTCTTTGTTTCTGATTCCCTTCCTTTCTCAACTTGATGGTTTCATCCGCTTTCTCACCGCCGGTAGCAATTATATAGGTTGTCAAGAAATATGGTGTTGCGAAGAGTCCGACCCGGGTTATGAAAAAGGAGTATAATTCCTCCGGAAATTCCAAAAAGTCCAATTATCGTTCCGAAAGCGGCGAGAAACTGGAGACCGAGAGGGGAAGTCTCTAATGATGGCCGAGTCTGAGGATCTTGAGATTTCGGGCGATTCCTTCCATCCGACTCTACAAGTGCATTCACTCGAAATCGCACGTAAAGTGCTTCTGCCTTGTCCTTGTTCCCTTCCGCATCACACAGTGCTCGAGCCCATAGTCCGCCGTCGATGGAACCTTGCTTTATTTCCTGTGCGACATTGTCGAAATAGATCTGATCGTTCATATTATGTTCCTTTCAAGATTGCCAATAAGAAGTAGTGACGAAGCCTCCTTCTGATCGGCCCGTTCAGTAGTTCCGGGGCCTTGTTTCCCCGTTCTTCAACATAAACTGCGAGTGAAACGTTTGCCTTGGATTCGGGTCCGGGAAAGGCTCGAATCGCTGTGTGAGGCATTGGAATGCTCCGTTTGATGGTAGATTCCGGAAAGGGGGAATAAGGTGTGGTATCCATGTTTTTTTGATTTCCTCGCTTTTAGACCGTTGAGGAAAAATTTAAATTTTCAGGTTTAGTTTGTATCAAAGTTCGTCGGACAGAACAAGTAAGAGAATGAAATCGATTTATCTAATTGCGACATCCTGAAAAACAAGTTGCCCCGATCCAACCCACTCTCCATTATACTGGTGCGTCAGAAAGGAGCCACTCCTGTTCTTCGTTACACTTCTCGTGTAGCACCTCCTTGCGGGAGAACTCCTTTTCTGGCGCATTTCTTACCGATTCTGCTGACCTATTGGCAATATTTGGGCGTCAGTCCTCCTCCACGCCCGGCCCTTGTCGATTCCCCAACATTTCCGCCAGCATTGCCCAATCTTCCGGACCTGGCGTCCATTCTTCCTCCACTGGTTTATTGAACGTGCCAGCAATGACTTCCCTCTTATCCGGATCGAGAGGTTCATTCGGGACTTTGATTGCCTTCCCGTCTCTGTATTCGGTGCGGCCGCCCCAATTCTTCCGTAAGCACATTTCTGCGAAGGTCTCTGGTTCTTTATTTTTCTTGGACATGATGTGTCTTTCTCTTCAACACACCAGGAATTCCGGGCACAAAAAAAACCGCTCAATCCAATCAGGACGGCGGTCATACGTGTTACCGTGGAGATTTTTGTTTCCAGGTTCTATCCCGAACACATCGACCGACAGCAGATAATCTGCCAGTCAAGGCACCTTGGCTTCTCCATGCCAGGTTGCCGGTCCCCGATTCCAGAGACGCTCCTGATGTTGGAGTTAATCAACCACAGAAATGGGCAGAAGTCAAATCATGGATGAGCTAGGAACCGAAACTATGGTGACTTTGGGTATTCAACCGAAACTAAGACGGGACGAAAGCCCAGGTTATAGAATGTGGATGACGGAAGGTTAAAGAAGCGGCGAGCGGACCGGCAGAACCCGGCTAAGGTGTTCATGGCACCGCCACGGAAGATACGATCCCGAACCGAATTGGAACCCACTGTGTCTGCTTGCTCACCCCGTAGGTAATTTCCAAACCAGTCCGAACACCATTCCCATACATTCCCGTGCATATCATGCAATCCCCAGGGGTTGGCCAACTTTCGACCAACTGGGCGCGTGTGTCCGCCAGTGCATCCCGGTTTCCTTGAGGATGGATCGCTTGCTTTCTCCATTAACAAGCACTCGT
>DUCD01000403.1:10613-11482 GCA_012959985.1 Verrucomicrobiales bacterium | reverse complement strand
CGACATACATGCCCCTTTCCAGGCATTACGCCGCAATATTCGAGTGCCCTTTCAGGCAATCCGACCCTCCGCCGTTTTCGGCCGGCGTTTACAAGTTTTTAATGAATGATTGTCATTTTTAGTAGCAACCAATGGATTTAATGCGATAACAGGGAAACATTATGGCACAGTGGTTGAGGCAACGTCCGAAGGAGTCCTGTAATCTTGACGAACTAAAAGTTGCAGAGTCCCTTGCACGGTTATCTGATGACTGGGTGGTGCGCTGGGGGTATTTCTACAAGGACAACCATAACGTTAATCGTGAAGGAGACTTCCTGGTCCTTGGCCCCCACGGTGGTCTGATGGTCATCGAAGTCAAAGGTGGGACCCTGGATCCTTACTGGGGCACCGGACGATGGGGCACAGCAGACGGAGATAACCCAATGATTCAACTGGATCAGGAATGGAGGGCCGTCGTGGATGTAATCAATGACCACAGAGGCGGTCATCCGTCCCTTTATGTAACAAAAGCAATCGCGCTTCCCGGCACATTAGTGGCTACACAGTTTGATTCCTATCACGGAATTCCACGTGAGTTCATATTGGGCAAAGAAGAATTGTCCCACTTTACCACCTTCTGGGCAGACAAGTTTTCAGCCCCGAATGTGATTCTTGATGGGCGCTCAAGAAAGATCTTCTTTGAGACCTACGGAAAAGGCATCGAACCGAAAGAAGTCCGACATTTTATCAGCGAAGCCGACCGGTCTCTAATGCGGCATACCGAATGCAACTTTGAACTTCTGGATCAATTTCACTTACAAAAACAACTATGCTATTAACATAAAAGAATCATGAATGACAATATTTTATTTGCAACTTTAAGGTTTGCA
>DUCD01000403.1:9133-10603 GCA_012959985.1 Verrucomicrobiales bacterium | reverse complement strand
CAATTAAAGGGAAACCGGCAACTATTGGTCCACGGTGGAGTTGGTAGTGGTAAAACCTGGATGGCTTTTGAACTGGCCCGACGATGGGCTGAAAACACCGATACAGGGCAGCGTATCCTGTTTATGACTTACAACCTTGCTTTGACAGAAATGCTCAAGGAGATGGTTTCTGCTTCCAGTCAGCGAAAGAGACCCAAGCGAGGGGCAATTGTTGTAATGAGTTGGGAAGAGCTTGCCCGGTATATTTTCAACAAAGCAGGATTACCGTTTGAACCTCCGTCATCAAGGGATGAGGCAATGGAGTTCTTCTCTGAAACTGTTCCTGAAATGATGGTCCAGGCTGTAAGAGAAGGTGTGATCGAATCTGAATTCGATGCATTGGTTGTCGATGAAGGACAGGATCATGATACAAGGCTGCAAAACCCACCCACGGGTTTCACTGGTCCTGGGTGGTGGGAAATTTATTGGCAACTGCTGAAAGAGAAGAATCAGTCTCCACTGGCTGTTTTCTATGATCCACACCAACGCCCGGACTTCAGAGCAGATGGCTCATTCAGTATTGAGGATTTAAAACTCAATCTTAACAATAGAGCCGTTGTGGTTTCTCTGACCCGGACAGTGCGTTACTCAGCACCGATCTATCAATACCTCAAGACGCTCAATTCGCCAGCAACTGCCAATCTCTGCGGCGGATTATGCACAAAGAACCGCCTTCCAGAGGGACCTGAGGTGGAAGTTCAATCCGTGAACAGGGATAAAGTATCGAAGTCAGTTCTGGAAATAGTTCATCGATGGACATCACGTGGCCTCTGCCGACCTGACCAGATCCTGATCATCTCCAAATACGGTGATCGATCCAAAAGTGCGATGGCTTCTGTGGAAAGCATCGATAGTAATGACCTGGTCGATTATCTTGAAAGAAAACCCGGGGCAATCAGTTTCACTTCCGCTCAGAAAGCCAAAGGCCTGGACTCACTGGCGGTAATCCTAATTGATTTCGAATCCTTCGAAACAATAGAGCATCCTGGTTTCCAGGTAAGTTTCTTCCTTGGAGCAAGCAGGGCAAGGCAACTACTGGCCGTGGTCAACACACTTCCTGTGGATATGATAAGGGTCACCATTCAGAAGAACACGAATCGCCGAAAGGCAATGAAGACTCGGTATATCGAATGACCTTCTCCGTCGGCCGCAAGAGCGAACATGATAACAGGGTTGCCAATGGATAGGGCGCAGCTTGTAATCAACCCGGGCGTCGCCTCCTCCAGAAGAGTTGGTTGAAGATTGCAGTTGAAGAAAAGAAGGAGAGTGAGTAGGATTGTCGGCACTGGATTTTTAAAAATGTTTACGGGCACTGAAGTCAAGGGCTCTGGTCTCATGCCGCTAAAATTACGTCCCAATTTACTCGTTTTAAAGGGTCGGGGGGAGATGATCTGCTTAGGATTGGACTGAAGGCCAAGTTAAGTCAGAATC
>DUCD01000403.1:563-9061 GCA_012959985.1 Verrucomicrobiales bacterium | reverse complement strand
TTAACAATGCTCGAAAAGCAAATTCCTATTAGTGCTCATTCCTCCGGAACAATTGGGAAAAGATATTCGAAGTTTTTTCACACTGCCTATTCCGAAAAGCGTGTGGAAAAAAACTAGAGCATACCACAATCAAGAATTCACAGAATTCGTCGAGTCCCATATCCTCTAGACTGCTGACTTGAATCGCCTCCTCTACTTTCTCCGTTTTGAATTTGGAGTCCCGGCGTTAGACTCAATATCTGCAGAAGTCCGTTGAAAGCAATGATTGTTTCAAACGAGGCGTAATTGATAAATTAGCAAAATCTGATACTGGTTAATTAAATTTTTGATTCACAACTAAATAGAAAGGGTGAAAATGTTAAGAAGGGCAAAACATCTGAAGATCGGTGTTCATCCAGGTATTATTGGGCTCTCGGATGCTGTATGGGGAGATTTCAGTGGAATTAAAAAAGGTGATTTTACAAAAATTACCGGCAATATCTCGGGACTGAAGTGTGATGAGTTCCCTAAGGGGCTGTCGGGAGATGCGAGCAATTTCGCAGGCTTTCTGTCAGAATGTTATGGTGAATTCCCTAAAGATGTCGTCGCATATCTAACTGGATATACAGGTGATGTGTCACTTGTTACAGGAAAAGAATATGTTTCTGATTTTCTGAAAAATCATCCAGCAACAACTAATGGAATCTTCCCTCCTAATCCTTTAGAAAGGTAAGTTTGTTGGTGATTTCAGTTGAATGAACTCAATGCTCCTGCCTTCTGCAGGCCGTGAACATTTTTCAAAATCCGGTTCGGACATCTTTCCTCGCTCTCCTTCTTTTCTTCAACCAACTCTTCTGAAGGAGGCGCCACCCGTGCAGGATCCTCACCCCATAAACCGCAGTGACGGAGAGTCTTTTCGATGACTTCGCTTTTCCGAAATTCACTGAAGTTTTTCTCCCCCATCGTGCCTGCTATGTCGCCCAAAAGAAAAACCACCGACTTGAGTCGGTGGTGTGTTTGGGCTAATCGTAAAAAATCCAACTGAGTTTCTGTTTTCAATAATCCGACGGTAACAATACCGTGGTGTATGATCGATCAGCTTCGGTTATGATCCAAAACTTTGTATCATTATCCGCGTGATAAACCGAAAAAAGGCGAAGATATTTCTCGAGAGAAAATTCATTCTCTTTCGGGTCTAACCCAACAAAGGAACCTAATATTTCATAGGATTTGGACCGTTCCGATGTAAAAACGTGTTCCCAGAATAGATTCTGAGTCGTTTTGTTTGCCCCCGAAGGGTAACACAACGTTTATTTTTACAAGCCAATGGCCGAACATGGGCGTATTCCCGCCTTTTCCATTGACCAGGAGCTCGGCACTTGAACCCTCTTTGTCTTCAGGGTTTCCTCTTGGGATGCCACGAATGAAGATTCTCAACTCCTTGGAGCGGGAAGCCTATGAGGTTCCTCCGCAATTCACCATTGCCGATCGAAAGCAGTATTTCGACACGCCGCAGGATTTGATACGCATCGTTCGAGGCTTGCGCAATCCGACCAATCAGGTTTGCTTTGTCATTTCGTGCGGCTATTTCAGAGCTACCAAACGATTCTTTTCCGGCGTCTCTCAGCAAGCAGATATTGATCATGTCTGCGGAAAGCTTGATTTTCCTGTCAACGCGGTTGACCCCGCCGCTTACGACCGGGCCACAGCCATGCGGCATCGTCGGATGATTCTCAATCACTACGGATTTCGGAACTTCGGAAAAAAAGCGAGTAAGACACTGGAAAAGGAAATCGAAACCTTGGGTAACTCTCAGCTCAAACCCCGCCTTATTTTCTTCCGGGCTGTCGACATTCTGCGCGAGCAAAAGATTTCGCCACCCAGTAGCGATGCTCTGACCAAGCTGATCATAAACGTCTTGAACCGCCGTCGAATGCAACTGATCGATGCGGTCGATGAGTATCTCGGTTCGGAGACCCGCGATTTCTTAGATCAACTGCTTCAGAAGGCGACCAATGAAAAGGATGAACCCATCAACCGTTATCGCCTGACCTTACTTAAAAAGTGTTCTCAATCAACCAAGCCGGGCAAGATCAAGGAAACAGTTGAGGATTTTCAACTTCTCAAAGGTCTTCACGAGACTGTGCGTCCCGTCCTTGAGGAATTGAAACTGCCTTACGGCGCGATCTATTACTATGCCAACAGCGTCATCCTCTCGGAAATATTTCAAGTAATTCGCCGTGCGGAAGAGGATCGCTATCTTCACCTTATTGCTTTCATCTCTCACCAATATTTCCGCCTCCAAGACAACTTGGCCGACATTTTTATCACCTGTATGCGCTCCGCAGTGAATACTGCTCAACGGGAACACAAAGACCAATGTTACGAGCGACGAGAGCGGCGCGGTGAATCCCTGAGAAATCTCGTAGAATACGTCGACGAGAGTTTGGTGTTTCGGCAGACGATAAGCCAAATTTCCGAGGACTCTCGATGGAGCGATTCCCAAAAATTAAACCGGATTCGAATGCTCTTGAAAAAGTCTGCTGATCGAAATGAACCCCTAACCTCAAGCAAGATCGATTTGGAAGCCGACCTCAGCGGCGATGAATACTACACTGTCCTGGAAGAGCGATCGCTCAAGATGCAGAATCGAGCTACGCCGATTCTCAAATCATTGACCTTCCATGCCGAGCGCAGTTCGGATGCTTTGATGAAGGCTCTTGACCATTTCAAGGAAAAGGACGGCGCTGTTGCCAAAAACGCGCCTATGAATTTTCTGAATGCCGGTGAAAAGGCCGCCGTGTGTAAAGGAAACTTTCGTGTCTCTCTCTACAAGGCGTTTTTGTCCCTTCACGTCAAAGGCGCCATCGAGTCAGGCCGTTTCAACCTTCAGGAGTCCTATAAATACCGTCCCATGGAGGAGTATTTGATCGATAAGGAGCGATGGGACATCGACAAAGAGATGCTCCTTGAGCGAGCCGGTATCACGGCATTTACCGATCCGAAAAAGGTTCTGAGTGATCTCGATGAAAAACTCTTTGAACAGTATCAAATCGCAAACGCCAACATTCGCTCCGGAGTCAATGGATTGGTCAGCTTCACCAAAACCGGCACTCTAAGAGTCAAGACGCCGAAACTTGAGGAGAAAGACGTGGATCCGCTTCAGGAGCTTTTTCCGGAAAAGCATTACGTTCCCCTCTCCGAAGTGCTGGCCACCGTGGATCGACACAGTGGTTTCCTGGATGAATTTCAACACTGGCAGCAGCGCTACAATCGGGCCAACCCAGAAAAGAAAACCTTCATCGCAGGCGTCACCGCGATTGGTTGCGATATCGGTCTGGGGAAGATTTTAAAAATTTCCCGCGAGATTAATGGTGGAGAACTGGAAAACACGGTCAATTGGTTTTTCTATCCTGAAGGCCTTCAAGGTGTAAACGACCGGTTACTCCACTTCATGGACAAACTGCAGTTGGCGAACCTCTATCGGCGTTCTCCCGACCGGCTCCACACCTCAAGTGACGGACAGCAATTCGAAATCCGGACCGATTCACTCAATGCCAATTACTCGTTCAAATATAGCGGCAAAACCAAAGGAGTGAGTGTTCACGGCTTTATTGACGAACGACATCTGCTGTTCCACTCCCAGGTCGTCAGCGCGGCTGAACGGGAAAGCGCCTGGGTGATCGACGGCCTGATGCATAACGATGTCATCAAAAGTGATATCCACTCGACCGACACCCACGGCTATACCGAGGCGATCTTCGGAACGATGCACCCACTCGGTTTTTATTACGCTCCGCGCATCAAAAATCTCAAAAAACAGAAGATCTATCTGTTCAAATCACGCCAAAGCTCAGACCGTTCGGAGTGGAAGATCAAACCCTCCGGTTACGTTAACACTAAACTTATCGAAGACCATTGGGACGATATCTTGAGATTCATTACGACCATCAAACTGAAAGAAACTTCGGCTTCGGATTTGTTCCGGAGGCTGAATTCTTACTCCAAGCAGCACAGCCTTTACGCGGCGTTGAAAGCCTTTGGTCGAATTCTTAAGTCCATCTTTATTTTGCAATACATCGACGATGTGGAACTTCGCCAATCCATTGAGAAGCAGCTCAACAAAATTGAAAGTTCCAATCGTTTCTCACGGGCCATTTCCATCGGAGGTGGACGTTCGATTTCCCAGTCCGAAAAGCAGGAACAGGAAATCGCCGAATCGTGTAAACGACTCGTCAAAAACGCCATCGTCTGCTGGAACTACCTTTATCTGTCTCAGAAAATCTCCGACCAGAAAGATATGAAAAGGCGTCAAGCCTGGCTGGAGTCGATTGCCGCCGGTTCGGTCGTCTCCTGGCGGCATATCAACCTCCTTGGGGAATACGATTTTTCAGAAGAAAAGCTCAAGGATTCCTTCGGCATCAAACCACATGAAAATTTGAACCTAAAGAGAGCGTAAATTGGAGAGTCAAATATTCACCGAAATCCACGAAACAAAGGAGTTGATGGAATTCCTATGAAACATTAGGTACCTTTGTTGGGTTAGACCCTCTTCTGTATTATCCGCATCCGAGTCATTTCTCTCGTGCGTTTAGTGAAATCTATGGAATTCCCCCTACAGAACATCAAATACGTCTAAAAAATATGAACAAGTGATAACTGGGTAAGGATGTGGTATTTTCTCATCTTGTTGGGTAAATGTCCGATATTGGTATTAGGTTTCATTTGATTGGATTAATGGTAAGCCTTATTAAGCAGGGCATCAGAAATTAATGATATGAAAAATATTTCAGTCGCTCTCTTATTGTTTTTTTTACAAACCCAGCATCAAGTTCATGCGCAACAGGATTTTCAGGATCGTAACGACTCGAAAAAAGCTATTCGGGAGTTTGACGGAATTTCCGGTTTTTCGTGTATATTCTCCAAAATCAACACTCGGGCTGATCGCGTGCGAGTGAGATTGGTCGGAGCGGACAAAGCAATAGGAATGGCTTGGGTAGTCTACAGTGCTTCCGGAGAGGAAAATCGTTTTGCAGAAGCTTTTCAATCTGAAACCTTTCTTGCTTCCGAAACGAACATCGAATGGCTTCCATTCAGACGGACTTTTGTCCTTCCATTAGGGAATGGGGAGGGTGACCGGCTTGTCTGGGTTGGACTGGAGGGAGAATCCGGTGCGACCTATTGGTCGATGTCCAGATTGAAGATTGACCGTACGCCGCCTTCCGCACAACTTTCAAATCCACTCTCTCAGACGGTATTCAGTCCGATTCTTCAATTTAAAGGCTTTTCCGACGAACCGATTGCCAAAGTTACCTACGATCTGATCAATTCAAATGGTGAAATTCTTAACCAGACCGGGACGCTGACTCGTAAGGAATACGATTTCGAGAAGAGCCGGTTCTCAAAGTTTCACTTCCA
Source organism: Verrucomicrobiales bacterium (assembly GCA_012959985.1). Classification (GTDB taxonomy): domain Bacteria; phylum Verrucomicrobiota; class Verrucomicrobiia; order Limisphaerales; family DUCD01; genus DUCD01. The sequence continues at coordinate 3,664 of DUCD01000403.1, read as the reverse complement.
ATGCTTTGACATTGAACTGAGTCGTGGAGAAAACATTCTCGTTCTCCATTTGGTAGACCGGACCGGGAATTCATCATCCACCGAGTACACTTACTTCTATGATCCAACGGCCGACGTCGATCCACCTGAAATCGACATCCTCTGGCCCCCGGAACTATCGAATATCAGCGGTCAAAATATAACGGTCCGAGGACAGGTTGATGAATCCACTAAAACCGTGAAAATTTCATCACAATCCGGTCCCGATGTTGTTGGTGTAATAGACCGAACCGGAAAATTCTTCATTCAAAATGTTCCGGTTAGCAGAACAGGGCAGCAGCAGTTTGTCATCACTGCTGAAGATCACGCAGGAAATTTAAGGACAAAAAACCTCACCTTCACGAACAGTGGATTGGAAGTTAATGTACAGCAGTATATCAAGGAGACGTCACAAGGAGCTTGGACAACAACCTTCAGCGACGATGGCGTCGAGTCTTCGAGTCTTCGAGTAATCGTCCGAAATACACGGTTTCCGGAACAATCAGTGTTCCTGGTCGCGAAGTCTGGGTCAATGGAATTAAGGCAAAATCAGGTGGAAGATTTTGGAAAGCTTCAGGTGTATCCATTGACCCTCAGAAAGGTTCGATTGTCCAGGTTGTCGCAAATTCCCCCGACCGCACGGGCGGGTTACGTCGACTATCGAATGTGGCGGCACCGACTTCCGGATTCCCCGCAACTTCTGAATTAGGCAATCCACTTGTTGATGATACGGTCGTCATGGAATTAACCGCTTCCGTCAATTGGGGAATTGAGACCATTTACTATGACTCTTATACAGCCATAAATGAGTTTTTCGAAACCGAGAGAGATACGATAAGCCATTCAGTCTATTGGGATTCAATTGCCGGTGGCAGTGGCTCCGAAGATCATTACTTTTCTATATATTCAAACGGATCATACGGTGCGGATCAACTAGATTGTTCGAAAGATTGGGTATGGAATGCCAGTAATCCCTCTTCAGGAACAGAGACGACCAGTTGCGGAGGTCCCTCTCCAACTACGGTTTCAGATCCGCTTCCATGGAAATCTCAACACTGTAGCGTGTTTGTCGTAACGACTTATCCGAACGGTGACAAAGATACCTGGGTTAGATCCGCTGATTCCACCCTCAAGCTTCACACCAATGGGGTACCGGGATCGACGAGTCAAAGCATCTTCAGATTCAATGTCACGGCGGATTATATCAACAACTCCACATGGAACGGTTACACCAGCAATCCGGCATCATCAAGTGTGTCTAAAAATCTCATCAGTATTCAGGGCCAGTCTGCCGACGCAGCGACAGGGCAGATCTACTTGAAGTTTTCCGATAACTCCACAGTTACGATCACACCATCCGTGAGTAACAGCTTCTATACTTTTTCCGCGTACAATATTGTAAAACATGAGTTGCGAATTAAAGTCAACGGCACAACCTTGGAACAAGACCAAAGTAATGTCACATTCCCAGCTGGCCAGAAGCTCTACTTTGTATCAAATTGGAGCCCGGCTTTGTCGACAACTAGTGAAGATACGTTTTGGCTCCCCACCGGCAGTTATGTTAATAAGATAACGGACCCATTCGGTGATCCATCCCCAATATATCAGCATGATTCCGCGCTTAACAACGCGGCTACTACACAAGGTTGGTACTATTCCAGTAGTGCCTCCCAGCTGATTTCCGTATCAAAAGATGTCACGCTTTCTAATGGACAAGTAATTAATGGTGTCGTTGGAAAAGGCTATATTGGTCTCTATAAACCTGCCGCGCAACTCGCAGTAGGCCCAGCACCCACTCCATCCTTCCATACATGGTACTCATATTTTAATTCGAAAATTAATCTAGGCTTAACGGGTGTCCATCCGAATCCTAACACAAGTATGAATTACACGATAAATGTTCCGTCAACCTACGCGGGAAAATTTATTATTACTCAATTATGCCAACTGGATTACAACATATTACCCGGCTGGTCTTTTACCGAATGGAAATTGGATGGAAACACAGATGAATATTCCGGACCATATACAGTTCAAGCTGATCCCACAAACACCGGTGGTTTCCAGGACCAACCTCAAATGAATGCTGCGGCAGGCACACCTTTGCGTGTTAAGGGAAACTTCAAGGACTACATACGGTACAGGCCGAGCGCGGGAATCTCTACTGATAATATTTACGTGACTTTGGGAATTGTCACCTGGTCGTGCCATGGGGAAACAGATTCCACAGATGCCATTATCACAAACACTATAACCGGACCGTCGAATGTCTCAGCAAGCAGCTCCTTCCCTACATGGACAAATGAGCACCCATGATGCTGTATGATCAAAATGAATGGAATGTTTTTATGTTTATGAGAGAAAAACAAGTAAGGAACTGGTGTCTTGCATGGGTTGTGTTGATACTCAATGCTGGAGCATTAAAACCAAATGTGCACGCTCAAGATTCTACATTCCGAACACAGAATGGTAGGGTGGAAGAGAATATAATTCCGACGGTTACACTTCAGAACGAGGAAAAAGATAATGCCGATTCCATGAGTGGTAAATTATTTTTGCAATTCAAACTTGTTAAATCTGGAGTGCCGACAAGGTGGCTGTTTTTCAAGGATGAATTCGGACTGAAGTACGAATTGGTGGACCGTGACGGAAAAAAAGTAAAACAAACGTCAAAAGGAAGGAAGTATGGTAAATCCTTTGACAAGGTGGATCGGAAAAAAATAAATTATGATTTACTGGAAAAGAAGGGTGTTGGGAACAAGTTTACTCCAGTGATTAAGATTGGCAGTTCTCCGATAGAACTACCTAAAATCGGAGATTTGTTTAAAGTTCGCGCAGACGGAAAGTATAAATTGAGAATCTACATCGCGGGAATTAAGCGCGAGTTTTACGATGAGCGAGGGGGAAATTATAAGGATACTGTTGTGGTATTTAAACCGGTAGAAATTGAAATTCCTGTTCTTGATGAAGGGTGAATCCGAACAAAGGAACCAAAACCGTCACGGCGACCATTGCTAAGTTTGGGGTCTGGGGAGCAACGGAAGGGTCAAACACCGGGAAGGTACGTAAACCTCCATAGACAC
>DUCD01000403.1:0-430 GCA_012959985.1 Verrucomicrobiales bacterium | reverse complement strand
GCAGTGGGCACCGCCTTCCACAAAGCAGTTACGTAGTTCTGCGATGCTCCCGGCCTCGTGGAGGATCTCATAGATGGTATTATCCAGCTCTTCGTCGCTTTGATAAGGAATCTTCAGTTGATATTCACCTGAGTTTTTGCGCAGTCGCTTCATTCCATATTTGCCCAGGACAAGCTCTTCGATTTCCTCTCGGGATTTTTTTATCCCTCGGGTCTAAAATGTTGAACTGGTGCATCCGGATCTGGGTTTATGCTCTGAGAGGAGTGCCAATCTACGTAGCCAAATCGTCCGATCGGAGTGTCAATGGTCCAATCAATTGTGTAAATTGGGACTGAGAAACACAGTGGGGCAAAGGTATAGAAGAGAGTGACAAAGACTATGGATTGAATCAATCGGATTCGCATCGTTCAAAACGGCTAATGCGACGTTG
>DUCD01000402.1 GCA_012959985.1 Verrucomicrobiales bacterium | reverse complement strand
ACGTTGATTTGAATAGAAGGGGTTATAAGAATCGTCTATTAGTGCATTCAATAACCCAATAGTCTCCACTTGCGTCTACTCTCCTAAGCTGGATTGTCAACAGGGAACGCATGGTTGATGCTTTTTTGCTTAAAAACTAATCGAAATCAAAAAATGGAAGATTCCAAATCAACGAACCCGACGAGACGAGAATTCATCAAGAGTTCCACCCGAATTGCCGCCACATCTGCATTGGCTGGAATTGTTCTGCCTCATGTTCATGCAGCAGAAAACAACACTATTCGCGTAGCTTTGTGTGGTTGTGGTGGACGCGGGACCGGTGCGGCTCAGGATGCACTGGATGTAAAAAATGGTCCCATCAAGCTGGTAGCCATGGGGGACGTGTTCGAGAATCGGTTGAAAGATAGTTACCGTGGCTTGAAACGCAAATACGGTGATAAAATCGATGTTCCAGAAGATCGGAAATTTGTGGGTTTCGACGCTTACAAAAATGTTGTAGACAGCCTGGATGGAGATGATGTGGTTATTTTTGCGACCCCACCTGCCTTCCGATGGGTGCATTTCACTTATGCCATCGAAAAAGGCATCAATGTTTTCATGGAAAAACCAGTGACAGTGGATGGCCCCACGACGCGACGCATGCTCAAGTTGGGAGAAAAGTCCGTCGAAAAGAATATGAAAGTTGGGGTCGGTTTGATGGTGCGGCATTGCCGGGCGCGTCAGGCCCTCTACGAGCGCATTCAGAATGGTGAGATTGGTGACATCACCATGATGCGCGCTTATCGCATGGCCGGTCCCATGGTGGGGTTTGCAGGACCGAATCCGGGGCGGATCAACGATTTCATGTACCAGATCCAGAAATTTCATAGTTTCATCTGGGCCAGCGGAGGAACTTTCAGTGATTTCTACATACACCAGGTCGATGAGAATTGCTGGATGAAGAACGCCTGGCCCGTAAAAGCTCAGGCGAGCGGTGGTCGACATTTTCGAGACAACGCGATAGATCAGAACTTTGACAATTATTCTGTGGAATACACATTTGCTGATGGAACAAAATTGTTCCTTTACGGCCGGAATATGCAGGGTTGCCATGATGAGTTCGCCAGCTATGTGCATGGGACCAAAGCGGCAGCGGTGGTATCCGCTTCAGCGCATCATCCAGGCAGATGCAAGATCTTCAAGGATCATCGTATTGTCCGTCGAGGGAATGAGGCCTGGGCATTTCCTCAACCGGAACCAAATCCCTACAAAATGGAATGGGAAGACCTGATCCAGGCAATTAGAGAGGATTTGCCCTACAACGAAGTGAAACGGGGAGCGGAAGCAAGTCTTGTCACCTCCATGGGACGCATGGCGGCTCATACCGGACAAATCATCAGTTATGATGATATCCTGAATTCAAAACACGAATTCGCTCCAGGTCTGAATCATGTGACAGAAGTTTCAGATCCTCCCGTCATGAAGGGTGCCGACGGTAAATATCCGGTTCCAATGCCAGGTCAGCCCGGCAATCGGAACCGCGAGTATGGAAAAGCCTAGTCATGGTTTTTAATCATTCACACTATTACAGACCATGTGTCGCCCCCCATCTGCCTTTTTGATAGGGTAGGGGTGGGAGGCACTCGAATGTTTGCTGTAGTCTTGGACGTTTCAATAGAAAGTGTATGTAATACGTTGATAACAAACAGGTAATGTGTCTTTATCTGAGTCTGCTTGTCTATCATCGGAAAGCGCTGGAGGGGGTGGCGTGTTTTCCTCTGAAGCGTCCTGGAGGGTATGTCGGTTTTCGATTTGAACTTAAGTGTTGAATCCATTCTGAAACAAGAAGATATTACCAGAAATGCCTGTAATTCTTCAGTGTAATAATCCCGATTGCAGGACATCATTCGAATTGCCTGTGGGTGAGTCGATGGACTTGGCCACCTGTCCAAACTGCTTACGTCCCATTAAGAGTTCAAGTGCCCGGAAAGAGGGAGTGTTAGTGGGGAAAACACTTGACGGCTATCGAATTGAAAGATGGATCGCCAAAGGAGGGATGGGGGAAGTTTACGAAGCGACCCAATTAAATCTGGATCGCCGCGTTGCCTTAAAAGTTCTCTCCGAACCTTTCACCGGAGATCCGACATGCTCGGCTCGCTTCTTGTGCTGATTGGTGGCGCATGGATGATTGTAAATGGAGTGAAAAATGATGAAGAGAAATCGTCCAAACCTATTGATATTTTTGAATTCTGGGGGGAACCGCTACGCCCTCTGATTAAAGATCTTTATTCCATAACTGAAAGTGAACCCAGTGCGATGTTGAATGCTGTTCGACGCTATGCAAAGGAAAACCCCACCCAATTTCGAACCATCCTTTCCTGCTATCAACAG
>DUCD01000401.1:13498-14050 GCA_012959985.1 Verrucomicrobiales bacterium | reverse complement strand
GAGATCCATGCAGGATCCCGATTTAAATATGGTCCTGATCCTGTGGCCCAAGGGGATGATGGATGGAGTAGAGAGCGGAAATTCAGAGGATGAATCGTCTGAGGTATCCTCCGGATCACCCCTTTCGGATACTCTTCCCTGTATCCTTGGGTTACCACCGGACCAATGGTGTCAGTTATCCCAAAAACTGACTGAAATGTCTTTTGGATCCAAGCGAGCTCGTACCTTGCGAAGACTCATCGGAAGGAATTCCGATTCTATCCCGATTGATCGGTCTGGAAGAATTAGTATTCCTGAGACCATGGCGCGGAGAGCGGGGATCACGGATTCCGCCGTTTTAGTGGGTGTGGTCGATCGGTTTGAGATCTGGAATCCCGATCAATACAAAAAAGTTTGTGAGGAAGACGATCAGTTCACAGAGGAAGCATTTTCAATGGTTTAGCAGCGGAGAAACGGATGAGCATGATAGATTTATTAACTCGAGGTCGATCCTTGGAATCCATGACGGATCCTTCTGGTAAGTACCGAGAACTGAAAGTATCCCAACTACCA
>DUCD01000401.1:0-13488 GCA_012959985.1 Verrucomicrobiales bacterium | reverse complement strand
GTTACATACCATCAACCCTGGGAATCTCGAACTGGAAGCGGATGAAATGCGTAAAAACAGGACGATGGACGAATCCGGATCGGACGAAAACCTTCACCAGGCTAAGGAATCAGCGCATCAGTGGTTACATTCCGGAGAAAAGAATACTGGATTTTTCGTGAAACGAGACATTGTCGGCATGGAAACGGAACTCCCACCAACATGGCGAAGCCGCTTGAGGCAACGTATCTACCGCAAGTTTCACTTCATGCTAAACGGGACTGGCAATCGTCGTCATTCCCCGAATGCCATCGGTAAACCGGGCCCCGGACTGGATACAACTCAGGTGGTAAGGAATGGTTTTCAAGAGGCTGAGGTTCGATCGGGAAAACCTCAAAAAAGAAAGAACCAGAATAAGTCCAATCCGCGGAATCGTTCCGTTTTTTCAAGTCGAAAAGAAGACGTTCCCGAGGAAAAAAAGTGGTGGAAGACATGGAAGCAACACATTGGAAAACTGAATCAATCGAAGGGTTGAATCTGGTAGGACTCATGCATCGTGCCTCACTCGAAACACAAACCGGTTCTATTAAACGAAGTTCTTCGGTTTCTGGATCCGAAACCGGGATTCCGATACGTCGACGCTACAGTCGGTTTGGGTGGGCATGCAGTTGCCATCTTGAAAATGATCGAACCGAACGGATTTCTTTATGGGGTCGATCAAGATGGAGACGCGATTGAGTGGTGTCGAAACCGTTTTAGTCAATATGAGAACAAATTTCAATTGTTGCACTGTCGATTTGCTGAGCTGGGAGAGCGCATATCGCCGGACAGTTGCGATGGAGTGCTTATGGATCTCGGGGTCTCCTCCCCTCAACTTGATCGGGGAGAACGAGGTTTCAGTTTTATGAGAGATGGTCCTTTGGATATGAGAATGGATCAAAACAGAAATTTGACCGCTGAAGACCTGATTCGTGACATGAGGTTGGATCAACTACTAACTATACTCAGACAATACGGCGAGGAACCAAAAGCGCTGCGATTGGCTCGTGCCATTGTAAAACAAAGGCAGATAACGCCTTTTACAAGCACGGGCCAATTGGCAGACTTTATCAGTCAAACAATTCCATCAAGAAACCGAAAAATCCATGCGGCGACCAAGGCGTTTCAAGCACTTCGAATTGCTGTGAATGAAGAACTTGAGACGCTTGAGAACGGGCTGAAGATTTGTTTTGGTCTGTTGAAGAAAGGTGGACGACTGGGCGTGATCACTTTTCACTCCCTGGAGGCCCGCATCGTCAAGCGTTTCGGGGTGTAAAACTCGAGGGATTACGATTTTCCAGGTAGCGAAGATATTCCGGAACTGCGTCAACCCAAGGTCCCGGTTCTCAAACGAATTACCCGGAAGCCTTTGTTTCCAGGGGACAAGGAAATCGAAGATAATCCCCGGTCCCGTAGTGCACAATTGAGGATTTTCGAAAAAATCTGATATGGTCCGTAATCGAAAAAATTCATCACCTCTGCTCCGATTTCGTTCAGCGATCAAGATTGTCTTCTTTTTCGTTTTCGTATGTGGTGCTGGAATGGGGTATGTATGGCAGAAAAATCAGATTTATGAATTAGGTAAAAAGAAGAAAAAAATGGAGGAAACTCTCGAGGTTCTAAAGCGGGGCAATCGGGATAAGGAAAACGCAAGGGATCATATGGAGACCTCCTCAATGGTTCGCATTAAAGTCGATGAACTGGGATTAGATCTGATTGAACCGAGTCAGAATCAGATTCTTTACTTAAAGGAACTCGGCCCTGAATCCCCGTTATCCACGTCGATAGGGACGGGGAAATCAAGTGCTGGTGATATGAGAGCAGGTAGGTAATTCGAAGGGGGATTCCTATGAGTCAGGTGAACGTAACGAAAACGAATTAGAAAAATAATATGATATCCAAAACACAAGTCAATCGGTTGGGTATGTTGACAGCATTGCTGGCATTTTCGTTTTTGGCGCTTGGTTTCAGATTGGTTGATCTTCAGGTGATGCGTCATCATGAATATAAATCCGAGGTTAACAATCGAGTGGAGCATTCCTTCTTTATTGAACCGCGACGTGGTGAGATCAGAGATGTTAGCGGCAATACCCTCGTCTACAGTGAGTTTGTCAAAACGGTTGTTGCCAATCCTGAATATATCAAGACTCATTGGTATGAGATGGCAGCCCTGATCGCCGAAGATCTCGGTTATGAAGTAGAAGTGCTTGCCGAAAAACTGAAACCTCGAACAAATTCAAATGGTTCTAAACTCAGATATGTCATGCTTAAGAATAAGGTGACTGAAAACCAATGGGAACTGATCGCCGCCAAAGTAAAAGCGTGCCGGTTTTCATATGGAGAGAAAAAGGTGCTGAAAAAGAATTATATAGACCTTAAGAATTTGCAGACCAAAGCCATATATTGCGACTCAAGAAGAGATACCCAGTTGCGGATTCATCCCCACAATAATTTTGCATCTCAATTATTGGGATATGGTGGAGTGGATCAATCCCCTTCAAAGAATGATCGAAAGGAAACATTTAAAGGAAAATCGGGGATAGAGCAGCGAATGAACAAGGTGCTTGCGGGAGTTCCGGGTTGGGGGCGCAAATTTTATGCGAAAAGCAGTCTGGAACTGACTCACTCCAGAGAGGTTTTCAAAAATGTCCAGAACGGCAGGCATGTCGTACTCACGATCGATATGGGTGTTCAGCAGATTGTTGAAGATGCTTTGAGAGAAGCGATGAAAGAACATCAGCCATTAACGGCATCTGCCATTGTCATCCGACCCCGGACCGGAGATGTGCTGGCGATGGCTTCAATGCCGGATTTCAATCCAAATTCCCTTGGTGATTCGCCGGTTGGAACCTGGAAAAACAGAATCATCGGTGATTTTTACGAACCCGGATCAACATTCAAAGTAATTGTACTTGCCGCCGCCTTGAATGAAGGAGTAATTCGTATTTCTGATTCCGTATTCTGCGAGAACGGTTGTTACATGTATGCCGGGAGGGCGCTTCATGATCATCATTCATATGGGAATCTGACGGTGGAACAGATTATTACAAAATCATCAAATATCGGAGCAGCAAAAATTGCCATGAAGTTGGGACCGCAGGCTCTTTACCGCTATCTCAGCGACTTTGGATTTGGAAAGAAGACGGGAATCATGATCAACGGAGAAACTTATGGAATCCTTAGATCACCGGATAAATGGAGGAAAATATCCATCTCAAGAATTGCCATGGGGCATGAAATTGCAGCTAGTTCATTGCAAATGGTGGTGGCGATGTCGGCCATTGCTAATAAGGGGCAATTGATTCAACCCCGGTTAATAGATCGGCTTGTAGATGATGCCGGTAAGACGATTATAAAATTCCCGAATACCAAACCACGGCAAGTCGTTCGACCTGCAACAGCCAAGCTTATGGTTCAGGCTTTGAAGACCGTGGTGAAGCCCGGAGGGACGGCCCCCGCCGCGAGACTGCAACATTATACGGTTGCCGGTAAAACCGGAACTGCTCAGAAAGCGGCCACTGATGGTAAACGGAAAGGATATCTTCCCGGGAAGTTTTTCACCTCTTTCCTTGGGTTTCTCCCTGCAGATGCTCCTGAATTATGTATCGGTGTGATCCTGGATTCTCCTTCCATGAAAGGTTATTACGGAGGGGCTGTTGCCGGGCCGATTTTTAAAGTGATTGCAGAAAAAACCGCGCGACATTTGGGAGTCCGTCCTGACCTGATTTCAACAACAGATCTCGCTTTTCTCAATTGAGCCCATGGAAGAAAGAACCGTCAGTTATATCTCTGAAGCTTGTTCTGGAAAAGTTCTGTATGGACTGGGTTCCGAGGCGGTGAAAGGGATTGCTACGGATTCACGCAGCGTTCAAACCGGTGATTTATTTATAGCGATAAAGGGCCCGAAATTTGATGCTCACGATTTTGTGGATCAAGCGAGAGAAAAGGGCGCTGCTTGTTTAATGGTTGATACTCTGGAGGTAGGGAAGGAGTTGAGTGGGATACCACTTATTCAGGTAAGAGAAACTCGTGCAGCCTTAGGGGAATTAGCCATGTGCTATCGTCGGGATTTCGACATTCCCATTATAGCAGTGGTGGGATCGAATGGGAAAACAACGACCAAAGACCTGATCGCCGCCCTTTTGGGAGGAAAGTTTTCCGTTACCTCCAGCCCTGAAAGTTTCAATAATGATATTGGAGTTCCCTTGAGCCTGTTGCAGTTGAGATCTTCACATGAAGTGGTCGTGATGGAAATTGGTTCCAATAAGCCGGGGGAACTGAAGCCCTTGGTGGAAATGATTCATCCGCAATGGGGAGTGTTGACAAATATCGGAAGGGAACACCTGGAATTTTTTAAAGACCTTAAAGGGGTCGCCGAGGAAGAGGGTGGACTTGCTGAATTGCTCCCAGGAGATGGGAAGTTCTTCGTGCCGGGGGATGATGAATGGGCATGTCGTATTGCCGACCGAACAGAGGCAGAGGTTATCAAGGTCGGTTTGCATTCAGGTAATGATTGGATAATTTCGGACATTAAAAACTATCCTGAAGGGGGATCGTTTCATTTACAGGGGCCATTTCCTGTATTTGTGGGAGAATACTGTATCGGACTGCTTGGTGAACATCAGGCGCAGAATGCCGCGCTCGGTATTGCTGTGGGGGCAGAAATGGGAATGACGCCCATGGAGATACGGGAAGGGCTGACCAGTTTTCGAGGCCCCAGAATGCGTATGGAGCGGGAAATAATCAATGGAGTCGTATTTCTGAACGATAGCTATAATGCCAATGCGGATTCAGTGTCCGCCGCATTGAAGACTTTGGGAAATTATCCGTGCAAAGGACGCCGTGTTGCCGTTTTGGGTGACATGGCGGAGTTGGGAGACTCGACTAACAGTGCACACAGGGAAGCTGGGAGACTGACTGCCGAATTGGGAATTGACCGAATCGTGACTGTGGGTCAGATGGCAGGAATCATGGGGGATGCCGCTCGCTCTGCGGGGCTTACCGATGTGGAAGAGTTTTCTTCCGCAGAGAAAGCCGGCCATGCGGTATGCCAGGCGATGTGGTCTTGGTAAAGGGATCCCGGTCTAGCCGAATGGAGCAGATTGTGGAGCTTATTAAACAAGACGACGACGAGAAAAAGAGAACTGCACCTAACACCCAAGGAGCAGCGGCATCCACCTGATTCACTCACCGATTCAAAACTGACATGTTGTACCAACTCAGCCAATGGATATTGGAAAGTCTTTCAGGAAGCCCATTGGGGGAGCAACTTTCATTTTTGCGACTGTTCGAATACATCACCTTCCGGTGTGCAGGCGCAGCGATGACGGCTTTATTTCTCAGCCTTTGGCTTGGTCCGAAGGTCATTCTCTGGTTGAAAAACATCCGATTCGATCAACAGTATTCCGATCGTGCAGAAGTGGGGGGTGACATGTCGATGAGGTTGATTGATAAGCGAGGAACACCCACCATGGGAGGGGTTCTAATTGTGACTGTATTGGATATTACTGGGTTGCTTTGGGCCCAATGGAATGCCCTTGTGCTACTTACTTTGTTGTCCATTGTTGTATTGGCCGGGTTGGGGTTTTATGATGATTATGCCAAGATTGCTTTTAAAAACAGTAAAGGTGCCCATTCTTACATAAAACTGACTGTTCAAGGAATACTGGCACTCTTCATATCGGTGTATTTGCTCAAAAATCCGGACACACGTACATTGATTACTGAGATCATGGTCCCTTTCTACAAATATCCGGTGATCACGGAAGTGGCTGGCCTGGGAATCCTACTCAGTTCGTTGACAATTGTCGGCAGTTCAAATGCAGTTAATCTGACCGATGGCCTGGATGGGCTGGCGATTGGGTGCACTTTGATTGTCACAGTAACTTTCATTATTTTTTCTTATATCGCGGGTAATGTGATTTGGGCGGAGCACCTGATGGTGCCGTACGTGGCTGGAGCAGGAGAGTTGACCGTTGTCTGTTCTGCGATGCTCGGAGCAGGTTTGGGTTTTCTTTGGTTCAACTGTCATCCTGCTCGAATGTTCATGGGAGACACGGGTTCGTTGGCACTGGGTGGAGCATTAGGTATCATTGCGGTTCTTATCCACCAGCCCTTTGTATTGGTGATAGCCGGTGGTGTTTTTGTCATGGAGGCTGGATCGGTCATGATACAAACCGGTTGGTTTAAATACACCCGCCTTCGGACGGGAACAGGTCGACGGGTGTTTCGTATGGCTCCCTTGCATCACCATTTTGAAAAACTCGGTTGGTATGAATCTCAAGTCGTAACTCGGTTCTACATACTTTCTATCATGTTTGCTTTAGCGGCCTTAAGCAGTTTGAAGCTCCGTTGAAATTGGCAACCTTTTTATAATGAATAATTTCTGATCATGGAAACCCTGAACAACAAACAAGTAGTTTGTGTCGGTCTTGTGCCGAGTCAGGTATCTCTAATTAAATTTCTTGGCAGGCAAGGTGCGTTTGTGCGGTGTTGGTCGGTCCAGGGGGCCGTGGGATTGACGGACGATTCGGTTGCAAAGTGTCTCGATATACCTGTGGAGACAATCTCCTCCTTTCCAGAGGTTTCTGGAATCGATATTGTCATTGATTGCGGTTCGGGATGTATGAGCCCTGAATTGGAAGCTCTTTTCAGGTCGGGAAAAATCCCGGTTATCAGTCCTCTGGAATTGGGTTTTCGACTTTCTTATTGTTTGAATATTTCCGTTTCGGGGGCCTATGGGAAATCAACCACCTCCACTCTTCTTGAACATTGCCTGAATTTGTCGAAGCTTAAAACTCTCCTCATTGGAGATCTGGATTATGCCAACTTTGATCGGTTAAGAGAATCCCGCGACCTTGATTTTGCCATTTTCAATGTCTCTCTTTCACAATTAGCACAGACTCGTCAGTTCCATTCATCGATTGCTGTTCTATTGAATTTGGCTGCAGATTCGACAGAGATGGACTCGCAGGATTGTCAATTGCAGGCCAGTCGTCTTTTTGAACAACAACAGCAGTTTGACTGGGCGGTTATCCAGAGTGAAGTGCTGGCAGGATTGAAGGCGAGGAATCTACGGATTTCTTCGAAAATCATAACCTTCAGTGCCGAGAATCGCAATGCGGACATATATTACGACCGCGGTGTGTTATGGAGTCGGATTCCTGATTGGAGTGGATTCCTTGTGGATATGGACGAGTGTTCATTGGGAGGAATCCACCATGCTGAAAACATTATGGCATGCCTCGCTGTCTGCAAAATACTACATATTCCTCTGGATTTTGTAAGAGAAGCTTTGAGAAGTTTTCAGCCATTGCCCTCTCGATTCGAAACATTGGGAACCGTGAAGGGGGTTCAATATATTGATGACGGTTGTTCCATGAGTCTGGATTCTCTACATAAATCAATCATGTCCGTTCCCCATGGAAAGGAATATCAAAATACCCTTTGGCTTGTGACGGGCGGAGATTCATTACCGCCAAATTATCATGATATCGGACCGTTATTATCCCAGAAAGTCAAAGGAGCCATCGTCTTTGGGGCATCCCAGCAGGATTTGAGAAGTGGCTGGAGTTTGTTCACCCCTTGTATCGGCGTTGATTCACCCAAGACGGCGTTTGATAACGCTACCGGATCGGCTGTTGAGGGGGATGTTATTCTTTATTCCCCACTGTACAATCCTGTCGGCTTGGAACGACTGAAGAACAGAGAGGTTAGTCCACTCCGGTTACATTTTGAAACTCTTCGACGACAATCTGTAATTGAGTATGGTCATCGACGAGTTGATCCACTAAAATCATCCCCACTGTAAGCAACCACCCTACAAGCTAACTACCCATGAGCCGAACCAGCCCATTTAAAAAGCAGATTTCCCAGAACGATTCAGGAAACAGCAGGAAAAGAAACTTCAAATTCATCTTTTTGTCCTCTGTTCTCTTTCATGTAGTTGTATTCTGTATTCTTTTGATCCAGGGATGTAATCCGAAGCTCAGTGTCACTAAACTCGATCAAATCGAAACGGCAGGGATGCCGGGCATGACAAAAACGGGGCAAGGGTTGGATTCCGATACACTTCCGCTAGGTTTTGATTCTGATACGGTCGCACCAGTTGTGGATGAGAATTCAAAAGTCTCGCAGCTGGGGAATACTCCCGTTGAATTCATCGGTCTTTCTGCCGCCGGGAAAGAGTCGGTAACGAGTCCTGTTTCTTCAGGATTTTCAGATTTTCTCCCTGAAATAACAGACGATGATACGGTGATTCCACGAAGTAGAAAACTCGAGGAATTACCGACATCCACTGAATATCAAATTCGTTCCGGTGATACGATTGTCAACCTTGCCAAGAAAAATGGGATAGGCGTTCAGGATATTCTCAAGATGAATCCGGGGATTGATCCAAGAAGACTTAAAATTGGAAAAGTCATCACCCTACCGAGTGTGAAAGCGGCGCAGATGAACCGCCTTGGTGATGGGGAATCAGGTGAGAAGAATACTGACCGGGGATCTGATACTGGAAAAACATACACAGTGCAGAAAGGGGATAGTTTGAGCAAAATAGCTCGGAAGTTCGGGATCTCCTACAAAACTATTATGAAGGAGAACAATTTGAAGAATACAAGGATACAACCGAATCAGGTTCTTGTGATTCCGGTTGATTAGTTGATAGCCATAAATCCTTTGCATCAGGCATGAAAACCGCTTTGACATTGTTGATATTCAGCGTTGCCTCGCTTGTTTCTCTGGGAATGATCACACTTTACAGTGCGAGCATGAACCCGGATGTGAAGAATCTGGTTTTCAAACAGAGTGTTGCTTTCTTTATCGGCCTGACTGGCTGTGGGTTAGTCGCTGCTTATGATTATCGGAAACTGCCACACTATGCTCCTGCCTTGTATTTCGGGGTTGTCTTAATGCTGGCTCTGGTGCTGATCCCCGGAGTGGGAACTTATACCAATGGGGCACGACGGTGGTTTGTTTTTGGTGGACTGTCATTCCAACCTTCTGAAGCAGCAAAAATCGGAATAATTCTGGTCATGGCACACTATGGTTCAAACTATAAGAAATACATGACCCGGTTCTGGGCGGGAACTGTTTTCCCGATGGGTATCTTCGGAGTTGTCGCTCTTTTGATATTCAGGGAACCTGATTATGGAACGACTCTTCTGGTGGCGGCGGTTTGTTCCATTGTGCTGCTACTGGCGGGGGTGCGTTGGATTCACCTTTTTCCCCCGATCGTGGCTGGATTCTCCCTGATCGTTTACGCGATAGCGACTAACCAAAATCGAATGAATAGAATCCTCGCATGGGTGTTTCCAGATAAATTCCAAGATGGCACCGGTTACCAAGCCCATGAAGCCAAGCTAGCCCTTGGAATGGGTGGGTGGCAGGGGGTGGGCCTCGGTAATGGAGTTCAGAAACTGGGTCGCGTGCCGGAAAACCAAACGGATTTCATTTTTTCCATCCTGGGAGAAGAATTGGGATTAATCGCAACCTTATCCGTTATCCTGCTTTTTATGCTTCTTGTTTTCTGTGGCATCTACATTGCCGCCAAATCCAATAATGATTTTGGGTTTCTTCTGGCCTCTGGAATCACTTTTATGATTGGCCTGCAGGCATTTATTAATATCGGTGTCGTCACAAGTTTTCTACCGAATAAGGGGATTGCGCTTCCTTTCATCAGTTACGGTGGATCGAATCTGACGATGATGCTGGTCGCAATCGGTATTCTGATAAGTGTAGGTTTGCATGTCGATAACGTCGAAAGTAATCCGATGAATTCTTTTGACTCTATGGAATCAAGCTTTAAGCGAATCCTATGAATCCTTCGTCCTTGAATCGTTCTCCTCGAGTGGCCATCGCATGCGGTGGATCCGGGGGGCATTTATTTCCGGGAATTGCTGTTGGAGAAGTACTGGTTCAAAAGGGTTGCCGAGTCATTCTCTATGTCTCCTCGAAGGAAATCGATCAACAGGGTTTGAAAGATGCCGGCGGTATGGATGTGGAAATCCTCCCCGCTATTGGTTTGACTCGAAGAAGTATCGGTCGGTTTGCATCCAGATCATTTGAGTCATTTCGATTGTCGATTCAGAGTCTCAGAAAGTGGGATCCTGACGTGATACTCGGAATGGGAGGTTTCACTTGTGCGCCACCGGTTTTAGCTGGGAAAATTCTCGGTAAGACCACACTGATTCATGAAGCTAACTCTATTCCTGGTAAAGCCGTTCGATTTCTTGCTCCATGGGTGGACGAAGTGATGGTTGGTTTTGCGAATGCCTCAGGAAGAATAGCCAGCAACGCACTCAGCCGGACCGGGATGCCTGTCCGCAGCCAGTTTTCTCCGGCATCCCAGGATTCATGCCGGGCCGTGTTAGGTCTGAGGCCATCTGATCCATTGGTGCTGGTGATGGGGGGGAGTCAGGGCGCCCATTCCATCAATGCTTTGTTTCTTGGCATCCTACCTGAGCTATATCGTAATAACCCAGCGTTACAGTGTCTCCATCTTACAGGCTTTGAGGATTTCGAAAGGGTCCGGGCAGTTTACAGAAAAATGGACCTCCATGCGGTGGTTCGTCCATTTCTTACCGAGATGGAATATGCTTTGGGGGCAGCCGATTTTGCCATCAGCCGTTCGGGGGCATCCAGCATGGCCGAGATTGCTGCAATGAAGTTGCCCTCCATTCTGATTCCCTATCCTCATGCCGCTCAGAATCATCAATACCATAATGCCAGAGTATTTGCGGAAAAGGGAGCTGCGTGCCTTTTCGATTCGGGATGTCAGGGCCCTTCGGATTTATCGAACTTGATCAGTAGATTCCTGGAAAATCCTTCAACGTTGGAAAGGATGCGGAATTGCTTGATGAACGAAGACGATATTCCTGCGTCAGAAAACGTCGCCGGGATTGTCATGTCACATCTCCGGAGATTTGGTTCTCAACGCAGAGGTGATCCAGGTCATGGAATGCGTCGGGAATTCAGTCGTTCCAAATTTTTCACAGATGGGGTTTATACAAAATTATCAACTGTTTCATGATTGTCCCGATGATCTTTGGCTAAATGAAAACTCAACACATATCCGACAACGAGAAAGATGGAATTCAAGATGAATTCAAAAAGCATCTGCAGCCTGATACTTTGATACGGGTGAATGAACCCCTGGCACAAAAAACTACGTTTCGGGTCGGTGGTGTTGCCGATATTTATATTGAACCACAGACCGAGAAAGATCTGTCATGGAGCATTTCGTTCAGTCGCCAAAATAAACTGCCGTTTCAAGTCATGGGGCGGGGATCCAACCTGCTCATCCGCGATGAAGGATTGCCTGGCTTGGTGATCTGTCTGTCCCGAACTGGATTTGCAAAGATAAACGTGGAAGGGCCTCAGATCTATTGCGGTGCATCGGCGCGACTGAGAAATGTTGCGATTGAGGCACGGAAGAATCAGTTGACCGGCTTGGAATTTGTGGAAGGCATTCCTGGCAGTGTAGGCGGGGGGTTACGGATGAATGCAGGCGCCATGGGGAGTATGATGAGTGAGATAATTCATTCGATCAGGTTCATGGACCACGATGGAGAGATTCATGAAAAAAAGAAAGAGGAGCTTGAATTCCAGTACCGTGCCTGTGCTCTCCTGAAATCCCATGTGGCCTTGAGCGCAATTCTTATCGGGCAACCCGGGAAAATAGAAGAAATTGACCAGAACATGAAGCTGAGTCATTTGAAACGCTGGGATTCTCAACCTGCGGCTTCGAGTGCAGGCTGTATTTTCAAAAATCCAGAGACCATACCGGCCGGAAAGCTCATTGAAGAACTCGGCTTGAAGGGCAAAAAAATCGGAGGAGCTGCCGTTTCCGACAAACATGGTAATTTTATTGTTAACACCGGTGGTGCCTCTTTCAGGGATGTGATGGAATTGATCGAATTAATCCAGCAACAAGCTATGAGCAAACGGGGCATTCGGCTCGAAACAGAGGTGCAAATTCTCGACCGGGAAGCAATGCTCTGTAGTTGAGATTTCTGATCATGATTATGGAATCCTGTCGACCCAATTTAAACATCGCCGTTTTCAAGGGCGGGGCCTCTGCCGAGAGGGAGGTTTCCTTGAAATCAGGCCAAGCCGTCAGTGAAGCACTTCAATCCCGGGGGCATACTATTTCTGAGATTGATTTACAGGGTTCCTCTTTTAAACTTCCTGATGGAATCGATCTAGCGTTTCTGGCTTTGCACGGATCTTATGGCGAGGATGGTCAACTTCAGAGACGGCTGGAAGCCATGGAGGTGCCTTTTACCGGATGTGACTCGGAATCAAGTCATTCCTCATTCGACAAAAAAATCGCAAAGAATTTTATGATCCTGCACGGAATTAAAACTCCCGGGTTCCATGTGGTCCAAACTCCCGATCCTGAAGAAGTGGAAGCATTGAGGTATCCCAGGGTCATTAAGCCGGTAACGGAAGGGTCGAGTATTGGTTTGTATTTTGCAGAGGATGAAGTTTCTTATGTTGAAGCAGCGACACTGTTGTTGGAGCACCATGATTCTGCACTCGTGGAAGAACAGATCGAGGGAGTGGAGGTCACTGTAGGAATCCTGAATGACAGAGCATTGCCTTTGGTCGAAGTACGTCCCCGGGAAGGATCTTATGATTACCACAATAAGTATACGGCAGGTGCTACGGAGTATTTTTGCCCGGCTCCACTTAGTGCACCATTGACGAAACGAATACAGGAGACTGCCCTTGCGACCTTCGCAGCTCTGAAAGGTAGAGATTTTTCCCGAATTGATATGATGATTGATTCAAAGGAGGAAGTTTATGTGTTGGAAATGAATACGCTACCGGGAATGACTGAGACAAGCCTGTTTCCCAAAGCGGCGGCGGCTGTTGGAATTGATTTTGCCTCACTGTGTGAACAAATGGCGACCATGGCTTATCAACGTAGAACAGTGAGTCAAGCCGCATCCGGATAAGGAAGTTTATGAATCGGAAAACCAATTCCAGGAAAAATCGCAACAAGCCATCTGCTTTTAATATCGCTACAGATTCTACAGAACCTGGATGGGGTGCGGTCGGACTGAAAGCTTTTGTTGTATCGGTTTTGGCCATTGTTGCCGTTTTGGTTATTTTGCGTGGAGGAAAAATGGGGATGAATCACTTTTTCTATGAGAACCCCTCTTATTCTTTGACTCAGATCATTATCGAAACCGATGGGGTCTTAAACCCTTCACAGCTTCAGGAATGGGCGGGAGTCGCACGAGGTGACAATTTGCTGGCATTGGATTTCGCAGAAATAAAAAGCAATTTTGATTTGATTCCCTGGATCCGGTCCACTGAGTTGGAACGTGTTTTTCCAAATAAATTGCGTATCAAAATCACAGAGAGACAACCGATTGCCAAAACTGTTTATTTCACTCGAAGGGACAAGAGTTTCCTCTATGATAAAAAAATCTACTATATCGACAAGGAAGGTTTTGTTCTGAC
>DUCD01000400.1 GCA_012959985.1 Verrucomicrobiales bacterium | reverse complement strand
TTCGGGCTTGCGCGAACTCGTTGCGCTCAAACAACGCGCTGCACTGATCCGAAAAACCGCTGTCTTTGGGAGCGCGCCATCAGGGAATAGGTAAGTCAAAAACAAAAAAATAAGCTTTCGGAGGCTGCCATTGCAACTCGTTCGCGTCCTTACAACACCCCGGCAAGTTGCTCAACTTAGTGCCATTCGGGTGTGGTGGAAACAACATTCCTTTCGCTTATTAAAAAAAAGGAAGTCGATACCGTTTGAATAAGAATTCAACAGGTAGGCAGGGACAGGTAATTGGGTGGCTCATCTTAATTGCTCACCTGTTTTGCCGCCTTGCTTTCGAAGAATCTGCGCAATCCTGGGTCTGGCTGCTTTGATGGTCTCCAAGTCCACTTTGATTTCCAGTATTCCAGCAATGAACTGAACGATTCCCTGAATCCCCTCGTTCCATTCCGGGGCCACGGTTCCCAACGGGGTCTCTCCTTCATTGTTCCTGGCGTTTACATTTGCCCGTTTTTTTAACAGCAGTTCGACCATTTCGGTTCGCCCCAGAAAAGCGGCTCCATGCAGGGGTGTGCTGCCATCCCTGTTTTTTCCATTCACTTTTGCTCCATGTTGGATCAGCAGTCCAACCGTTTCGGTTTGGTCGGCCATGGCCGACCATGACAGCGGAGTGATTCCTTTTGCATCCAGCGCGTTCGCATTGGCGCCTTCGGTCAATTGTTGCATGAGCACGTTCGTGTCTCCGGACTTGGCCGCGCCCCAGATGTTGATTTCCGCCGACTTGGTCAATTCGGCAGCGACTTTTCCGCCATTGTCGCGAAGGAACGCGGCCACTTCGGGCCTGCCGGTCTTTACTTTTGCCACATCCACTTTGATCTGCAATATTGTCGCAATGAATTCCACGAATCCTTGGATTTCCTCACTCCATGCGGCCGCGGAAGTATCGAGAGGAGTTTCGCCCCTGCTGTTTCTGGCGTTTACATCCGCACCCTTCCGAACGAGTAACTTCACCACTTCGAGTTGTCCCAGAAAGGATGCCCCATGGAGGGCTGTCGAATTGTCATTTGTCTTGGAATTTACATCGGCGTCATTCTCGATCAACCATGCGACGGCTTCGGTTTGACCGGAAAGGGCAGCAATGCCCAATGGGGTTCCCCCCGATTCATCCCTTGCGTTCACATCAATCCCATCGCCCAGGAGTTGTTCGATATCAGCGAGGTTTCCCATTTTGGCCGCACTCCAAATATCTTTGCCTTTGGGTTTCCCCTCTCTTCTGGATCGATCTCCGCGGAAATCATCCGCCGACAAAATTGGGGGTTCCTCGGGAGCGGCCGTCCAGATCGGCATACCGTTGGCGATTTCATTAACGAGATCGCTCCGCCGGTTGCTGATGAACTTGCGGATTCCATCGATTCGATTTGTCTGCTTTTGAGATGAAGTCAGGTGTGGCTCCAGCATAGCCTCAATTCTATCGGTCTCCGCCAACAAGGCTTCCTCGTCCCAATGTTTGTCCATCAACTCCATGAGAGTCCTGGCATACCGTTCGCGACACGACTTGATCTGGTAGAGTTTGTACGTAATCAAGCCCAATGTCTTGACGGAGAGCGGGGCCCGTCTATCAACCTCAAGCCGACTGAATTTTTCGAAAAGACTATCGGCACCCCAGGGAAGGAAGTGAAACTTGTCCGTCGCCGGATTAAGATAAAAGAAGAAGTTATTGCGGTTGCCCGAATACCCATCCCAAAACCCGAGCAATCCCTCAACGGCCCAGAAGGTATAGAACGCGTCCAGGTCCACCAGCTTGCCGATTGCCTGCTCATCGTTGTGGTCGGACGACTGGATTTCGGCGACGATCAGCATGTCGGTGCTGGCCGAGTCAATGTTGAGCCCGTGTATCGCCAGCACATTGCGCCCATACAGAAGCTTGTCCTTGTGCTCGGAGATGTTGAATGACTCAAAGGTCATTGCCGCGGGATCGTTGTGTCCACGGGTGGCGGCGGAGTCCCACTGGGTATCTTCCGGTGCATTGCTCGAGGCTACTTTGTGACCGTTCAGATAAGCCACGAAACCGTCATCATACTTCATCTTCAGGATGAGGTTGGCGGGAGAGACGGCTTTGTCGAGGTCGTCGATTTCAAATGAGAACCTGAGGTAGAGAGACTCGGTTTTGTCGAACATGGCGTCTTTGAAATCCAACGCATCGTCGATAAGTGATCGGTAGTTTGATTCTTGGTCGTAGCCGGCTCCATTCCGGCCGCTTCTCCAATCCGAATCGTCGAAATCGAGCCTCGTCCACTGGTCGTCGTACTGTCCGCCGGTCGTTGCCCAGCCGCGTCCTCCGGCATTCGAACCGAGAATGGTATCGCCCTCCACACCCTGCATAACCTCGATGAGTTGCTCGATTTTTTCGCGTCCGGGTTTGTCCTTGCCGATCTTTTTTTCGAAGCTCCCTTGCCAACCCTCATGAAAGTCAACCACGGTTCCTTCGTACAAGGTGCCTGAGGCTTTTCCGAAAGCGCGTTTGAGCATGGGTTTACGGATCGATTCAACGTGCGAGTAGACACCGAGGTTGGTGCCGTTTACGGTGATTTTTGCGTAGGCACATCGGGAAGCGGGCGAACCGGCGGCATTGAAGAGGGCATAGCCCATGAATTGGCTCATCTGGCTGGTGTCCTGCTTGTTGTTGTTGAACGTCAGATTGGTCAGACCCTCAATTCCACCCTTTTTGTCCACATGATTCAATTTGATTTTAAGCGATGGACGAAGTGAGCTTTGCGAACCGATGAACCCTTTTTTTCTGATTCCAACCCCGGGGAATTCGACGCCGTCAATCGTGACATCCGCATGAACATAGGTATATGGACCATCGATGGGTTCGTGTTTTCTCTTTTCCTGGAGGGCCGTAAAAATATTACGCGATTGAAAGCGAATTTTGTCCCAATCCTCTTCATCAACCGTTATGCGGACGTCTAGAACCCGGTCCGTGGGGAAGAGGTCGTTCAGAGTTAATTCCCTGGCGGCCGCGGAATTCAGGGCGGCCACAAAATACAGTCCGATAATTAATTGTAGATTCGTTTTTAGAACACTCATATAATGGAAACAGCCGTATATGTTGGAAAAACACCCGACTAAGTCCAACACAATACACCGATTAAGTGAACATACATTATTTTTGTTTGTTCTTCGACACAGAGTAGAACGTGTGGGGCCAAATAAATCAGCCTTACGCAATTGGGAGTTGAAATGCCAGGTGATACGCGGATTGAAAGGGTGATGGAAATTCGGGTCCAGTTCACCGTCACGGATAGCTGAAGGCAAGATTTTTGTCTTCATGCCCTCAATTTTCAGCAAACGCATCCTATTCGTCGGGTTTGGAGCGAAGAATTTGATTTCTAAGAAGACCCTAAGCGCCATTTTTTATTGAATGCACGCCGTTGAACGCCCATCCTAAGGAACTAGTGAAAAGAAAACACCCATTTGTGATAGTCGTTTCCGCGATCGCTATTGCTTACATTCTGTCACCCATTCAATGAGTCTGCCTTCCACCCTGTTCATTCCTCTCATTCGTGCCATTGCCACACTGGTTCTTGTCACGGTTTCGACCTGTGCCTTCGCCGGGCAGCGCCCGAACATCCTCTTTCTTCTCACCGACCAGCATCACGCCCGCATGCTCTCGAGCGCCGGCAATCCCTTTCTGAAAACCCACGCTCTGGATACCATGGCCAAGTCGGGAATTCGATTCGCCCGCGCCTATGTCAGCAACCCCGTTTGCTCCCCCAGTCGCATCTCCATGGCCACCGGGATGATGGCCGGACGCTTCGGCGTTTTCACGAACGGCATGAAGGCGACCCTCCCAGCGGAAGTCCACGCCAACTCGCTCGGCAAGCTGATCAAAGGCGGGGGCTACGACACCTTCTACGGTGGCAAAGTGCACATGTCGCCGGAACTGAGTCCGCTCAAGGCCGGTTATGACGAATACTGCAGGGACCAACGCGGCAAACTACCCGAAGCCTGCATCGAGTTCATGACCAAAGAACGGGACAAGCCCTTCTTTGCCGTCGCCTCGTTCATCAATCCGCATGACATCTGTTTTGCCTACAACGCGAGGCAACCGGATCGAAAGAGTATGGCTCTGGTGGACGATTTATACCGTCAGGCGCAGGCCTTGCCCGCGGATCAGTTACCTCCGCTGCCCGACAACAGCGCCATCCCCGCTTTGGAACCCGACGCCATCGAAGCCAACCTGAAATTGACAGCCGTCACCCCCGCCAAGTTGATCCGCAAGGACTACAACGACCGCGACTGGCGCAACTATCGCTGGATCTACTGCCGATTGACCGAGCGAGTCGACGCACAGATCGGTAAGCTTCTGGACGCCTTGAAAAACAATGGACTGGAAGAAAACACCTTAGTGATATTCACCAGCGATCATGGCGACATGGACGGCAGTCACCGCCTTGCCTCCAAGAACGTCTTTTACGAAAATTCCGTCGGCGTGCCTTTTATCATGCAATACAAAGGCGTGATTCCCGCCGGTGTGGTTGATGACAAAAACTTGATCTTGAACGGCCTCGATGTGCTGCCCACCATATGCGATTACGCCGGTGTCCCGACACCCCCATATTTGCTGGGCCGCACCATTCGTCCGTTGGCGGAAGGCCTTGCCAGCGCTGCGCGACGCCCCTATATCGTGGCCGAAAACAACACCGGCCGCATGCTCCGCTCCGATCGCTACAAGTACTGCGTCTACCTCGAAGGCGTCATCCGTGAATCCTTGGTCGACCTGAAGAATGATCCGGGTGAAATGAAAAACTTGGCGGCCTTGCCTCAATACCAGCCGGTTCTCAACAAACACCGCGCTTATCTCCAACAATGGATTGTTGAATCAAACGACACTGAGGCCAAAGCCTTTGCTATCGTGCCGGACTGGGCGCGCCTGCCATTTCTTGAGTCTCTTCCTTCTTTTCCGCCAGGAAGGCGTTGAACAGCACGCTGAGGCTTTTGTTTTCTTGGCGGAAAGCGCCGTAATCGTTTCCGATCCATGGTATTTGACATTTCACTGAATTCTCGACGTGATAAATTACTCCAATGAAAGTCAAATATTGAACATTCCGCATTTCGATGCGATATATGATAGACAAGGCAATGCATTGTATAGGTCAGAGGAGAATTGGGGGATGGCTATGGCTTGCTGTTGTCTGGGTGGTCGACCGCCCATTACCGTGAGTCGGCGGATAAGGAGGTTTCTGCCCTGATCAAGCTAAAAACCCCTGATGTGCCGAATATGGAAGAGAATTTCACCATTGATGAGCTTCCTCCATCTACTCTGCATGATTTGCCAATTTTCAATGAATCCGTTGAATTTTTCGGTGACGAATCTGACTTTGAACGGGGAGCCCGCATTGTTTCACTGGAAAAGGCGTTGGAATTGGCCGTAAACCACAATCGGCAATACCAACAGGAAAAGGAAATCCTTTACTTCGAAGCACTCAATCTCTCACTCGCTCGTCATGATTACACTCCGATTTTCTCGTCCGATTCCAGCGTAAACTACCGGGATGTCCAAGCCGGCGTCGATAATCGGGTCCGGGAACGCACCGTATCGGGCTCCTCTCGGTTCGGTGCCGATCAATTGCTGAAGGCGGGGGGACGAATCGCTACCAGTTTCACCACCGATTTTCTCCGGTTCATCCGGAGCGACTCAAGTCTGGTCACCTCTTCCTCTCTGGCGTGGCGCCGGGTACAAGGTCGCCATGGAAAACCTGACTCAGGCAGAAAGGAATCTGCTTTATGAATTGCGCCGATTTACCCGTTTCCGAAAAGAGTTTTCGCTCGCCATCGCTTCCTCCTTAACTTTGGGCCATTCGGGGCAGAGCAGGGGGTTCGTTTCGTAAACCTGCCTGATCAGGGCCGTCCGTTACAATCATGTGCGAGGTTTTTAGTAACCCTTTCATAGCGGCACCTTGACCGTCAGAAAGAATCGCACTCCTTCATTTGATCCGGCTGGAAAATATATAGAAATTACGATCCACTTCGATGGACTCAATTTTTTCCTCAAACGCCAAAGTCTGTTGCGTTACTTGGGGCCTTAACTGAATTTCCTTAGCATTGATCATCACCCTTATCGGCATGTTGAACTTGGCCACAACATCCTCGTAGTGATAACTGAGTTTGTTTCCATCAATTCGGTATTTTAACATCGGGATCCGGTTAGTTCTCAGGTATTGATCAAACACTTTACTTAAATCAATTCCTGACTGCGTGGTGATAAAATTCTCCACCTGGCCTGTGGTGACTGTTTGATGCCGAAAGGTCTTGTTCAATCCCTGTAGAATGGAGCGCCATTTCTTATCATCGTTGATAACTTGACGTATCGTATGCAACATATTCCCGCCCTTGTAATACATGTCCCCCGGCGGTTGTGCATTTTCGTTGTACTCCGGGATTATGGGCTCATCATTCCTGATTTTCTCCCGTGACCCAATGATATAATCCTGGGCTTCTTTGCCTGAAAAATGATACTCCACAAACAACGATTCGGAGTAGTTGGCAAAACTTTCATGGATCCACATGTCCGCTGTATCTTTACATGAGACATTGTTCCCAAACCACTCGTGGGCCGATTCGTGGATAATAATGAAGTCGAACTTGAACCCGATCCCCGTGTTGCTTACATCCTTGCCTCGGTAACCGTTCCTGAACCAGTTACCATAGGTGACAGAGCTCTGGTGTTCCATGCCGGAATAGGGAACACAAACCAACTTGTAACCGTCCTCATAAAATGGGTATGGACCAAACCAATGCTCAAACGCAGCCAATGTGCGTGGTACTTCAACAAACTGCTTTTTCGCAACTTCCAACTGATGTTTCAGAACCCAATAATCGAAGGTCAACAGCCCCGCTTTCCCTTCGTATTTGTCGGAGAAGTGAACGTAATTCCCAATGTTGACGTTGACCGAGTAATTGTTGATCGGATTAGTGACTTTCCAGTAGTAGGTCGCGGTTTCTGCCTCATCGTCGTTTGATCGGCTCTTCAGTCGGCCGTTGCATACCGCCACCAAATGCTCAGGTACGGTAATTCGGATATCAACCCCTCGATCCGGCTCATCATATCCATGGTCTTTGTTGGGCCAGAAAATACTGGCACCTATGCCCTGGCAAGTTGTGGTGATAAAGTGCTCTCCCAAATCATCTCTCAGCCAGGAAATGCCCCCACTCCAAGGCGGCTTCCTACTCGGAGTAGGTGTTCTTTCATAAAAAACTTCTATACTGTCTTCAATTCCTGCTGCCAAGGGCTTCTCGAAATGGACCCAATTAACATCGCCTTCTACCGAGAACTGCAAGTCACGGCCTTGATGAACCACTTTCGTGATCAATAATGGTTTCTGAAGGTCTATCTGCATTGTGTTCCCGCTCACTCGGGTATTGAAGGAAATGACGTTCGAGCCTTTCACTGTTTGTTTGTCCGGGAAGAACTGGATCGAGAGGCTGTAGTGTTGCAAATCCCACCATGCACGTTCGGGTGTTATGGAGCCTCTCAGGTGACGCGCCCTGATCTCCGCAGCCTTCTCGGATGAAGGTGCTTCGATATTCGACGCATCCTCAGGACAAGCGCCCAGAAGAAGATTGCAGATCAGGATAAGAGTCGTCTTAGGAGTTATTGTCAGCATTTACTTTTTGACTGCTTTTGTTTCTGGGAAAATTAGGGTGCCAATGTAGTAGATGGCGAATCCACTGGACAATCCGGGAATGAAATACTCTGGCTCGGGGACACCGAACTTAGAGAGCGCCACAGTAAATCCTGCACCAAAAAGTATCATAACCAAAGAGACTATTTGATTCGGCTTCTTGCCGAGTAGGACCAAAGTTAACAATGGACCAAATCCAGTTGCCATAACAGCCCATGCATACACAACCATATCGAATACGTTTGTCTCACCGTAAAGCGAAAACAAAGCCACACCAACACCAAACGCGGTAACCAGAATGGTGGTGATTTTACTGGCTATGTAGTTGAATTTTAATTTTGGAAAGATGTCATTTGTTAAAGCCCCGGTGCAACTGATCACCAATGAATCAGCTGTCGAAATGGTCGCGGCGAAAATACCAGCCAACAGGACTCCTACTAAAAAATTTGGGAATAATTGAGTGGCCATTTTAGGTAAGGCTAGTTCGGCATCAAAGCTCCCATCAACTTCTAAAATAATTCTGGCCAACATACCCACTAAAATTGTAGCTCCGTAGAACGCCGTATACCACGAATAATAGTAGGCTCTTACCTTTCCGATGTTATCACCATTATCCATGGTCATATATCCGACCATGATATGAGGCTGGCCAACTGTCCCGAATCCTGCAAAAAACCAGCCTAGGACGAACAATAAAGGTGCAAGTCCCCCATAGGAATCCACATCAGAAAACCAACTCAAATAAGTGGGGCTGACGGCTTTCCATTGCGTCATTGCTTCTCCCCATCCGCCTACCTTTTCAAACCCGAATCCGACCAATAAGGCCATCACAACGATCATAACAATAGACTGGGCTGCATTGCTCCATATCGTTGCTCGAATGCCACCGGCAAAACAGTATCCAAGAACTAAAACGGCTCCTGCAATAGTGCCAATCCAAACCGGAATATCAAAAGTTCCCAATAAAGCTTTACCACTGGCGGCAAATTGAGCGGCTGCATAAATGCTTAAAAAGACGAACGTCACAATGCCAGCCACTAAACGAACCGGTTTGAGAGGTGCCCCACCTCGATACGAAAGAAGAGAACTATAGGTCTGAATTTCTTTGTTTTCAGAAAATTTCCTAATATGCCTGAAAGAGAATATAGAAGCGATGAAATCGCCAAAGACCCAACCAATGGCAATCCACAGAGAAGATAATCCAATTTTGTATGTAATGCCAATCATCCCTGTAAACATGAACCCACTATTACAAGTAGCGACAGCCGCCAACGCAACTAACCAAGGTTTTACATCCTGGCCCGCCAATAAATAGTCTGCTGTTGTTTTCTTTTTACGAACTACGGAGGCTAATCCGATAATTGCGAACAGTGCTAGAAACACAACAAATGTTACTACTGTAGTGATATGCATTCTCTTTTCGCGGTTAGAAAAATTGATGTAGTTTAGCTGGAGGCCGATAGGCGACCCTGCATTCTGCTGTTCAGGATCTTAGGCGTTCATTCTTAGGATCAAAAATGGGTTCAGACAGAACTTCGGCCGGGTATCGTTTACTAAGGATTTCGATGTCAAAGGTCGAAATCGGCTTGCTTTTTACGGGTTTCACATAGGCAAATGCCAGATGTTCACCCACCGTATGGCCATAGGCCCCCGAAGTCGTCACACCAATTACTGTATCACCGTCAAATACGGGTTCACCGCCTCGAATATCCGAGTCGCTTGAAGCAACCTGAGCATAGACCAATTGAAAACCACTTCCGTCTGCTTTGCGTTTGAGCAAGGCTTCTTTGCCAGTGAAATGCTCTTTATCAAATTTCACAAAACGTTCCATATCTGCATCGATCATAGTGATCTCGGTGGTTAATTCAAATCCATAGGCACGATAAGCTTTTTCCATGCGTAAACTGTTCACGGCATAAGTTCCGAAATCGGCAATACAAAATGATTCCCCGACGCTCCATACCGCATCATAGAGCGGCTCAAGCTGATTCATCGGCACATGTAACTCCCAACCCAATTCACCCACATAGTTAACACGAAGTGCTCGAACTTCGATTCCTGCTACTTCCATTGTCTGGGCGGTAAGCCATTGAAATTGTTCATTGTTCAAATCTGTATCAGTGAGATTTGAAAGTAATTCCCGTGAGTGGGGTCCAGCCAGTACAAGAACACCCCAATCATCCGTGATATTCCGGATTGTAACATTCTCTGCTTCCTGAATCCGGTTGTTCAGTAGATCGAAATCCCTAAGTTCGGATATGGCGGCTGAGAGCAGATAGAAATGGTTTTCAGCCATTCGGGTAATCGTGAATTCGTTTTCGATTCGGCCATGCTCGGTTAAAAGATGCGCTAGAATAATACGGCCATCACGGAGGGGCATCTTATTGGCGCACACCCTGTTGAGAAACTTGCCGGCGTCTGTTCCTGTGACCTCGTATTTTGAAAAGCTAGACAATTCCAGTACCCCAACTCGTTGCCTGACTGCCCGGCACTCTTCAGCGACCACTTCAAAAACATTGTTGTGGCGAAATCCACACTCTTCTTCACGTCCGTCGAGAGAGAACCATTTGGGCCGTTCCCAACCAAATGCTTCGGTATACACGGCTCCCTTTTCCTTTAGTCTCTCATACATGGGTGTGGTGCGGGCAGGCCGACCCGCAGGGCGTTCTTCTCCGGGCAACTGCAGAACGTACATTTCAGCATAGGCTTGATGTCCTTTGGCGGAGTTGTACGCTTTGTCAGCGTAAGGGCCAAAACGACGTGGATCTATACTGGCCATGTTGATTTCAGATTCTCCGTGGACTATCCATTGAGCCAGATATTTCCCGCAACCTCCACCTTGAGCGATACCAATACTGGAGCCGCAACAGAGCCAGAAATTTCGAAGTCCCGCAGCGGGGCCAACTAACGGATTATCATCGGGTGTGTGCGCGATGGCACCATTGATAACTTTTAGCACTCCTGCCTCGGCGAAGATCGGCACACGATTCATCACGCGCTCCAACCAAGGCATGATCGGATCCAGTTCTTCTGGAAACAGCTCGCTCTCGGCATCCCAATCCTGTCCTCCTTTGCGAGGCCAAGCCTCTCGTGAACCCGTCCTTTCATAGACCCCGATCAGACCGCCCTTCTGTTCCTGCCTGTAGTAGGCGGAGCAAGCTGGATCGCGCATGACAGGCATCTCCTCCTCCCGGTTAAGGAATTCTTTGATAGGCTCAGTAACAATATATTGATGTCTTAAATTGACGTAGGGAATGTTCACCCCAACCCAGGCTCCGATCCTGTCAGCGTAACATCCTCCTGCGTTAACCACGTGTTCACAGACAATGTTTCCTTTTTCCGTAAAGACTTCCCATTCTCCATTGGGGCGTGGCTTAATATGGGTCACTCGATTGCCACGAACAATGGTTGCCCCGAGCTTACGTGCACCCATGGCCATGGCATTACAACACCCTGAAGGATCTACATGCCCGTCATCCAATGTCCAAGCACCGGCAATAACCCCTTTCACGTCAACAAATGGATTTATTTTCTGACACTCTTCCGGGCTGATAATCTGCATTCTGAATCCAACATTACGGGAAATACCCTCAACATAACGGAACCAATCCAACTCTTCCTTGGTCCTTGCGAAGCGAATTCCACCACATCCATGCCAACTGGCAGCCTGGCCAGTCATCTCTTCAAGTTTTGGATAGAGAGAATTGCTGTAGTGATGAATCTGGGCCATGCTGTAGTTACCGATGAAACTGGGGCACTGCCCCGCAGCATGCCAGGTGGATCCTGAAGTCAACTGACCCTTTTCAAGCAGAATGCAATCGTCCCATCCCTCTAAGGCGAGATGGTACAACAACCCGACACCCATCATTCCCCCGCCAATGATCACAACTCTTGAATGGGATTTCATCATAATTTCTTATTTAAATACTGGCACTAGCTGCGAATTCGTTCGTTCTTCGGATCATAAGTAGGTTGAAGAGAAGCGCATGCTGAGTATCTTTTACAGGCTATTTCGATCTCGTAGTTTCCAGACCTGGCAAAGTCAGCGGTGGCTCCGTTTTCGTTATTCACATATCCCATACCGATAGAATGTCCCAGGGTATGGCCAAACATTCCGGAAGTAATGTAGCCGACCATCACATCATTACGCCAGATAGGTTCGTTGTGGTACATGAGAGGATCCGGATCATCCAGGATAAATTGCACCATTCTTTTTTTAACGCCTTCTTCTTTCTGTTTCAAAAGGGCATCCTTTCCGGTAAAACCGCCTTCTTTTTTAAAGGAGACGGCAAACCCGAGTCCAGCCTCAATGGGGGTATCATCCACCGTGATATCATGACTCCAGTGCCGGTATCCTTTCTCCATCCTTAATGAATTAAGCGCATGATAACCAGCGTGCCTGAGCTCAAAGGCCTTTCCCGCCTCGATGATCCGGTCGTACACGGACAGTGAGAATTCTGTAGGAATATAAATTTCCCACCCCAATTCTCCTACATAAGTGATTCTTGATGCCCTCACTTTTGCATAGCCAATGTAGATCTCCTGTGAAGTTCCAAACGGGAATGATTCATTGGAAATGTTTGTGTCTGTCAAAGTCGTCATCAAGTCTCTGGAACGAGGGCCCATCACACTCACAACAGCATACCCTGAGCTTACATTCGTGAGAAAGGCATGGGCGGGGTTTTCAGAAATGTAAGATTGAAGCCAGTGGAAATCTCTGCCCTCTGTAGCAGCAGCTGTCACGATAAGAAAGCTCTCTTCTCCAATCCGGTTGATGGTGAGGTCGGCTTCAATTCCTCCCTGCTCATTGAGCCATTGGGTGTAAACGATTTTTCCGACAGGAACAGAAAGGTCGTTAGCAGAAACCTGATTGAGGATGGCCTCGGCGTCCCGGCCCTGCAATAAATATTTAGCGAAAGAAGTTTGGTCAAACAGGCCGACGTTCTCACGAACAGCTTGATGCTCTTCAGCTGAATAATCAAACCAGTTCTGCCGCCCGTACGAGTATATATATTTAGCCTCAACGCCTTCAGGTGCAAACCAATTGGCTCGTTCCCATCCCGCTAATTCTCCAAAACACGCCCCGAGTTTTTCTAAGCGATCGTGCATAGGGGATTTGCGGGCCAGACGGCTTGTTTCGAATTGGCGGAAGGGCCAGTGCATGGCATAAAGAAGCCCCAACCCTTCTACTGTTCGGTCGTGGAGATAAAGAGGGCTGCCTTGAAATGGAACAAATCTACGTATGTCTACATCCCAC
This sequence comes from Verrucomicrobiales bacterium, assembly GCA_012959985.1. Classification (GTDB taxonomy): domain Bacteria; phylum Verrucomicrobiota; class Verrucomicrobiia; order Limisphaerales; family DUCD01; genus DUCD01. The sequence continues at coordinate 1,219 of DUCD01000400.1, read as the reverse complement.
AGATCCAAAGGTTGATGTCCTTTGACAATCCACTCTGCCAAAACCTTTCCGGCTCCTCCCGCTGACTGAATACCGATTGAATTGAAACCAGCCAGTACAAAGAAGTTTCTCAATTCCGGGGCTTCTCCCAAAATGTAACGATCATCGGGGGTAAAACTTTCCGGTCCGTTTAGGAACAGTTGAATTCCTGTTTCTTCCAGCTTTGGAATTCGGTGAATTGCTTGCTCAAAAATGGGGAGCAAATGCTCCTGATCATCCGGGAGGGTATCAAAACTGAAGTCTTCAGGTATCCCCTTCATGCCCCAGGGTTTGGCGACCGGCTCAAATGCCCCCACTAACAATTTACCGGCGTCTTCCTTGTAATAGGTGTAACCTCCCATATCTCTCAGAGTGGGCGCGTCAGCAACCAAATCATCCATCGGTTCCGTCACAAAATAAAAATGCTCCGAAGCGTGTAGTGGCACATTCACACCGGCCATCTTACCAAGCTCTCTTCCCCACATACCCGCACAGTTGACGACAAATTCTGCCTGGATATCACCCTTATCAGTGGAAACGCCTCTCACAACTCCGTTTTTCTGAAGGATCCCCGTCACCTTGGTCTCTTTAAGGATTTGTGCTCCTCCCATTTGTGCGCCTTTAGCCAGCGCCATCGTTGTGTCGACGGGATTGGTTTGACCGTCGCCGGGAAGGTATACCCCGCCAATCACATCTTTAAAGTTTGCCAGGGGCCACATTCTTGCCATCTCCTGGGCCGTCACCAGTTCGACTTCAAGATCAAATACGCGCGCCATCGAGGCTCCACGTTTTAACTCTTCAAAACGTTCATTATTGGTAGCAACAGCAATTGAACCGGTTTGTTTGAATCCTGTTCCTTGCCCGGTTTCCCTCTCCAGACTTGCATAGAGTTTGGAAGTGTATTGCGCAAGTTTTGTGATGTTTGCTGTGGATCGCAATTGTCCAACCAAACCGGCAGCATGCCAAGTCGTTCCACATGTCAAAGTCTTGCGTTCAAGAACGGCGACATCCTTCCACCCTAATTTTGTTAGGTGATAAGCGACACTGCATCCGACGATGCCCCCGCCTATGATCACTACTTGTTTGTGGGTTGGGAAGGATGTTGTCACTAATGCCTTTTATGGTTGGAAAGTCCAGGAAATTGTACGTCGTTCTGACAATAGGTGTTTTCTTTTTCAGTCTCTCGCTAGGATGGGCGTAC
>DUCD01000399.1 GCA_012959985.1 Verrucomicrobiales bacterium | reverse complement strand
AAGCGAGGAAATCAAAAAAACATGGATACCACACCTTATTCCCCCTTTCCGGAATCTACCATCAAACGAATCCTTTCAACGTCCCACAGGGCAATTCTGAGCCTCCTGATAGTATGTGTTACCCCCTGATGTCCTTCGCGCAGGATCCAGATTTGGGCAACGGTCTTATCGCTCACTTCCCTTTTAACGGATCAGCCGAAGATGCGAGTGGGAACAACCTTGAATCCGTCCTCGAGGGTAATCCGCAACTGACAACTGACCGTCATGGTAATGAGAACTCCGCCTACCAGTTCACTGGTTCTCAACGGCTTATCCTCCCCGATTTTCCCATGCCTCAGGATGAGTTCTCGGTCTCCTTCTGGTTTTACATGGACACTCTGCCTGAGTTCGCAACCGGACTGGTAACCCTTGCAATCCCATTCGGGCCGCTCCATGTATCAGTAGACAAGGATGTCCTGCGCACGGCATGGGGGACCGGTGGACAGGGGCTGCATTACGGCCACCCCCGAATCGAGACAGGCAAATGGTACTTCTACAGTTTCTCCATGACGAATGGCGGCAATGAATTCAGCGTCAGCCTGGATGGCATACACAATCGCAGAAGCACCCATGGGGACGTGTCTGATAGAGTGTTCAGCGGAGACCTTACCTTCGTCTATGAACACACCTTCAGCGGAAAACTGGATGATGTCCGGATTTATGATCGGAGTTTGTCCATGGAAGATAACCGTAATTTGGCAGACTTGGATTCAACTATTGATTCGGATGCCGACGGATTGAGCGATATTTTTGAAACTGGAAAAGGTTTTTATGAGATGGTATTGAGTGCCACTAGAGGTTGGAACAGAGCAAGAAACGATGCTGAACGCCGAGAAGGCTATTTAGCGACATTCACTTCCTCAGAGGAGTGGTTTCCTTTCGATATTACCAATCAAGCTGGCAGAAGTTTCATTTTCGGTGGCTTCATGACCGACAGGGTCAGCAGAAAGTGGGAATGGATAACGGGGGAGGACTGGAAATATGCGAATTGGCAAAGCGGAATACTCCATCGATCAGCCCCGGTCCCCAGTTACACTTATTACTCACCTCAATTTGAACCAAGTCATTTCCAGTTCTGGTTAGCTGAACCAAACGAAACCGGTGCCGCGTATTTATTGGAAACCGGTATGCGGTCCGATCCAAATAATCCAGACTCTGATGGCGACGGGATCAATGATGGGGATGAGGTGAATGTCCATGGCACTTTGCCGACCAGTGCAGACACAGACAAAGATGGAATATCGGATAGGATAGAAATCGAATTAGGTTTAGATCCGTTACTGAGAAGCCCTTTCCCTGAACCGACTGTATCAGCCTCAAAGGCAATCCGGATTGAAGCCGGCAACCTGATACACGGAGCAACATACCAGCTCGAGTATTCGGATGATCTCAAATCCTGGAAGGAATATGGAGAACCGTTCACGGCGGATGGAGACAGTGGATCGGAATACGTGGATGTCACGGTTTTCCATCGCTTCTGGAGAGCATCAGTAAAACTTTAAATTTCGAGCAGGAATACCATGCCGTAAACGAAGAACACTTGATGAAGATAGAAGAAATCAAAGCAGAGACCCGAAAGGTCCAGGAGAATTGGCCATTAACGACCTCTTCCAAGGTGGTAAGGAACCAATTGCAAAGGTTAAGGGGTTACGCGCCCAGATCGCAAGCCTCCGCAGACAGATCCCGGAGAAAAGCACACCCGGATTCCATGATCATTGAAAACACAGGGACGGAAGACCGCTCCGGAAACAACCCATGAACTTGAAACAACTTAAAAACGCAAACAGAAAGGTGCAGGACAAATGGCCTTTAACGAAATCCTTAGAGGATGTGAGAACCCAATTGAAGGGATTAAGGGACTTCGAGCCCAGAGCGACTTACTCAGGCAAAAACTCCCGGCAAAGAGCATCCCAGAAACAGTAAGAGAGGAAGGTTTTGAACATCAGGTATTTGACTTCCCCGAAAATCCAGAGCGGTTATTGAAAGCCACCAAACCGGGGCGATACGGGATCCACCCTTACTTCGTTTTCGCTGTGGATGAATGGGACGGAAAGGGATATCTTCAATCCATGATCGCTTTACATCCCTCCGTCAAACGCCTTCGTCCCGCTAGACACGACTGGAACCATCTGCTCAAGCCTCAGGCTTAAATCCCCAATCTTACTCTCTCAAATCCTCGGAACTATTTCAGAAAAAAGCTCCTTGGAAAGAAAGATATCCGCACCCCTTCGGAACCGGAGGGTCAGTTTATCTCAGCACAGACGGGTCAATTTATCTCAGCGCCAACGGATCGTCGATGATCAACAAAACACCCGGCAAAAGTTTCTATGATTTTCTGATTCCGGTCCAGGTGG
>DUCD01000398.1:6943-14373 GCA_012959985.1 Verrucomicrobiales bacterium | reverse complement strand
TATCACCCCAAGTCCAAAGAGACCGGTTGAATTGAATGGCTGCAGAAAAACTCGCACCGGCAGAGATGGAGGTCCAACCAACTCCCTGCCCCACTCGAACCGGTTGCGAACGATTTATCAGCGTACCGTCACCGAGTTGGCCTGATGAATTACTGCCCCAGGCCCAGAGGGAACCATCCTGTCGAATGCCCAGATTATGAGAACCGCCTGAGCTGATATGAAACCAATCGGATGCCTCCCCAACTTGCCTGGGAATCAATGAAAAAGGAACGGTATCCACACCCAACTGCTCATGGCTATTGTCTCCCCACGCCCATAGTGTGCCGTCCGCCTTAACCGCGATGCAGTGCAGCGCACCACTGGAAACTTCCTTCCAATCCGTATCCGAACTAATCTGAACCGGTAGGGACACGGATTCAGTTGTTCCATTGCCCAACTGCCCGAGCGAGTTGTCACCCCACCCCCAAAGGGTGCCGTCAGATCGCAGATGGATCACATGGTTTTTACCAGAGGAGAGGCCTGGAACTACGGATGCTTCGAGAATCTCCAACTGAAAAAACACTGAACCTGAAAAAGCTATAAGCAATCCAGACAACTTCAAACGATCCCCTAATGAAACCCTGATCATAGAATTAATACCTAAAATAAATACCTTTTAAGAAATAAGCGTAGTTTTGTCTCACCTAAAGCACAATGGGAGAATGACTGTCTTTTTCCCTTGAGTTGATCCCAAGAGAAAAACCCGGCCGATTCTTCATGCTTATCGATCCGGACATCAAGCAGGAACTGTTCCTGCCAACTTCATTGTCTCGGAAATACAGGAAATGAGTTGGCTCATTCCGCATCCAGCATGATGAATCGCTCAGCAGCAGCGTCAGCAAAGCGAATGCCCAACATCGTTAATCGAAAGACACCTCCTTCCAACTCGGCCCAGCCCAGACCAATAAGTTCCTCTACTTCTGTCTTCCATTCAGTTTCGAGTCTGAAACCGGTGAGTTGATAAAATAAGTCCAATGACCAACCTACAGACATCCTCAAACCAAAGGCAGCGGTTTCACCCGCGCGGGCTCTCAAACTCAACTCTTCAGTCCATTCCAGAGGGCGCTCGCCTTTTTCAAGGGAAAGGCAGTATCTTTCTGTATTCGCTGAATTCCGAGTTCTCACTCCGCCAATATTCCCGGAAGCACTGGGCCCCACCCCATAGTAGGATCCTCCTCTCCAATAGTTGATGTTGTGCCCACAGGCCATTTCCGGGATCCCTTGATGCTGATTCCGCCTAACACCCGCAAAGTTGGCGATTTCATATTGGCGATAACCGGAGTGATCCAGTTTCCGAATCATGTCCTCATACATAATAGCGGCCAGGTCTTCATCGGTTTCCTCAATAACCCCCTGCTGCAATTGTTCGAATATCACGGTATCTTCTTCATATATGAGTTCATAACAGGCGATGTGCTCCGGCTGTAAAACAAGGATTTCATCCAGGCTCCGGTTCCATTGCTCAAGAGATTGCCCGGGAATGGCAAACATCAGATCCAAGTTGATGTTGGAAAATCCAATTCGACGCAGCAGGTCATAGGATTTAAAAACCATACTACGATTATGGATCCGACCCAATTTCGCTAGAATGGATTCATCCAGCGATTGGACCCCCATAGAAATCCGATTCACCCCGTAATCTGCCAATAATCGGGCTTTTTCTTCGCTGACCGTGGCTGGATTGCATTCAACAGTCCACTCCTCTGCTCCAAGCAGATTCAACCGCTCAAAAGCCTTGAGAATCTGTGTCCATTGAGAAAACGACAGTATAGAAGGAGTCCCTCCCCCGAAAAACACCGTCTTAGGCTGCATGTCCGAGGCAACCATTTCCAACTCGATAATTAACGCCCTGACATATCGATCCATTTCATCCCGAGTCGGGGGCTCGGAGTAAAATGCGCAGTAATCGCATTTCCTAGCACAGAAAGGCACATGAACATAAAGGGAATCAACCGTTTTCTGATTAATTGTATAAATCATTTAAACTATTCATAATATGTTACTTACAAAACATAACTCAATGTAGCCTCATGGGGAATGCCCCCATTTGAAGCTTGACGCAATCATTCAGACAAAATAACTTTTTGTCTGTCAAGTGAATCGAAAGTGCTGAAATACCAGCACAGATGGAAGTCGGAGATCTCATTTCATCATCCGGCTTTTTTAATTTTACGAAAGAAATATCGAACAGCATTCTATGAACGCCGAGTTTTTAGCAAATTTGGAATTTTGGGAGCGCGAAAAGGGAATCCGCAAGGAAGTGCTTATAGAAGCGGTTGAAGAAGCACTTCTTTCGGCTGCCAAGAAAGCGATCGGCCCCGCCAGAAACTTGCGATGTGAAATTGACAAGCAGAACGGAGATATCAAAGCATTCGCACATCTGATTGTTGCGGATAAGGTTCTATCAAAACACGACCAGATCTCTCTCTTTGATGCCCATCGAATCAAGAAGGATGCGGAAATAGGTGAGGAGATAGAAGTGGAAGTCACCCCGACAAACTTCGGGCGCATCGCTTCCCAAAGCGCTAAGCAGGCACTGATGCAGCACATCAGAAAAGCTGAAAAAGCCCTTATTTTTGCTGAATTCAAAGACAGAACTGGTGATATCGTAAGTGGCACTGTCCGGCGTTTCGATCGTTCGGATGTATCGATTGATCTCGGAAGATATGAGGCCATTCTACCTAATAGAGAACGGGTGCCAACTGAAGAATATCAAATTGGGGACCGAATTCGCTGTTTTGTAAAAACTGTAGAGAATGCCAATCATGGTCCGGAAATCATCCTTTCAAGATCCGATCCTGAATTTGTAATAAAGCTGTTTAAACTGGAAGTATCTGAGATTAACGATGGCACCATTGAGGTCAAAGGGATCGCTAGAGAACCCGGATTCCGCACCAAACTTGCCGTTTTCTCCAAAGATCCCCGGGTTGACCCGGTCGGCGCCTGTGTCGGACTTCGCGGCCAACGTGTTAAGAACATTGTCCGCGAATTGAATAATGAAAAGGTCGACATTATCAAATGGGACCCTGTCATTGAGGTATTCATAGCAAATGCCCTTTCTCCGGCCAAATTGAAATCGTTCGAGCTCGATGAAACCAGGCGTCGTATCAAAGTTGTAGTCAGCGAGGATCAACTCTCTCTGGCCATTGGAAAAAGAGGACAAAACGCCCGTTTAACGTCTAAATTATGCAACTGGCATGTAGACATTGATGCCGAACGAATCACCGAGCTGACTTTTGAAGATAAAGTAGCTTTGGCGGTGGAGTCGGTGGCAGCCATTCCCGGAATCAGCGCGGATCAGGCAAATGCTTTGGTTCATGCAGGATTCCTGAGCCTGGAAGATTTGTTGCAGGCAGAGAAAGACGATTTGGTTGAAATCGAGGGAATTGCTGAAAATGCCGAAGGATTATGCGAAGCAATCCAAGCTGAATCCGCGCGCCGGAATGAAGAAGGTCAATAGCTGTTTTCTCTTGCTTTATGGCTGGGATCACCACACTTTGTCCGTTTCTGTGGAAAAGCCATGAAGGCACATTCACAATATTTTGAGGTTGATTATTTAATTCTATATGCCCGTTCGTATTTACGAGATTGCCAAAATTGTCGGAGTTGAAAGCAAGGCCGTCTTGGTCAAGGCCAAAGAACTTGGTATTCCGACAGCCAAATCCCCTTCAAGTTCTCTGGACAAAATTACGGCTGAGTATTTAGTCGAACAAATGGGCGGTTCAATGGATGCCGCTTCACTTCCTAAACCTGCGGTCAAATCCAGCGCAAAAAAGAAAACCACCAAGGCAAAAGCAAAGAAAACACCCGCCAAAAAAACCACAAAAAAAGTGACTGACCTTAAGAAGGAGGCTCCAAAAAAAGCCGCAAAACCTGCAGCTAAATCTAAGGCTAAATCTAAAACCAATTCGGAGACCGACGATCCTAAGAAGGACCCCGCACCTCTCGACCCTGAGGAAACCACCGTTGCTGAAACTGTCTCTGAGCCAACTGCAGTCGAAAGCCCAACCGCTGAACCGGAGCCAATTCCTGAGCCGGAGCCAATTCCTGAGCCGGAGTCAATTCCTGAGCCGGAGTCAATTCCTGAGCCGGAGTCAATTCCTGAACCGGAGCCAATTCCTGAGCCGGAGTCAATTCCTGAACCGGAGTCAATTCCTGAGCCGGAGTCAATTCCTGAGCCGGAGTCAGACGCGGAACAGACCACCGATTCCAGCGAGAAAAATGAGACCGCAACGGCTCCCCAAAGAAAGCCTGAAGAAGCCGATACCACACCTGTTGAAGCCAAGGAAGAAGCAAAAGAACCCGCAGAGGAGCAAACTTCTCAGGATTCCCCACAGGCTGAAGTGAAAAGCGACGATCCACCTTTGCAAGTAGAACCCGCCGGCCCGAAAGTCGGCGATAAGATCGGATTTATTAATCTCTCACCGGGAGCCGTGACCCGATCAGACCGAGGTGCCAATTCTAAATCCAAAACCCGGGCACCACGCAAAGGTGAACGGCAGCAGTCGGCCACATCTAAATCGGGCAGGCCTGACCCTAGGGACAACCGACGCAAGTCGGGTACAGGATTACGTTCTGAATCTTCAGAGAGCAACGGAAATTCTGGAACGGCCTCTGCCAGTAAAAAGGCCAAACCAAAATTTAAGGAACCCACCTCCGGAGAAATAATTACTTTAAAGCCACCGATTATTGTCAGAGATCTCGCTGGGAAATTAAATCGAAAACCATTTCAATTGATTGCTGATCTGATGGAAATGGGCGTATTCGCTAACGTAAATCAGGCCATTGAAGAGGACATTGCCAAACAAGTCTGCGCGAAATACGGACGTCGATTTGATCTCGAGAAACGGGAACGAGGCGCTGGAGTTATCAAGCCTCAGGAAAAACCGGTAACCCTCGATTTCGAGGATAAGGAAGATGATCTAAGAGCCCGAGCCCCGGTGGTAACAATAATGGGACATGTCGATCATGGTAAAACCACCTTGCTCGACTCAATTCGAAAGTCAAATGTAGTCGCGAAGGAAGCAGGCGGTATTACTCAGCATATCGGGGCCTACACCATCGATGTCCCCCATCCTGACAACCCTAAAAAACTGAAGCAAATCACATTTCTGGATACTCCCGGACATGCGGCTTTCAGTGCGATGCGCGCACGGGGTGCCAACGTTACTGATATAGTCATTCTGGTAGTTGCCGCCACGGACGGAGTCATGCCGCAAACAGTTGAAGCCCTGAATCATGCAAAGCAGGCTCAGGTCCCGATCATCGTAGCGGTCAATAAGTGTGATCACCCCAATGCCAACCCAATGCAGACGCGCCAACAACTCCAGGAACATGAAATCGTCTGCGAGGAATGGGGAGGCCATACCATTTTCCAAGATCTATCGGCTCTTAGTGGAGAAGGGGTCAACAAACTCCTGGATTTGCTTCTCCTTCAGGCGGAGATCATGGAACTAACGGCCAATCCAAATCGCACAGCAATTGGAAATGTCGTCGAGTCAGGAATTGATCCCGGGGGACCAACCGCCACCGTATTAGTGAGAAAAGGCACTTTGAAAACTGGAGATGCTGTGATCTGCGGACCCTTTTACGGAAAAGTGCGTGCTCTGATTAATGAACAGGGAAAACGCATTCGGGAAGCCGGTCCATCCGTGGCTGTAAAACTGTTAGGACTGAATGGCGCACCGAGTTCCGGACTCGAATTCAATGCTGTAAAAAATGAAAAGAAGGCCCGCGCTCTTGCACAGGAGCGCGAGGATAATAATCGACTGAAAGAAGTCGAATCACGCAAAAAGATCACTCTCGAGAACCTATTTGATACCCTGACCTCTAATGCGGCGAAACTATTGAAAGTCATTGTCAAGGCAGATACCCAAGGGTCTGCTGAGGCCATTGTGGATTCATTGAATAAAATCGAATCTGAAAAAGTATCCATCGAAGTTATTCATAATGCCGTGGGAACTGTTACCAGCTCAGATGTCCTTCTGGCTTCCGCTTCCACCGCAATCGTGATCGGTTTCCACACACGATTGGACAAAGGAGTCGCAAAATTAGCAAAGCAGGAAGGAGTGCAGATTAAGCTGTATTCAATTATTTACGAGTTGGTCGAAGAGATTAAGGACGCGATGGCCGGACTTCTGGATCCCCTGTCAAAGGAAGTTCCGACTGGTAAAGCGGAAATCAGGCAAGTATTCGAATTGACCAAAGGATCTAAAGTCGCGGGTTGTATGGTGACTTCCGGTAAATTTGGTAAGGGCAAGGTTCGCGTCCTCCGTAATAAAGAAATGATCTTTAAAGGCACCACTCAATCAGTCCGTCACTTCCAGGATGAAGTTAATGAGGTAAGATCTGGATTTGAATGTGGAATCCGGATTGACGGATTCGATAAATTCAAAGAAGGCGATGAGATTGAAAGCTTCAAAATCGAGAAAGTGCGACAGGGTCTGTAGTTACAAACGCTGAAACCCAATTCACGATCATGCCTTCGCTCCGACTTCAACGAGTCCAGGAACTATTAAAGCGCACCGTGGGCGAAATCCTGCGACGGGAAAGTTCCATCGAAAAACATGGTCTGATCACCGTTAATAATGTGAAGGTGACTTCCGATCTCCATTCTGCTGTTGTCTTCGCCAGTATTCTCGGCTCTGACCAACAGAAGAAACGGGGAACCGAATGGTTGGATAAAAAAAGAAAACGACTTCAGGGTCAACTGGCCCGGGAAGTCATTCTCAAATATTCCCCTGAATTGAAATTCATTGTCGGTGATACGATCCATGAAGGAGATCGAATTCTCGAAATTCTTGATGAACTGGATCAAGGATCTTCCCAGACTTGATGAAATCCCATTTAGAAATTATGGATCGAATTCTGAAAGAAATTCGATCCGCCGATTCATTCTGTATCGTCGGACATATCAGGCCGGATGGAGACTGCATTGGCTCCCAGGTTGGAATGACATATGCCCTGAAGGGTCTTGGGAAGAAAGTCAGCTGTTGGAATCAAGATCCGGTTCCGTCAAAACTCGCCTTTCTCAATCGAAAGGGATGGGTCCGCCCCCCCAAAGAAGACAAATCATTTGACTGTGTTATCGCTGTGGATTGCGGAAGCCTTGAAAGATTAGGAAGTGTCGCAGAGCATATACAGAAGCGCAAATGCCTCATCAACATCGATCATCATGAGAGCAATACTCGTTACGGCGACCTGAACTGGGTCTCTCCCGATGAACCGGCCACAGGTGAGCTGATTTTCAACATGATGAAAGCAGCCAAATGGCCGATCGATAAGTCTATTGCTAATTGTCTCTACACCGCCATTTTGGCTCAAGGCCAAAACGGCAGAATTGCTTTTAAGTATAGACTTGATCGTTCTTTTTCTTTGCCGCGATGGCTAGC
>DUCD01000398.1:3962-6933 GCA_012959985.1 Verrucomicrobiales bacterium | reverse complement strand
TCAGGGTCGCTTCAGAGTTGGTGGAAAGTGGAGCGGACCTGGCTACCATCTGCGACGAGGTTTATCAGTCCTTCCCCCTCTCTCGCGCCCGGCTACTTAAGCGGGTGTATACGCGATTTCGTCTAACGGACAAAAACCAGATCGCTTATTTCTGGTTGAAAAAATCCGATCTGTCACGATCCGGTGCCGGTGTCAGTGAAACCGAGGGATTAATCGATCATATCCGTTCGATTGAACCGGTCGTTGTCGCTTGCCTTTTTGAGGAGTTGGAGGATGACGGAATCCGCATCAGTCTGCGATCCAACAGCAATAAAGTCAATGTGAGTGAAATTGCCAAACAATTCGGTGGGGGCGGACACCCTGCTTTGGCCGGAGCTAGAATCAGCGGCAATAATCAACTTTCCATCCAGAGGAAAGTTCTCAAGGCAATTCGGAAATCTCTACATTCAAAGAATAAATAATTGGTAAAAATATCGAAAATTACAGCCGCCTCTAGTGTGGAAGGAGCTTTGTTGGTTGATAAAACTTCCGGCCCAACTTCTCATGACGTGGTTGCCGCAATCCGGCGCACATTCGGGATAAAAAAGGTTGGTCATTGCGGCACGCTTGATCCCAACGCAACGGGGCTGTTAATTCTACTCTTGGGAAAAGCGACAAAACTGTCGGACAGGTTGATGGGAGACGACAAAGTATATTCAGGCAGGATGAAACTGGGAGAGACCACGGATTCCTACGACCTGGAGGGGGAGCTTACGGGAACCGGAGCCGTGCCTGAACTTTGCATTGAAGACCTGAATGAGTTTGCCAAGAAATTTCACGGAGATCAGCAGCAGGTGCCCCCCATGGTATCCGCCATCAAGAAGAATGGTGTGCCACTTTACAAGCTCGCTCGAAAGGGAATCGAAATTAAAAGAGAACCTCGGCTGGTGCATATCTACGCCTTCCGATTCAATCACTACGAAGAACCATCAGCACGGTTTAAAGTGGCCTGCTCCAAGGGAACCTACATTCGCTCTTTGATTCATGACCTGGGAAATCAGGTCGGTTGCGGAGCGCACCTAACCGAATTGAGACGCCTTGTCAGCGGAGATTTCAAGATTGAGGGGGCTGTTCCCTATGAGGATATCCTGAAGACTCCTCCGTCCGGACTGAAAGAACTGGTGGTTCCCATACCCCGGTTGATAGGTTTATAAGGAAAGCTCACGCGCTATGAGAATCCTCCATGATCTGTCGGAACTGAATCAGGATGCAGGTGGATCCTGCCTGGCCATCGGATACTTCGATGGTGTTCATAAGGGACATCAGCGGGTTATCAATCAAACCATTGCCGATTCACATCGGTATGGAAGCCAAGCCGTCGTTGTAACCTTTGATCCCCATCCGGCAACGGTCATTTCCCCCGGTAAGGCTCCCTCTCTGATTTACCCCTTTTCCAAGAAACTTCGAGTCATCCGATCACTGGGCGTCGACATCCTACTGCAGCTCAAATTCGATGAAGCATTCAGCCAAGTCACCGCAGTGGACTTTATTGAAAACTTGAAAAACCACTTGGGCCTCATTCGCAGTATCTGCGTCGGCGAACGGTTTCATTTCGGTTACAAAAGACAGGGCAATATCGAACGGCTTCGCCAAATCGGAAGTCGTTTAAACTTCCAGGTCCACGGCCTCGCCTCGGTGAATCTTGCCGAAGAAACGATCAGCAGCACAAGGATTCGGGAATTGATTCGTTCCGGAGATTTCGATAAGGCAAACCAAATGCTGGGACGTTCCTACACGGTCGTTGGAATAGTCGTCAAGAGCGAGGGAATGGGCAAACAACTGGGTTTTCCAACGGCAAATCTGGAAACAGAAACACGGGTTCTTCCCCCAAATGGAGTTTACGCGGTGACCGTTGAACTCGATGGGAATTCACATCGGGGAGTCGCTAATATCGGAACGAGACCCACCTTCAACAACAATAAGACGACTCCGCGTATTGAAGTCCATCTACTGAAGGGGTCCCCCAACCTTTACGGCCAGGAACTGGAAGTAGCCTTCTTAGGCAAACTCAGAGACGAATTCGGTTTTTCTTCAGTAGATGCCTTGAAGGCTCAGATTCAAAAAGACATCGAACAAGCACAGCAACTCCACAGATAATGAGGCCATGACTCGAATCGGAATTATCTCGGATACTCACGGTCTATTGCGGGCCGAAGTTAAGCCCTTCCTTCAATCCTGTGATCATATCCTTCATGCGGGAGATTTTGGCGATGAAGCTATTTATAAAGAGCTCTGTTCGATTTCACAGTTGACCAGCGTAAGAGGCAATATCGATTACGAACTGTGGACCATGAAACTGCCGCATAAGGAAAGGATCGTCATCGAAAATAAAACGTTCTTTATCCTGCACAACATCGAGCATCTGGATATCGATCCTGTCGCGGCAGGCATCGATGTGGTTGTCAGTGGACATACTCATCGTCCGGAATTGGTCACTAAAAAGGGAGTTCAATACCTCAATCCGGGCAGCATCGGTCCGGAACGGCAGTCGTTACCGATCACCTATGCTGAAGTAATTATTTCAGGAGAAGAATTTACAATTGATTTCAGAGAGGTAAACTGAATCAAACGAATCCTGATATGGGCTTTCCGCGGAACAGAACTTTCTGCCTGATCGGATTGTATTTTCTTCTTTGCTCCGTACTGCCGGAACAGAAATGGAATACAGTCGGCCTGCTCTGTGCGGCATCTTCAAACTCTTCTGAGTTGCAAAATCAAACTTGGTCACTCAAGCCTCTGATTCGTCCTCCGATTCCACTGTCCAACCACTTGAAAACCGACTTACCAAGCAACCCGATTGATTTGTTCATTCGAAGAAAATTGAAGGATTCAGGATTAAATCCTTCAGGTGAAGCGAAACGTCGCACTTTGATAAGAAGAGTTTATTTCGATCTGATAGGGCTGCCCCCAGATCCACACGAGATTAATGAAT
>DUCD01000398.1:3593-3952 GCA_012959985.1 Verrucomicrobiales bacterium | reverse complement strand
GACGATCAGGATCCTCTGGCTTACCAACGATTAGTCGACCGCCTACTCGGCTCACCGGCCTATGGCGAAAGGTGGGCGCGACACTGGTTGGATATTGTTCATTATGGAGATACCCACGGTTACGACAAAGACAAACCCAGACCCAACTCATGGCCCTACCGGGATTATCTGATTCGTTCGTTTAATCAGGATAAACCTTACCACCGCTTCGTAAAGGAACAGATCGCTGGAGATTTCCTTTACCCTTATGACCCCGATGCGCTTGAAGCAACCGGCTTTATCTCTGCAGGCCCGTGGGATTTCATCGGCCATGCCGAGGTTTCTGAAGAAAAAATCGATGGGAAAATTGCCCGGAATCT
>DUCD01000398.1:2614-3579 GCA_012959985.1 Verrucomicrobiales bacterium | reverse complement strand
AGACCGAGATGACATGGTTAGAAATACCTTCAACACTTTTGTCAGCGTCACGGTTCAATGCGCAAGATGTCATAGCCATAAATTCGACCCACTGACTCAAACGGATTACTACCGACTGCAGGCGGTCTTTTCCGCTCTGGATCGAGCTGACAGCGAATACGATCGCGATCCGGAAACCTTCCGACTTCGAGTCATGGGGAACAAACGTCTCACCATGCTGAAGGAATCCAGAAAGGAAATGGATACCCGAATTGCACAGATTGGAGGCGATCGATTGAAGGAGTTAAACAAGAAGATCGAGTCTTCAAAAGGAACCCTGAAAAAGCAAAGTTCCCAATTTGGATATCACAGCGAAATCATGGCGAAAGCCGACCAGACCAAATGGGTGCAAATCGACCTTGGAAAAAGCCATTCGTTGAAGCAGATAGCATTTGTCGGAGCCAGGGACAACTTCAACAACATTGGAGAGGGATTCGGTTTTCCTTCCCGGTTTAAAATTGAAATTTCGACCGATCCAGAATTTGAAACCAATACCAAGATCGTGTTGAACGCCATAAAGAGTGATTTTCCAAACCCTGGAATTTTTCCACAGAAAATCGACTTGGATAACGTTATTTCCCGTTACGTCCGCTTTACTGCCACCCGTCTGGCACTCCGTCAAAACGATTACATTTTTGCATTAGCCGAATTATCCGTATTTGATTCAAATGGGAACAATTTGGCGACTGGGGGCCTGGTAACCGCTAAAGACTCCATTGAAGCACCGGACCGCTGGCAGAAATCCAACTTGGTAGATGGGTATTTTTTCGGTGCTGAAAAGAATCACTCCGGCATGACTGAAACCGCAAGGTTGATCACGGAACGTCAACGGTACTTAAAAAAATATCTACCAGAAACAGTCACTTCAGAATCATCTGAAATTGATAAAAACATCGAAGAAACTCTCGAAGCTCTGCGCCGCATGC
>DUCD01000398.1:0-2564 GCA_012959985.1 Verrucomicrobiales bacterium | reverse complement strand
CTTTTAGCGGCACAGGTAATAACGGAGGCACCCCCAGGATTATCCGTGTGTTGAAACGGGGGGACGTGACTCAACCTGCCCAAGAAGTTCACCCGGGAACCCTTCCATTTATTCCCGGATTTGATCCGGTCTTCAAATTAAAGAGTTCACACCCCGAGGGAGCACGGCGTAAAGCGTTGGCGAATTGGATCGTGGACGAACGCAATCCGTTGACTTGGCGTTCCATCGTCAATCGAATTTGGCAGTATCATTTCGGAAAAGGACTCGTCGACACTCCGAATGATTTTGGAAAGATGGGCAAAAAGCCCACGCATCCTCAACTGCTCGACTGGCTCGCTGTTGAGTTCCGCGATTCGGGGCAATCCTTAAAACGATTACACCGATTGATGGTGACTAGCGCCACCTATCGCCAAAAATCAGAAACCAACGCGTCGAATGAACTCAGGGATTCCGGAAACCGATTCCTTTGGCGGATGAACCGTCGGCGACTGGAAGCGGAACCCATTCGCGATACTGTTCTCCAGTTAACAGGAAAACTGCGACGGAACATGTACGGCCCGGCCTTCAAGGATTTTGTCATCGAAAAACCCGAACACTCACCACACTATCAGTATCACTTGTATAATCCTGACAATGTCGATACTCATCGACGCTCGGTCTACCGTTTCCTCGTCCGTTCGCAACAAAACCCGTTCATGCAGACTCTGGATTGTGCGGATCCCTCCCAGAACATTGCCAAACGTGATGAAACCGTGACCCCTTTACAAGCCTTGGCCATGTTGAACAATCCATTCATGACCCGAATGTCCGAACATTTTGCGGAAAGGTTGAAACGCACTCACATAACAATGGCTCAACAAATTGGGGAGGGCTTTTTTCTGACAACCGGACGTCATCCAAACTCCGATGAAATGAATACTCTACTGGCGTATGCAGAACATCGCGGGTTGGTGTCGATCTGTCGCGTCCTCTTCAATCTCAATGAGTTCATATTTGTAGATTAACCCCGTAGCTCATGAATGCATCCGTAACATCAAGGCGAGAGTTTCTCATGAATTCAGGGGGTGGATTGGGTGGTATCGCCTTGGCGGCTATGTTGAACCAAAGTCCGTTGATGCCAACGACGGCGGCAGCCGACAACCCCGGTTCGTTTCATCATCCACCCAGGGCAAAACGAGTGGTGCAATTGTTCATGGGAGGAGGAGCCAGCCATCTGGATACCTTTGACTATAAACCCGAACTGATCAGGCAAAACGGCAAACCCTGGGATCCCGGGGAAAAGGTTGAACTCTTTCAAAGCAGCCCCGGTGCGACCTTCGCCTCACCTTGGGCATGGAAACCTTATGGCCAATCCGGGAAACACCTGAGTGAAATCACAGCGCCTCTTGGTCCCTGTGTCGACGACATGGCCTTCATCCATTCGATGGTGGGCAAGACCGGTGTCCATAGCCAAGCGACCTACCTGCAGGCTACAGGATTCCAACGTCCCGGATTCCCGGGCGCCGGAGCATGGGTCAGCTATGGATTGGGAAACATCAATCAAAACCTTCCCACCTTTGTCGTCTTGCCCGATCATCGGGGTTTTGCCAGCAACGGTCCGAAAAACTGGAGTTCTGCATTCCTTCCCGGACAACATCAAGGGGTACTTATCCAACCGAATTCTCTAAACCCCATTGAGGATCTCTTCCCTCCGGAATCCAGTCCTTTTCATACAGAAGACACAAGCGAGACCTTAGAAATTCTTTCCCAATTAAACCGAAGACATTCTCAAAAACGGCCGGGAGACCCACGATTGGAAACCAGAATCAAGGCTTATGAGATTGCGGCGGGAATGCAGTTGGCCGCTCCGGAAGCCATGAGCATCAAAGATGAACCGAACCATATACGGAAACTCTACGGACTCGATTCTTCCATCACTTCTTTTCCAAAGGAAATAAACCCTCTTGAAGAAGCGCAATACTTTGGTAGGAAATGCCTGGTGGCTCGGCGACTTCTGGAAAGGGGGGTGCAGTTCGTGCAGATCTGGTCCGGTAACGATAATGGATTTCCAAGAAGAAATTGGGATTCCCATGAGGACATCCATCGCGACCATGGCCCCCTTGCGCTGGGAATGTCAATCGGCGTCGCCGGATTGATACAGGATCTGAAACAACGAGGGCTCCTTGACGACACTCTGATTCTGTGGACGACCGAATTCGGAAGAATGCCTTGTGCACAGGGTGGAAAAGGCCGGGACCATAATCCATTTGTATTCACCAATTGGCTCGCCGGCGGAGGAATATCAGGGGGAACAACCTATGGCCAAAGCGACGAATGGGGATTCCGCCCTGTGGAGCACCCCATCTATTGCTACGATGTCCATGCAACCATGCTTCACCTGTTGGGACTGAATCATACTCAATTGACCTACCGAAGCGATGGGTTTGACCGGAGATTGACAGATGTACACGGCAGAGTGCTGCACGAGATCATTTCCTGAAAAGCTCCTTCAGGGCCACAGACAATCGATGATAATCTTCCAAAGTATTGTAATACTGGGCCGAAATCCGCAGTAATCTCCGTGG
>DUCD01000397.1 GCA_012959985.1 Verrucomicrobiales bacterium | reverse complement strand
TAAACAATGTAATCTGGAATTCCCCAGATTTGGTGGACATATCGGGCGCAGTTATTAAAAAAGAACTGCAACTATGCCAAAAACACGACGTTCATTCACCGACGATTTCCGAACGGAAGCCGTAAACTTATTAATCACCAGCGGCCGACCCCTCAATTCTGTGGCTTCGGAGTTAGGGATTACATCAAATTCCCTTCGATCCTGGCGCAACAGACTTCTCGGAAAAGGGCACGCAGCGAAGGCCGGTTCGACGAAGTCCGATGGCCACAGCGCAGTGCCCCTTTCCGACCCGATCGCTGAGAACCGCCGTCTTCATCGCGAAGTGGCCTATCTGCGGCGTCAGAGGGAAATCCTAAAAAAAGCCATGAGCATACTCTCGGAGGACCCGTCGAGCGGTATGCGTTGATTCAAGGGATGCGGGACACCTATCAAATCAATGAACTCTGTGATGCTCTGAATGTTTCCACTTCGGGATTCTATGCCGCTTCGGATCGTCCACCCTGTGCCCGGGCGTTGGGCAATCGTCTACTTCTCGATCAGATGAAATCCATCCATTCTCATCGACATACCCGGTGCTATGGCAGTCCGAGAATGACTCGTGAGCTTCGGAATTCGGGAATGCCCTGTTCAGTCAACCGGGTGGCCCGAATCATGAAACACAACGATCTGAAAGCTCAACGTAAAAAGGCTTTCCGTCCGAAAACAACCTGCTCCGATCCCAATGCGAAGGCGGCTCCAAACCATCTGGCCGATTGTCCACCGGCCTCGGTTCCGGGAAAACTTCTGGTCAGTGATATTACTTACATTCGGACACGCGAAGGCTGGCTGTATCTGGCCGTCGTCATCGATCTTTTCAGCCGAAGAGTCCTGGGATGGAAAGTTTCCGATTCAATGACCGTTGATTTGGTCCTTAATGCTCTGCGAAATGCCTCCGACAGTGGAACTCCGGTTGCCGATGCCGTTTTTCATTCTGATCGTGGTTCCCAGTATTCGGCATCAGATACCCGCAAACTCCTCAAACGCCTTCACCTCACTCCAAGCATGAGCGCAAAAGGAAACTGTTATGACAATGCTTTCGCGGAAAGTTTCTTTGCTTCGCTGAAAAAGGAAGTCCTTCCAACTTCTGAAGTATTCGAATCCAGACACGCCGCCGCGACAGCAGTTTTTGATTATATCGAAACCTTCTATAATAAATGCCGCCTTCACAGTAGTCTCGATTATCAATCGCCGGAGCAATTTCTCAATCAGTACTTTCAAACCTTAAACCAATCATTAAACTAACCGACAATCATTTGCGTTTTACGTGTCCGTTATTTCGGGGGAATTCCATGCTCTCCTTCCCCCGCCGCGGCGGGGGCGGGGGCGGAGGCCCCGAGGTCAGCAACCCTCAGGGATCCGTCAAGTTCTGGATCAAGGAAGGGGTGCTCACCAAGTACCAATACAGCGTGCAGGGTTCCATCTCCTTCAATGGGAACGATCGTGACGTTGATCGGACCACCACGGTGGAAATCAGCAATATCGGTTCAACTCAGATCGAGATCCCGACGGCCGCCAAAAACAAGCTTTCCTGAAAACCGACTTCATGACCGAACCAGCCATGGATGCACCATGTCCAGGGCTGGTTCTTTTGTTTGCTACCCGCCAAACGCTCATTGAGCCCGCGAAGGCATGCAGGAGGTACTGAATGCTTATTCGCCCCGTCCTGCGTCAGGGGACCTTGTCTCCCCCAGAATGATGCAAAAGCGATCAAACGGGTGGATCAATTAAATATTTGCTTCCTCCCCGGGCTCGTTTAGGTTGACCCACGTTTTGGCCAATGGGATGCCGGCCCCGCGGAACGTGGCACGTCCCGCGATCATCAATCCGGCCGCTCAAGAATGGCCTGACGGGACACATCCATGGAAACACGATACTATGCCGCCGCGTGCCAGACGAATTTTCCCTGCCCGCAGTCACGCGAGGAAATCGGCGATCGCTGTCAGCGCATGTGCGATATCATCGAGCAGACGATCACCGGCTACGAACCCTTTCACGATGTTCGCCTCCTGGTGTTTCCGGAATTCGCCCATGCCGCCCCCATATACGACACCGTCGATAAACTGCGGGAACACCTCGCGCTGCCCGTTCCCAATGAATTCACCGAGCGTTACGTCCAACTGTGCCGGCAGTACGGATGTTATGTGCAAACGGGCACCTTTCTCGAGGTCGACCCTGATTATCCAGAGGTGGTTTTCAACACGACCGTCCTGCTGGGCCCCGACGGAATGCTCTCCAAATACCGGAAGGTCAATCCCTGGATACCGTGGGAGATTCACGCAAGTCCGCACGACATCAAGGATTACCCGGCCCGCCCCTTCCCGGTGGCCGACACGGACATCGGCAAAATCGGCGTGGGCATTTGCTATGACTGGCTTTTTCCCGAAAGCATCCGTCAAATAGCCTTTAACGGCACCGAAATCATTTTGCGTGTTTCGGCCTACATGGATACCTGGGGCGCCACCCCGCCCATGGATTGGTGGACGCTTTTTAACCGGGCCCGGGCGGTTGAAAACACCGTGTACGTCGTCGCCGCCAACCAGGGGGCCAGTTTGCGCCATTACCCGCCCTTCAGTTGGCCGGGGGGAAGCATGCTCGTCGATTTTGACGGCCGCATCCTGGCGCAGGCCGATCCCGGTCCCGGGGAAAAAGTGGTGATCGCCCCGGTCGACCTGGGGTCACTGCGAGCGGAACGCGCGCGTCGGTTGAGCCATGACATGCGCGCCCACCTCCGGAGTGAGATTCATACCTATGGCCACCAAACCTATCTGCAGGCGAGCCCGGCGTCCGCACATCCCCTCCATCAGGCTGAGATCAGAAAGCGAATTGCGGCGGCAAAGAACACCTTGGGTTGATCCTTCCGGCCAACCGGCTTCCCTCGCGTCGCGTGAGGTTCCAGTTCATGGATGGGGCTCGATGTGCACCACCGCATCCGCAATGCTGAGTTCGGAATCCAGCAACGCGGCTTTGGCCTGATGGGCAATCTCGTGGCCCTGGTTCACGGTCAGTTCCCCGTCCACCTCCACGTGGATCTCAACAAAATACTGCATGCCGCTCTTTCGCACGCGGCATTTTTCTATTTCGCGAACCCCTTTCAAACCCGAGGCAATGTCGCGAATTTGATTTTCAATCTCGGGCGGCGGCGCCGCATCCAAGACTTCTTCCAGGGCCGACTTGAACAGCCGGATGCCATTGTAATAAATGATGGCACACGCAAACAGGGCCGCCCAATCATCGGCGCTCTCGTAACCCTCGCCCGCCATAATCGCCACCGAAATGCCGATCAATGCCGCCAGGGAGGTGATCGAATCCGAACGATGATGCCAGGCATACACCTGCATGGCCTGACTGCCAATACTTTGCCCGGCACGAAACATAAACCGAAACATCAATTCCTTGATCAGGATCACGAGCACCAACACAACCAAGGTGAACGGTTTGGGCATGTGGTGGGGCGTCATGATTTCGCGTATGCTCTGGATGGCGATGCCGGTGGCCGCCACCATCAGGCCCGAAGCCACGACCAGGGCCGCCAGGGGTTCCGCCCGGCCATAACCGAACGGATATCGCTCGTTGGGCGGTACCGCGGCGATTTTCAGGCTGCCCCAAACCGCAATCGAACTGAGTATATCCAGAATGGATTCAATCCCATCAGCGATCAGTGCGTAGGAATGTCCGATCAGGCCGGATATGATTTTGACGGCCGCCAAAAAAACGCTCGAGAGCAGGCCAATGCGTTGTTTGCCGTGGTTTCTGGAGGCATGGCATTCATTGGTGGATCAGGCACCGGCCACCCGGGCATCTCTGGCACCCACGAAGACACGGTCATCGCGCGGCGCGATTCTATAGGATGGGCCGGTGATCGCCAATCAAATGAGACGGACTTTGAGGCGTCCAACCGAAGCTCCGGGAGTGGGATCGTCCGGAAAGCATGAGGTCCCGGCCCTCCATGGGAGAACCGGGACCGTTCGATCGCCAGACGTGGGACAACTTTAACGCGGGATCACAATCTGTCCCCGGATTTCACCTCCTGGATTGGCGGCGGTATGAATATTCACGTAGGTCAACCCGTCCGCCACCGCATCCCGTTGCTCGTCGGTCAGGGTCACCGTGCCGGCAATCAATCCCGCTTGCTCGTAGCCACCGCCATTATATGGCTCGAGATTGATCACTACGCCGGCGTTGTTTTCGGCATCCGCGGCACCATGAATATGAGCCGCCGTCGCCGGACCGGACAACCCCTGATAACGGATGGCCAATTGAAACTGGTGGCCCGTCAGCGAGAAATGCCCCAGGCCTTCGCCCGCCGAATCCACCGGCGTGGGCACCACGTTGCCGCCACTCAATTGGCTCGTCATCGGCGTCATGCCAATCTGGGGCACGACCTGGCCGCGAATTTCACCCGAAGGATTGGCCGCGGTGTGGACATTCACATAGGCCTGCCCGTCAATGATCGCGGACAGGACATCCTGACTCAGGGTCACCGTCCCCCGCACCAACCCCGATTGACCGAAAGCGCCGCCATTGAAGGGCTCCAGATTGACCAACACGCCCCCGGTTTCATCCACCGATGCGGGACCATGGATGTGTGCCGCGGTCGCCGCCCCGGACAAGGCTCCATACTCAAGCTGGATGTCGAGTTCATTGCCGCGAAGAATCAGAGCCCCCGATCCTCGTCCCGAGCCCCGGATCGCCGCGGGGCGGGCCGATCCGCCGTTCATGGAACTGGCCATGAATACCGGGGCAATCTGACCCCGGATTTCACCGCCAGGGTTGGCGGCCGTGTGGATGTTCACATAGGCATGTCCCATCAGCAACGCGGCCTTCTGTTCCCCGCTCAATTCCACCGAACCCGCCAATGTACCCGCCGAGGAAAATGCCCCGCCGTTGAACGGTTCCAGATTGACCAGCACGCCCGCATTCTCCTGGGTGTTCGCCGGGCCATGGATGTGAGCTGCGGTCGCGGGACCACTCAAGCCCTGGTAATCGACCGAAAACGTGAGGGTGTCGTTTTCGATGGTCAACTGACCGCTACCCGATGCGCCGGTCTCCAGTCCGTCCGGGAGCACGGCCGCGCCGGAAAGGTGCGCGGTGAATTCAGTGGCGACCAGGGCCCCGACATCCCGCACCTGATACAATCGCACGGGGGCGGTATTCTCCACCGCCATCTCGCCGTCACTGGAGACGCTCACCCCTCTCCAAATACTGTCCGCCAGGCTGTTTTTCGCTTCGACTTGAGCCAAACCCGAACCGCCTTGCCACCGGAGCATGATGGCCGCGTCGTCATCCCCCTTTTCAATCGTCATGTTGATATCTTCAAGCGGCGGCTCAATGATCTGGGGTTTGCTGTCGGGATCGCCGGGATGGGTCACCTCCGCTCCGGGATCCGCGACGCCATCGCCATCCGGATCCCCCAACTCAACGCCATTGCTGAAACCGTCGCCATCCGAATCCAAGGCGGCCAGGGTCGCATCCCAAAAAGCCTGATTGGAAGGGCCTCCGACGATGCTGAAGACGTCCTGCCCGAACGAGGTTCGGGAGCCTCCCCCCTTGGGATTGAAGTGGCAGGTGGAACAACGAAAGGCGTTGCCGTTGGGGATCATGCCAACCCGGAAACCCCGGGCCTGTAGGTCCAGAGTCGCCGCACCGCTTGAAACCAGGATGCAAGCCATTACGTAAGGTAGGTGATGTCGTGTTGATTTCATAATGTTTCTGCCTCGTGGATTGGTAATCTAGAATGATTAGTCCAATAATCTCCAGAAATGCAAGACCAAACACCTATGAATTATTGACAAATTTGTCAATTTTTCTCTTTACATGCGAATGAGTCTCATTTACATTGATCGCGTTATCGGACGTGAGCCCGATTCTGGGAAGCCATGGGCCCCGGGTCGCCAGCGTGAAATCACCAACTTGAATTCTGACACCCTATTGGAAATGATCCTATCCACCCCCTCAAATCGATCGTCACACACGCCATTCGAACGCGGCCAACACCCGCCTGCCGCCGCACCCGCCGCACGGGTTTCACCCTGATCGAATTGCTGGTGGTCATCGCCATCATTACCATTCTCAGCGGTCTCCTGCTGCCGGCGCTCAGCAAGGCAAAGGTCACCGCCAAATCAGCCGCCAGTCTCAACAACCTGCGTCAGCTGGGGCTGGGAGTGCAGCTTTACCGCATGGATAGTGAGGATTATTTCTCGCTGCATTCCTCGCTCAAATCCTTGACCACGGCCCAGGGGAAACCGCGCACGCGATGGGCCGACTACATCTATCCCTACATGGGCAATGAAAAACTAATAGGAATTTGCTTTTCGAGCATTGTGAGAGAATGGGCGTTCCGAGGTGTTGAGTCAATGAAACAAGCCCTAACACCCTTCATTAAAAGCCAAGTCAGAATCTGCCCTCCGAAATCCCTAAAAAATCGCATCGCCCCCTTTTGCTCCACCGCATATCCGATTCGGGTCCCCGGTTGGTAAAACAAGGATCCCCAAAACCCTTGCAAGTGTGTTTTGGATACAGGATAGTCCAGAAACTGCTCAATCACATGTTCGCGGTAGTAAATGAAGGTTCCTATTCCATACATCGGAAAGTGGTGCATCGTTGAAATGGACCAGTGGGATCAAGAATTCGTCGATCTGGTTATGCCTGGTCATGTGACAATTCGAAAGGACGGGTAACCCACAGGTGAAACCGCTGTTCCACACAGTCTACCGTAGGTTCCCAAAAAATTCGCAACACCCTTTTGGTCCACGGAATATCTGATTCGGATCTCCGGTTGGTAAACAATGTTTCCCAGAGGTTTCCTATGGAGGCAATCGGGTGATTGGGGGAAAGAGCCTGAGTCGCGCATACCAAGGTAATAATGAATCAGATCAGCCCCGGGGTGCCCCCCGCTGGGTCCCTTTTTACAGTCCCGACACATTCACCCTTTGTTGATACTCAGAGTCACCCATCGTGACACCGTGCTGGATCATTCCTTCCACAACTGCGCTACCCCATCCCCAAATGAACGAAGGCCCCGCTCTGGGATCACATGGGGGGAGCTTGGTGCTGATGATGAACCTTGCTCGAGTGGCAGCCCCGGTGCTGAAGCTGTAGAATCCGAATAGGTTTTGATCTCTCAAGCCCGATCCGGTATTGCATGGGGGCATCTAGATATGCACTCTCCCTGGATTCCAATCGAACCTAAGATCCCATGGATGTTCTTCGGGGAATCTGCTTAGGCTGGATTCAGGATCTGATGAATCACATCGCGGAATAATCAGGACAGACCCTAGCCTTAGACAGTCTAGACTATTGCGTCCATGTTGGGGAATCCAGACGACAGCGAATCTGCCCATTGGCAACTCCTTCGTCTCTGTCTCTGAATCCGCTAATGACCACCCTCAAATCCTCCAAACCGAACGTCAAAAGACCGGTGTAGTCGGATCCACAAAGTCAGCAGGATAGTCACGTTTATACGAAATCACCTTGAAGGACCCGTTTTATGTGATAATATAGACACGTTATTTATTATAAGCGTGTTTATTATGAAGATTCCTACAACCAAAGCAAAGAAACGGTCGTCCAAGGTTCAAAGGCAAAACAAGCCTGCTCCGGATCCACAGTTCCCCACCAAAAAACATGTTGGAAACGTGAAGGGATCGAAGTGGAATCCAGAACCACTGACCAAGGACGAAGTGCTTTCACTCATCAAAGCCTGCTCAACCAAAGGAGTATCGGGAATCAGGAACAAAGCTCTTATTGTCGTCCTATGGAGAGCCGGGTTACGGATCAGTGAAGCACTTGCATTGAAACCTTCGGACTACGACCCGGAGAAGGGCACTCTAAGGGTCCTGATGGGGAAAGGCGGGAAGATGAGGCTTGTCGGTCTTGATCCCCGGGCAGGAGCGGTCCTGGACCACTGGATCGAGAAGCGTGCAAACCTAGGTGCCCATGGCCGACATCGGATCTTCTGCCAAATCACTCAAGGTGCGCTTGGGAAGCCGGTTGAATCAAGTTACGTGCGGCACCTGATGAAAAGACTCGCTGTGAAAGCAGGATTGGAGAAGAGGGTTCATGCTCACGGTCTACGGCACACTATGGCTTCAGAGATGCGGGCGGAGAATATCGACATCGGAATTATTTCGAAACAACTGGGTCACTCTTCCATCTCAACGACCGCAAGGTACATCGACCATCTCAATCCGGCGGAAACCATCAAGGCAGCAAGAGATCGCGTTTGGTAGAACCACCATTCAGTAAAACTCTTGAAGCGATCATTCAGTGTAAATTCGCCAAAACTTCTGAGGGGAATTCACTGGTTCCTGAAACTGCATCGCCCCACTGAAACCCTTAACTAATCCGGTCCATTGAGACAGGTCACTTGAAAAATCGATCCCAAAAAGCATTCCATCAGAATGTGCATTTATGATAATCGATTGGAAAACCGAAATATCGCTAATCGTCGGTGGGCTTGAGTTGAAAATTGCTTTGATTCCAATGTTGGTGTTAACCAATTCAGGCTTATAACTCAGGTTTGGAGAAGGAATGAGGAACTGATCCTGAATAATACCTCGGTCATTAATTTTCAGAAACCAATATCCTTTCCCGGCAATGTCCTTGTTCCCCGAGGGTTGTTCTGAATGTGATATTCCTGAGATTAAATACCCGCCCTCAATTGAAGGAGCAATAGAACTAAAGCTCTCATGCCATCCACCACCATAACTTCTGTCCCATTCTACGCTTCCTTCAGGTGAGATTTTAAGAATCCAAATGTCAAAACCACCATGTGATAGTGCAGTTCTGGCTTGCCCCTGAGAAGTGTTAGATGTTCCGGCCAAAAGAAATCCCCCGTCCTTTGTGGAGATTAGGGCACCTAATACGTCTGAAATTGTCTGACCAGCTGGAGGTTTCCCCCAGTAAGGAAAGTCCCATTCCAAATTAAAGTTAGGATCAATTTTTAACAGTCTGAACGTGGGCCCCGGTGTAAATACGAACCCTCCGTCAATCGTAGGAGTTAAGTTGCTTACGCTAGGAAGGAGGCATCCTAACTTTGTTGCTTTAACTTGAAACGCAGAGATTTCGTTTAAATCAAAATCAAGGACTTTGAAATGAAAGGCAGAACAATCATTGGCTGTGCCTCCAATTATAATTTCCGAATCGCGCAATATGAAAGCGGTGAAGGTCCCCGACAATTTAAAGCTCTCTCTTATCTCCCCATCAATAGAACTATGGCCACAAAATCCGGTTGGATTTGGCAAATCAAGCGGCTTTCCGGAACAAGCGACAAAGCATTTCGGGGAAGGAGGCGACCGCGATAAGCTTTCGAATTTTCTTTGGAACTTTCTCGGATGAATGTTGCGCAGAGTCCATTTCCCGGCGAACTGCGCCAATGTCAACATCCGCAAAGCACTCTTCCAGATCGGCACGACCCTTAAGAAGTATTTTCAGGTATTGCGGATTCTCCAGGTTTTTAACCAGGGGCGTGTCCGCGATCATGCTTTGAAGAAACCGCCCAATTGAGTTGCGGCCTGTTTTCCTTCGCACTCCCCGGCGGAAATCGCGGAAGAAACGCTCCAGAATGTTATTGGTCCGCTGAGGTTGAATGAGCCTGACACCATTGGAGGTCTGAACTGAAATCGGATCAGCAAAGAGTTTATTCCAATACTTGTCGATCTGTTTGATCATTGCCTTCAAGCCGCAGCTGGAGGGGTAATCGGAGCGGGAGGTTATATTCCTGCGGAACTTCTTGAGAGCCTTCTTTATCGGCCCCATCGGGGTTGGCTCACTGCCGGAGTTCAGGCCCGCCGATCCTTTCTGATGGGCGATTCGCATGGCTTCACGCAGTGTGTCGAACACTTGGATTTTGTGATCCATCCTTTCAATCATCTTAAGCAATTTCTTATCGGCGGAAACTTTGTTGAGCTCGCGTGAGAGTTTGAAAAAAGGAATATTGTCTTTCCACTGCCCACGCAAGTGAAGGTCCTTGATCTGCTCCAAATGCCTGGACAGAACAATCAGGCGTTTGGCAAACTGCAGGTGAGGTCGATCAAATGGAAATCCATATCCCCGGCCAATCGTTTTTCCTTCCAGTGCCCATTGGATCAGACTGTAGGCGCAGAGCAGAGGGAATCGACCGATGGTTGCAGTGTCTGGAGAGTCGGCGTGTAGGCTGTGAGAAAAACGTTCCACCAGATCAGGCTCCTGATCCATGACGCTTTTAAGCAGCCGGGCCCGATCCCGAAGCTTTTGGGTGATGCCGTGTTTTCGCAAGGACTTGCGGATCCCATCATAGTCCTTTTCCAAAAGATCATTGCCCAAGTCTCTGAGAAAATGAAAATGACAGATGAAATCAGGGATACCGTCAAAGACTTTTTTGACCGCAGCCAGAATGCCCGCTCCCATGTCATGAACCAACGCCAGAGGGGTACCGTAGCGGCGTTTGATTTCCCTCAGCATGGGGATGAGCGCATCCGCTTTTTCAGAAGGAACTTTTACATTGCCCAACACAATCTCCGAGATCGAATCCAGGCTGCTCATGAGCATCGGTCCACTGCCCTCACAGGTTCCGTCCAAATGAAGAATGTAACCGCCTTTTTCACGCATGGCCTTCTTGATCCGGGGAGCGCAGCGCCGATGAGCCAGAGCCAGATGCACAACGAACTTTCTGGCCAG
Organism: Verrucomicrobiales bacterium; assembly: GCA_012959985.1. Taxonomy (GTDB): domain Bacteria; phylum Verrucomicrobiota; class Verrucomicrobiia; order Limisphaerales; family DUCD01; genus DUCD01. The sequence goes on along the minus strand of DUCD01000397.1, from coordinate 3,693 downwards.
ATATTCGACCTCACTGCTGCTGATGACGACGTTGCGTGAGAGCAGTTGATCAATGATATCCTGAGTGCGATGGTGCTGCATGAAAAAAGCCTTCCCGACAAACACCATCACGTCATAGCCGAAACAGCAACCCCGGGGCACCAGGCGGTCGAGCTGCTCAGCGTGGTAAATCCTTTTGTTGGAGCATTGGTTGCAGTTCAGGAATGTTTCGTGGGCGCAAAAGCTGCCCAGATGAAGGGTGCGGAGGGTTCTGTACCGCGTCTTCAAAACCTTCAGATCGGCTCGGCAATCCGGGCATTTGGATCGGGCCGATCGAAAAGACAAATTAGGTTGTCGAGCAAACAGACGGGGAACCGAAATCTCTTTCGCCAACTTTTCCCTATAGTCCTTAAGGGCGTTCAACGTTTTGAGTTCGATGTTCCGCGGGTTTTTTTTAGATCGTGATCTTCAAAGAAAGCGGCGACGCTTTGAGGGACAAGGGTGATATTGCGTTGCCTTTGCACCCGATCGGCAATCTGATCCAAACTCAGCCCTGGGTTTTTGATGTACTCCACGAGCACGAAGACCGCAGCCTGCGTGTTCAATGTTGTCGTGGAAACCGACGGTTGTTCGCCCTCTGAGAGTCCACGCTGCCGGCGGTTGATAGGTTCTTCGGTGCAGAGGTATTGAAATTCACCGCCGACCTTGACTCGATCCAGCTGGCCGTTTTTGTGAAGTTGAGTCAACACCGCATGGCAGGAATGTCCCAGCTTCAAGGCAAGTTCGGCGGCCGAGAGTCCGTCGGGACTGTGCCGGACCCAGTGTAGGATCGTTGCCGTCAGACTTCCGTGTTTGGAGAATCCGATTCCCCGATGGTGCCAAAGACCCTGGCGGTCAAACTCGGGTTGACCGCGCAGAGTGTACCACTTTCCGTTGTGAGTGTAGCTCCTGAAATAACCGATCTGTTTGAGGAGTCGGCGCACTGTGATGAGAGCACAGCCCAGAGCCTGGGCCAACTGGACGACCATCCAGCATTTCCGACGATTGAATAATTTTTCCAACCGCACTGAGGGAGGGGATTGAGTGGGCATAACAGCAATGATAAAGTATTAAGTAATGTTTCTATATTATATACTTTATCATATAAATCGCTCAAGACAATCCTTTCACTCCATGACTCAAAAATTGTAAACCAAGCTGTAAGATGTTGATTCGAAAGACATTACAACGATGGAAGATCCAATGCTGAGAATCACCGTCTATTCTCTCAAGCCTGGAAAATGATGAAGTATAAAACTGGGAGATATCGTAACCTGTTGATTACAAACGATCCAACCGGATTTTGTGGCCATAGTGGTTTTGTGGATATAGCTGGTATAAGAAAGGATGTTGATCACCCTTGAAGTCCGGTGTGCTGAGCCGGGATCTTTCAAATTTTTATGGGGATTCATACTTTCCTTTTTCCGGCCTCGGCGCGGCCAGCTTCAGGGGGCGTGGTTAAAAAGCTCGTTAAAGCGGTTGTCTCTTACCATATGATTATGCGATTCTGACTGTTTGGGAAAATTCACATTTTCCTCTACTTTAGATGAGCTGTTAGCTTGCGGGGACGCACGCCCTCCCGTTTGGATTATGCTTGATTTTCCGGTGAATTTGTGGGAGGAGTTTTCTTCTTGGAACATTCATCAACAATTAACTTATCGGTCATTAAAAGGTCTGTATTTCTAGGCGCGCTATATTCGCTTGGAATTGCATTTGGTCTTTATTTGGCCTATCTGATCCGGTTTGATTTTGATTTCAACACCAAGTATTTGGATAATTACCCGGCTCACCTGGGTTGGATGTTGCCCATAAAGCTGGCTTGTCTGATGTTGTTTGGACAGTTTCAGGGATTGCTCAGTTTTTTCAGTATTCCGGATTTGCGTCGGCTCACGCTCGCCTGTATCACCGGCACGTCCGTAATCATCATGGTCTGGATTCTTACTTCGGGTTCGGGCGCTCCCCCAAGGGGTGTTTTGCTGGCGGACTTCACTATTACTTTGATGGGGATTTCGGGGGTGCGCCTGGGCCTCCGTATGTGGCGGGAGTCTCAGGCAGGTGGGAGAGGTGGCAATCAAAGGATGACGCGAGTGGCCGTTGTCGGCGCGGGTTTTGTGGGAGCCTCCCTGGTGAATGAATTATTGGCCAAGAAGAAACTGGGCTTGCTGCCCGTCGCTCTTTTTGATGATGACCCATCCAAGAAGAATTCTCAAATTCACGGAATTCCGGTGGTCGGTTCTCCGGACCTGATTCCTCAATATCGGAAAAAGCTGGGACTTACCCGAGCCATCATTGCCATGCCCTCAGCATCGGCAAAAAGGTTGGGGCAAATTATTAAAGCACTCCAGAAAGCTGATTTGAGATTTGAGACGGTACCTTCTCTTGACCAATTGGCGACGGGACGGGTCAAAGTTTCCAGTATTCGTCCGGTTGGAATTCAGGATTTACTGGGGCGGGAATCGATCGAGCTGGAAACGGAATCAATCAGTAAACTGATTCAGGGAAGAGTTGTTCTGGTTTCGGGGGCGGGGGGGAGTATCGGCAGTGAGCTTTGTCGGCAAGTCAGTAAATTCAATCCTTCGCAAATGATTGTTCTGGATCAGTCCGAAGTGCAGCTTTTTCCCATTGAACAGGAGTTGGCAGAATTAGGAGAAGGAAATTCAGTAATACCTCTGGTTTGTGATGTAGTGGATGAGTCTCGGGTGAAATTTATTTTTGATCGGTTTAAGCCTGAAATTGTATTTCATGCCGCAGCGCATAAACATGTATCCCTGATGGAAAAGCAACCAGGTGAGGCAGTCAAAAACAATTCCAGAGGAACGGCCGGGTTCGCTGATATTGCCTATCAATCAGGTGTCGATCGATTCATTCTCATCTCCACGGATAAAGCGATCAACCCTACCAGCGCGATGGGGGCGAGCAAACGATTGGCTGAAATGTATCTGCAGGCGCTTAGCAATGAGAATGGCAAACACACGAAGTTCATGGCAGTCCGGTTCGGCAATGTGCTGGGGTCGTCAGGTTCGGTGGTTCCGATCTTCAAGAAGCAGATTGAAAAAGGGGGGCCGGTAACGGTGACTCATCCCGATGTAACCCGGTTTTTCATGACCATTCCTGAAGCGGTTGGCTTGGTGTTACAATCGGCGACCCAAGGAAATGGCGGGGAAATCTTCGTTCTGGATATGGGAAAATCCATCAAGATCGTGGATTTGGCAAGGCAGCTGATCGAGTTAAGCGGATTCAAGCCAGAGGAGGATATCGAGATCAAGTTCACCGGGTTGCGTCCGGGAGAAAAGATGTATGAAGAGATCAGCCATGAAGCCGAAAACATGGAGGAAACCGAACATCCAAAAATCATGCGCTTTGTCTGTGATGCCGTTTCACTGGAGCAGATCACCCATCAACTTAATGAGTTGAAAGAGATCGTAGATACCGCAGAATCTAATGAGATCAAGCTCAAGATGCAGGAGATCATTCCCGAGTACAAACCTTACCTGGCACCTTAAAGTTCCACCTCAACAAAGCAGTATTTTGAAAATTTGGATTCATCCCATAGGGGTCGCCCATTAGCGGATTATGTCAATAAACAAAAAGACTCCAATCTCGCATCGTTCCACTATGCGAGTTTTTCAGGTTGAACAAAGTTACCCTTGATGGCGATTTCGATTCCATCATTTC
>DUCD01000396.1 GCA_012959985.1 Verrucomicrobiales bacterium | reverse complement strand
GCCATGTATTGAGGAGTTCCCAGCGAGCCACCGGTATTCGTAAGGGTAATATCGGGACGGAGCTTGCCTCCAAGCTTGGCGATTCCAAAGTCGGCCAGTTTAACCGTTCCTTTAGTATCCAATAAAACATTGGCCGGTTTAATGTCGCGATGAAGAACGTCTTGGCTATGTGCGTAATCCAGTGCTTCCCAAATTTTCGGGACAACCTTGAGCGCTTGCTGAGGTGAGAATCGGCCGATCTTCATCGCTTGTCTGAGATTTACTCCATCAATGTAATCCATAATCAGGAAGTAGATTCCGTTGCGCTCTCCAAAATCGTATAGGGTGACGATGTTGGGATGGTTGAGTTTTGCCAGCACACGGGCTTCCCGTGTAAATCTTTCTGTGAATTCCGGCTTCTTAGCTAATACTTCCGGAAGCACTTTCAGGGCAACGGTCCGATTCATATTGGATTGAGTTACCTTGAAGACCGCCCCCATACCGCCTTGTCCGATCAGCGAATGTACATCGAGCTCGGGGAAGGCTTGATTGAGGGTCTCCAGCGTTGGAGGTGGAGCGGTTCCCTGGTCCAATTCACCGGCTTCAGTGGGGGTTGCGACTTCTTCCAACAGGCATTTGGGCAGAGTCCCTCAGGATCGTTGGCACGGAGCTCCGTTTGGCACTGCGGACATCGTTTGATTTTCGATTTTGTTTCCATACAGTTATACCTGAGAAAATCGTGGTGAAAAGTTACATTAATAATGACCGATGTGATAATAATTGCTCGAATCCGATGAGAATTCTATTGTTTTCCCTATTCCATCAGCGAAATAGGCTTGGTATCACGTCGATTAATGTGGATTCTGACTTCATCCCGCATTAACCGGCCCACTGAATCAAAAAGAAGGACCCGTTGCTGATCTGGAACCCTTTGAGAATCCAGAAGCGTCGGAGAGAGCGGGATCCGTCCAATGATCGCGGTGCGAACACTTTCAGCCGCCACAAAGTCAAAGTCTGTATTCTCGTATCCGGGGATATTGATCAATGATTTATGTGCAATGTAGCGGATTGTGGAATAGTTGTCCTTCATGGCTTCCACGAGATAGTGAGGAATCCAATCTTCACCGGACACTTCTCGTGCCGGTTTCCAACCCATGGCCCATGCGGTCAGTACACGCTGATTGGCATCACCACTGAGAAGATTGAGAATGGAAGCTGCCGTTGATTTCTGGGATTCATTGAGATCGGCTGGTGCGGTGCCGTACCATTCCTTCAATTGATTATTGGTCCATGCAAGTGTCTTGTCCAAGTGGCAGGAATTGCAGGCATTGGGTCGTCCTGTTTCGAGAGTCTTTTTAACGTTGGGACTGTCGATGTAGTGATTGCGGATGGCGCCCAACAATCCATAGGTGGTGTGGGGCATGTGGCAGTTATAACAAAGGCTGCCGCTTGATCCTGCTGAGTGACGGGTGTGTTGTGTTAGCTTGTCCGAAAAGGAATCATGGCATTGAATACAAGCCTGATTCGTACGCATGCCCTCGGCCAACTGGTCGTTTGGATCACTGTCATGGCTTGAATGGCAGGAGAGACAGGACATTTCTCCCCGTTCGAAACACGGTGTGACCAACAGTGAATTGAATTCTCTGCCGGTAACGCGGATGATGCCATCGGGCCAAAAGGTGCCCTGATAAAACTCCGGGTCTTCTTCAATGTTACGCCTAAGTCCCGGTAGAGAATCCGGACGTCCCGGAAGCAGGATACCAAAACTCTCATGCAAACCCTTGCCCGGACGATAGGTGGTGCCCTGGGTCATCAATTGCGGTTCGAAGTTTATTCTGGCACTGTGGCATTGACCACAAACCTGAGATGAAAGTCGGTGGTCCATTTTTTCGGGATTGCGGATTCCGGTTTCTGAGTCGTCCGTAAAATGATTTCGATAGCGTGTAAGTGGATTCCGGTATCGTGCGACATGTTCTTCCGCAGGTCCGTGACAGGATTCACAGGAAATTCCGATTTCAGCCGTCCGGGAATCGAACACCATTGAATCCTGTTGCTTTCGAGGCTGAGGTGCGGAGGCGTGACAAACTATGCATTGGTTGTTCCAGACCTGGATCACCGAGGGTTCGTCTGGAGGTTTTAAAAATACTTCGGAAATCGGAACCCAACGGTTGTCCTTGATGATCCAGGAGAAAGGGAGAATATATTGAGTATTCCCGTAACCGGCGTGAATCCAAAAATTCTGGAAGCGGTGAGAACCCGTCAACAGCCCTACTCTTTGTTGGAGTCGAGGGGCTCAATTCAGGGAATTTCGAGTCCCATGACGGGCTACAGGCCACTGTGGTGCGGCTCGGCGAGATCATGGCACCACTGGACGTCACAGTGCGGTCTTTGAGGGCCACTGATATTGAAGGGGATGACGCCACTCGATTCAGCGTTGTGCGCAGCATT
>DUCD01000395.1:2143-2435 GCA_012959985.1 Verrucomicrobiales bacterium | reverse complement strand
GCGTTTACAATAGGCCGGGATACGAATATTTATGACATGAAAACAATTGAGACCATCCTCGACAAAACAGCAAAGGATGGACACCGAGTGAGAGACATCCACGCCGAGATCCTGAAAGCGTATTTCAAGAACTGATTGCCCTGCCACATCCTTAATCTCCGGAGGGCTCTCCAAGTTCTGGACTGAAAAATATTTTGTCCAAATTCAGGCCGCCGCGTGGACCTGATATTAGAACTGGCTTGTCTGCCAAAGATGACCATGGATCACCAACACGACCACGAACGCTTCACCC
>DUCD01000395.1:0-2080 GCA_012959985.1 Verrucomicrobiales bacterium | reverse complement strand
CGTTCGATTCTCGTGGTAGTACCGAACCGTACGGATGCCCGGGATATTCTGCAGGAGACGGCGGTTGCTCTTTGGCGGCAGCTTGATTCGTATGACCCGCAGCGGCCGTTCGTGAACTGGGCGATGGGTTTTGCCCGAATTGAGACGCGGCGGTTTCTCGCCCGTGAGAAACGACGCGCCCAACTATCCGAGGAGGCGATGGAGGTGCTGGAACGGGAATTGGATGGCGCGCCCGGGTTTGTCGGTGAGGTGGAGCGGCATCTGGCCACCTGCATGCAAAAGCTGGGCGAGAAGCAACGCCGCCTCATTCAAGGCTACTACCACGAAGGTCGTAGCCCGCAATGGCTTGCCAAACAGGGGAGTCGGTCGGTCGAGGCGGTCTACAAGGCAATCCAACGCGCACGCCGCGATTTACAGGTGTGTATCGAAAGGCAGACCAGAAAGGAATTCACATGAAACCAACACCAGATTGGGACACGCTCATCCAGAAACACTTGGATGGGTTAACGACGGAGGAGGAGGCCAAGGCGCTTTCCGCCCGGATTGTGGAAGATGCCGAGGTGCGTTCGCGCTACCTCAAGGCCGCACAGGTTCACGGCGCGTTGGCGGATGAAACGCTGGCCTTGGACGTGGAATCAGAACCGGAGGTGAAGGCAGCTGCGCCGGAACTGCAAAAGGTGATCGGGCGGTTTGATTGGCCGCGGCAGGTTGCGGCGGGTTTGGCGGCGGGGATGTTCGTGGGGTTACTCGGTGTAGGCATGATTTGGGCAATCGATTCGCCCAAATCGGAAGCGCGGGTGTTCGACATCGCCCACGGTGATTTCGAAACCATGGGCGAAGGACCGACCCCGACGCAGTTCCCGGTCCGCTTCGGTGAATGGGCCGGTAATCCCGCCGAGGTGGTCAAGGAGGCGAGTGGAAACAAGATTCTGCGATTTGTCCGGACCGCCAACGTGAAGGGCGATCCCGACGGCTTTGCTTCCAACTGCTCCGTATTCCAGTTGGTCGATCTCTCTGTCCTTCGCCGACAGTTGGAGGCGAAACCGTCGCAGGCCCAATATTCTCTCAAGCTCTCGGCGCGTTTCCGTCGTGACCCGGCTGCTTCCGATGCCGAACTGCACAGATCCAAGGTCAGTCTCCGCATCTTTCTGTTTCAGGCCGAGCCCGAGTCGATTGGTGAAACTTGGCCCCAAGTCGTTCGGCAGGCCGAGGCGCTGGGGAAAAAATCCATCAAGCTCGAGCCGGGTGAAGATGCCATCATTTCCGCCTCCTGCTTCCTGGAATCGGATGCGACGGTCGCGCTCATTGCGGTCGCCGCATCCGCCGGTTACAACTCCAAGACTTCAGTTTCGTTGGGCGGCTATTTCGTGGATGACGTCCAACTCACCGTGATCAAACAACCGAAACTTCCGATTCAAGTTGTCAGCCGATAAACGAAACGAATTTCCGAACATGAACACCTCATTCAATCGTCGTCACTTTCTACGTGGAGCCGGAGCGTTCATCGCGCTGCCGGCATTGGAGTCCATCGGCTTTCGTCGCCTTGCCTCGGCCGCTGCGGCAACGCCTCCCAAGAGATTGATCTTCCTGGGCATGGGCTATGGCGTCACCTCTGAAACCTGGTTTCCCGACATCAATGACAAAGGATCGGGCTACAAGCTACCTGTGGGGCTGAAGCCTTTGGCTCGTCACAAAAAGGATTTTACCATCGTCCAGGGCTGCAAACATCAATTCAGCCGTCAAGCGCACTGGGGAAGCACGTATTGGCTGACGGGCGCGAATCAATACGGCACGCCGGGACAGTCCTTTTCCAATACCATCTCCGCTGATCAGGTTGCCGCAGCGCAGTTTGGCAAGCATACCCGCTATACCTCCATCCAACTGGCCAGCGACGCCAGCGACAGGAATGGGCATGGTCCTGGAAATTCCCTGGCCTGGGATCAACGGGGGAAACCTCTTTCGGCGTGGAGCTCCCCGATGGAAACCTACCTCAAGCTCTTTGCGGCGGATGACATTCCCCTTGCTCAGCGTCGGGCGATGTTGGCTGAGAGACGCAGTGTCCTGGATTCCGTGATAATCG
>DUCD01000394.1 GCA_012959985.1 Verrucomicrobiales bacterium | reverse complement strand
ACCGTCGTAGGACTCGGCCAGCACGCGCAGCCCATCGTCATCGGGGTGGATGCCATCGGGAAAAAAATCGGGCACATTACTCAAGCCCTTGAATAGATTAATTACGGGAGTCCGTTTTTTCCATGAAATCAATTTAATGGTCGGCTGAATTTCCTTCTCCAGTAGGTCGCCCTTGATCCCCCATTCTGAACGGTAAACGGGCACCGGATAACACAACCAGACTTTAGGGCGGGAAGGTAAATCCAGAAAAAAGTCCACGAACTGGCTATAGTCTGCTTCGAACTCGTCGCGGTACTGCCAATTCTGGGGTTTGGTGTCGTTGGTTCCCAGCTTAATGATTACGGCATCTGGACTAAACTCTGCAGCGCTCTGGAAGGCGGGAAGTTCCCAATAGGAGAGATCCCCATTCTTCAACACCGTCGCTCCACTGACTCCAAAGTTTCGCACTTCATATTGATTCCCGAGTAACTTCTGTAGGACGGCAGGATAGGAGTATTTGTTTCGGTTTTTTATGCCATACCCGAATGTAATGCTGTCCCCGACGCAAGCGATCCGAATCGTGTTTTCATATTCTGAAGGATCCAACATGGATCGGTGACTCGCTGCACACCCAGGAAACAAAAGGGCTAGAGCTAACACCATCCATGGAGACGCAACTTCTTTTCTAACGAAATCTTTGACGATCATGGTCTGAAAAAAATGCAAGGACCGTATTTAACGCAACAAATGCAGTGAAGGGCAAGGGGTTTCCGCTTTTCAGGTCAATCTACATGATCCTGGTCTTTACGGTTGATCCTACTGATTCGATCGCTTAGGGTTTGCATTGTGATCGAGCCCGTATTGTTATTATTGATGTTCGGTTTTGTTTTTGGAGTGGGCCTTCTCATCGCCTGGCTGGTTTCTCGAAATGTCCACAAAAACCAAACTCCGGCCTCTGATAGCTTTTCCCATTCCCCTGTCCGTAACAGTTTCACGCCCCATTGGAGAAACGAAGGTGCTCAGGTTTCTTCATCCTGGATCGCTGTGAAAGCCGCACATCCGCAAGGTTTGATCGATCATTTGAAATTGACTAATACGACTCCATGCACTTGGAGCGAAGGCACCACCGATTTACGGACTCATCACATTTTTATTTCCCCGCCCATTCATGGTTGGATTCTGATATTCGGAGGCGGTCTGCCCGGCGTTTGTGAAGATGTGGATCGTTTTTATCGATTTTTCTGTAATCTGAGCCTTGAGATGGGACAAACTCATTTTTTTCATTTCAATCGAATTGTCGATCATCACGCCTGGGGTAAAGCCGACAAGGGACGTATCCTTCGAGCCTATGCCTGGGCGGGAGAAACCTTATGGAACCAAGGATCCATTTCCCGATCAGAAATAGGCCTGAAACTCAGCACTTCCGATTACGGTGACTGTCCGATGGCTTTTGATGGCCGGGGAAAAGACACTCGGGCCATCAATTCTGAAAAAGTCGGCAGACTTGCCGGCATCTGGAGCGTTGATCCTGCAATGGTAAACGACCCCATGTTCGAAGGAGAAAGGGGAATTATCGGAGAAGTCCCCCAATACAAACTTCATTGATCTGCCCTCTGATCGCAAAATGAAAGCAAAGGGTATCGAAAATGTCTCCTGAAATCTGTCCGGTTTGCGGGGAATTCATTCCAAGGAATTCAGTTTCCTGTCCGGAATGCGGGGCCTGTGAAGATACCGGTTGGTCTGAAGAAGCCTATGACGGCCAACCGGATCTGCCGGATGATTCTTTTGATTACAATTCCTTTCTCAATGAAGAATTCGGCACAGGATCCCCATCAAAAAAGAATCGAATTCCGCTGGTTTGGGTCATTGCCGCTGTCGTAGTGATTGCTGTGTTTCTGCTCCGGTTTTTCTTCTGAAATGACCTTTGGCCGATTATAAGATCCGGAAAATACGCAAATGAGCACACTGGCTTCTGTAGCGTGCGCTGTCCCCAGCGCATTTTCAGTGTAATTCACGGTCCTTTCGGCTGAGGACAGCCGACGCTACAGTAGATCGCTTGCCGCCTTTTCAATCGAACCCTTTTCAGCCGAAATTTCTTCCAAATCCTGTAAATCAATGGTATGAAGCAAGAAGAAATTCCGAGACACAGCAACCTTGTCTAGATCCACAACGGTTTCATTCTCGATTGAACGACTGGTTTTCTTTATTATTATGAGGGTCTTACGATTTACCAACACCTGTTTCAAACCTGTCCCATCCCCTTTTCTCCTTGCGTCCACGATAGCCCTTCCGTTTTTATTTGGGGCTGCCCCCCATGCCGACGCTCAAGGAAATCCTCCTCCCTTAAAATGGGTCTGGCCAAGCCCTGAAGATACTTTGGAGGTGGATGACATCTGGTCATCCGTTGCTGTGGGATCAGGTGAAGAGGTTTTTCTGGGTTCACTGGACAGCAATCTCTACAAACTTGATCGGGACGGAAACGTCGCTTGGTTTTTTCCCACCGGGGACCGGATTTTTTCTTCTCCGGCGATCGGACCGGATGGGACCGTCTACGTAGGTTCAGACGATAACAGCTTCTATGCCATTAACCCGGATGGATCCCTGAAATGGGATTTTGCAACTACAGCTGCCGTCTTTTCCTCGCCAGCCATTGATTCGAGCGGCACCCTGTATTTCGGTTCAAAGGACGGAAATCTCTATGGTGTGAGTTCCGAAGGGGAACTGGTTTTCAGCTTTGAAGCCGGATCGGAAATCTTCTCTTCTCCGACGGTTGATGAAGACGGAAACACCTTCTTCGGCACCATCGGAGGCGTCTTCTATTCTTTGAGTTCACGGGGTAAAATTCTCTGGCAATTTGAAGTCGATGGAAACCGCTCCATCTTCTCATCTCCAGCACGGGACTCCGAGGGAAATCTCTACTTTGGGGCCTATGACACCAATGTATATTCCCTGACAGAACGCGGTGATTTGAGATGGAAATTCCAGACAAACGGCTTGATCTTCGGCTCTCCAGCTGTTGCAGATAACGGCAATGTCTACATCGCTTCTCAAGATGGAATAATCTATGCAATCGACCAAGAGGGTGATGAACTTTGGCGTTTTCAATCAGACGGGCAAATCCAGTCTTCACCGGCCATCAGCATCGATGGCACGGTCTATATTGGTTCTCGTGACAGACGCATGTATGCTTTGAACCCTCTCGATGGATCCATAAAATGGAGTTTTGAAGCGGATGCCCCTGTCGTGGCTTCACCGACTCTCAGCAACTCCGGCACCCTTTACTTCGGTACTCTCAATGGTAAGGTTTATGCCCTTGATGTCGGATTAGGCCCTCAGTCACGAAACTGGCCGATGTTCGGCCAGAATCCCGTCCACACTTCCACCATCGGATCAGATATTGGCGACCCTGGACTTGTCCTGGCAATCACCCAGCAACCCGACGCCCAAACCATCATTGTAGGAGATGATCTAAACCTCACCGTTTCAGCTGTGGGCATCGGTCCATTATTATTCCAATGGAAAGTAGACGGAACTCCTATCGAAGGCGCTACCAACCCATTCCTCACAATTGTCAACGCCCAGGAACGTCATTCGGGTAGATACTCCGTCGTGATTTCCAACAATATTGATCCGACAATCACGAGTGATGAAGTGACGATCCGCGTTATCCCCTTACCGGGAGATAGAATCATCAAATTTGGCACTCCTTTCGGCACGGGCCCGATCAGGAGTTTCTTCAGTATCGCTCCGAATACTCCTGATGAAGAAAATGGTCCGAATCCCCTTAGAATGGGCAGATTGCGACTGCCGATCATTCTGGATGGAGACGGGAATGAAAGCGCATTCAGCTTTAACATCAACATCAATACGAACTTTTTCCGCACCAGTTTTGTTGATCTTGCGCAAAGAATTCAATTAGGAACCGTACTGCGGGATGCCCGAGCTCAGATAAGTGTAGCCGAACTGGTCCCGGCAAATCCCAACGAACAGATGTTCAGCATCGCAGCCAGCTTTCCAATCACCGATGAAATCGGACTGCCACTGGACGAGTTCCCAAGTCTACCGCAAGGTGAGTCGATCATCCTGGAGTTGGACTTGGATTACTTCCAAAAGCAACCTGGAGTGCCCCAGCCGGCACAAATCTTCTTCGCCCGGAACTTGGAAGGACAAATCAGGTTCAGTGAAGAATTCGTCCCGTTAATTCTAGCCTCTTCAGAGGGGGACAACCTTCCGGTCAATTTTTCTTCTGAACCGATTCGTGTTCCGATTGAAGGCGACGTTTTTGACGACCCGGATCGACCGAGTTTTGTATCCGTTATCGATTGGACTCGAATCGGCCGACTGGTTGCCGGTTTAGACGCCATTCCCACGGGACTGCTTTTTGATAAAGCAGACTGCGACCCCATCGATACCTTGGGAAACAATATCATCGAACTGGAAGATTGGCAGCAAGCAGGCAAGTTCGTCACAGCGGAGAATCTCATTGTGGTTGCGGGAAGTCCGGACACCATCGAAGATCCCTTACCCCCCCCCCCTCCGCCACCACCTGCTCCGGACGAAATTGCCGGCTCCACTCTACCGAAAGCCCAACGGCAAGGCACATCAGAGCCATCGACAATCTTGAGTATCGGGCAAGTCACAGCCCTTCCCGGAAGCACCGTTACTATCCCCATCCGAATCTCCGCTTCCGGTGATGAGGCGGCACTCAGCTTCAGCCTTAACTTCAATCCGAACCTTCTAAAGTATGTCCAGACTCGGATTCAAAATAATGTTGACGGGACATTTTTCGTCAACAATAAACAAGTTTCCAAGGGCCAGGTTGGCATCGTCTATTCCGCTGGTATCAGTAGCCGGATGAAAGCCGGAAATTATACACTATTTGAAACCACCTTCCAAACCCTGTCCGGACAAGAGGCTGGAAGCATCGAATTTTCAGATCAGGTGGTGCAAAGAAAAATCCTCAACACTGATATCAAACAGATGAAATCCAGTTTTATCGGAGGTGATGTCATCCTCACTCCGGGGACTCCCGTAAAAGTCGTCCGCTCCGGCTTCAACAATCAGAAACAGTTTGAAATCCGGTTCGCAACCGAGCCGGGCGCTGGTTACCTGATCGAATCTTCTAAAGATTTAATCCATTGGGAAATTGAACAATGGATTTACCCGGTCACCGACGCCTATCAATATGCCGACCCGAAATCAACCAATTTGAATCAGCAGTTTTATAGGGTCAATGAATTCGGTGCCAACCAGAATAATTAGTTCCAAAGCGAATCCCCCCGCAATGACAGGGGACCCTTGGATTTCGAATTTACAATCTTTGGCGAGCCGCCGATCAATTTCCTCAGCAGGTGTATGTTTGGCGGCCACCCTGCTGGTCGTTAGTTCGATCCACGACCTCACAGCTCAATCGGATTGGCCTCAATTTCAAGGCCCCACACGTAACGGTGTGTACCCGGGAAAAGATCTGATGGAAACGTGGCCCAATGGCGGCCCCATTACCGTTTGGAAAAAACCCATTGGACAGGGCTTTTCGGGTCCGGTCTGCGCGGATCAAAAACTCATCCTCTTCCACCGTCAGGCTAACCGGGAGATTATTCAGTGTTTGGATGCGACTACTGGAAAGGAAATCTGGAATACCGGCACCCCTACAAATTATCGGGATAGTTTTGGGTTTGATGAAGGCCCCCGTTCCACTCCGTCCATATCCGGGAACAAAGTCTATACTTTAGGAGCCTCCGGGATTATCACTTGCACTGATTTCCAAACGGGGTCCAGACAATGGCAACTGAACGCCGCAGAGAAATTCAAGGCGGGAAAAGGTTTTTTCGGATTCGCCTGCTCCCCCTTGGTCGTCGATGGACTGGTCCTTCTTAATATCGGAGGTCGTAACAACACCGGAATCATTGCACTGGAGGCGGAAACGGGAAAGCTTCGATGGAAGGCAACCAATCATGACGCTGGGTATTCCTCCCCTATTTTGAGCGTTCACGACAATCAACGCCTGGGATTGTTTTTCACTAAAAAAGGATTAGTGGGAATCGGATTAAAGGATGGAAACGTCCTTCAGGAGTTTTCATGGAAGTCCAGGAACAATGCTTCGGTCAATGCCGCTACCCCCCTATTAATCGGAAATTCCGTTTTTCTTTCTTCCAGTTACCAGACAGGAGCTGTCCTTTTGGATCTTGGAACCATGCCTTGGAAAAAGATTTGGAATGGAGACGACTCCATTTCGAATCACTATGCAACGTGCGTGTATCGAAATGGTTTTCTGTATGGAATCCACGGCAGACAGGAATACCGTCCGAGTTTGCGATGCCTTGATGCCAAAACGGGTAAAGTGCAATGGTCGAAAGATGGATTTGGTTCAGGTACATTGACTCTTGCAGGCAGCGACCTGCTGATCATGAAAGAAACAGGAGAACTCTATCAGGTAGAAGCCGCACCTACCAAATACCAACTGAAAAACCGAACCCAAATCCTGGGAGGAAAGACTAGAGCCTACCCCGCCCTTGCAAATGGATTGTTTTTTGCGCGCAGTACCCGGGAACTGGTTTGTGTGGAGTTGCGCTGAACCCTCCTTTTATATTAAATGCGATAGGCATCGGAATTGCTTTTTTACAAACCTTGTTAAGAATTACATGAGTGGACAATCAGGAATCGTCCCTCCAACCTAAATTGATTATGCAGTCCAAGAATCATCTGTGGAAACTGACCGGCATTACGGTTACCTTCATTACTTTGTTTACATTGCTATGCATTGACAACCGAGATCCCCATCCAACTATCATCAATTCAACACAAACCCTGCCCCACATATCAGACAAGGTATCCACCCAACATGTCCAAGCTCAGGATACTTCTCTGGATTTGTCCCATCCAAAAAACAACCCATTTCAGATTGGAAAATAAGCTATGGGAATGAATTCTGGCAGAATCCGGATAGAATTCCAACAGCGCAGGAATCGGCGGAATTTCACTTCAATTCAGAGGCTTTGAACAATATAGCGGAAAGAGTTTCCAACTCATTCCGGCCGGCCCCCGACTCCGGTGTAACAACGGTTCAATCTAGAGCCTACACCGCTTCTTTAGTTCCAAATGGATTCTCCTTTCATCCTACAAGTTACGATAACCCTGCTCATTCGGAATTCCACACCCGCTTCGTCGGCACGGATACCCGCACCGCTTTCCGTGCGGATGAATCGAATCCACATCCTTCTGAGTGGAAAGTTGCAGGAAACACCGCCCAACGATTAATATCCGAGGAAATGGGTCTGGTGGAACACCTCCAAGCGTCGGATGAAAGAATGGAATTATCATGGATTTTCACTGAAAACCCAAAAATCACCAGCGAGACTATACAAATAGAAACGACCATCACAGGGATGTCCTATACCGGTTCCACCAATTCGGGACATCACTTCGCCGATTCACAAGGCATTGACCGAATTCGAATCGGCCAAACACTGATTGTTGACAGTAGAGGAAAAACAGCCCTTCTGACGTCAACCATTATAGATGATTATCTTCAAATCAAAATCCCCACTCGCTTTCTAGATCAAGCTCTATACCCGGTGGCGGTCGACCCTACCATCAGTGCTGAAATGGGGACGGACCAACCGGTCCTAATCATTGCCCCGGACGACCAGGAAAACCCGACTGTCGCCTTCGATGGTTCAACATTCCTAGTGGTATGGGAAGACGATCGAAGCTCCAGTGGTCCCGATGTGTATGGCTCCATCGTTTCGGCCTCCCGTGGAGGTGTCGGACAGGCGAACACAGCAATTCCAGTCAGCACCGCCGCCAACCGGCAAAGAGACCCTGTTGTCGCAGGCAACGGGATTCTAAACCTGGTTGTGTGGCAGGATAACCGAATTCAATCTCTAGAGGATATTTACGGTGTCCGGGTCGATGCATCAGGTATGATTCTCGATACTGAGGGTCTTCCAATCTCCATTGCTACTAACTCACAATCCAAACCGGCCGTCGCTTCAAACGGCACGGATTTTCTGGTCGTATGGCAGGATACACGAATCAGTTTCAGCAACTTGGAAATCTATGCAGCTCGAGTACAATCCGACGGCAACCTACCGGACCCGGATGGCATTCGCGTGACAGATTCCAGTTTTTCTCAAAGAAACCCAACGGTTGCCGGTTTAGACACTACCTATATGGTCGCTTGGGAAGATCTAACCAATGGATCTTCCAATTCAGACATCCTGGGCACCCGAATCAGTGTGCAAGGAATCCTTATGGATGATGCTCCTATCGAAATCAGCACAGTTGGACAAAAACAGAGAACCCCTTCGGCAGCGGCAGGCGCGGAACTTTTCTTTATAGTTTGGGCAGATACTCGGGACGATAGTCTTGATGATATTTTCGGCGTCAGGGTTACTGAACAAGGAAACAATCTGGACCCGGAAGGAATCTCGATTGCTACAGGTTCCATCAGTCTGAGAATTCCCAGGATCACTTTCGATGGGGAAGAATTCTTTGCCGCTTGGGTTCAACGAGGCCTTACGACATCGTTCGATATTTTTGGATCTCCAGTGGGACTTGATGGCCAGGTTCTGGAACCTGATGGTATCGCTATTTCAGTGATTGCCGGAAGTCAGTCGGAAGTAGCGTTGGCATCGAATGGGGCTACCGTAATGAGGGTCTGGACCGACACATCACTCGATCCATCCAAGGATATTCGGGGGACATGGATCAGTCGAGACACTCGATCGATCCCGGATGATCCACTGAGTTATTCAGTCTCTGATGCTGTAGTATCAAAACCCTCGATTGGAATTACCACCGATGGGTATCTGGCAGCCTATGAAGTGGTCAGGGCAGATGGGTTTTCACGAATCGAACTCCGACAATATCGAAGTCCCAATTTCCCTCCTGAGTTAACGGAAATTGAAGATCAGGAAACTATCGCCAACTTTGCCGTTCTGCAGATCCCTTTTACGGTGACGGACGACGAGACCCCCCTGAGGAAATCATACTGAAAATCAGATCATCCAATCCCGATTTAATACCGCCTGAACGAATTGGCATCGATGGCACGGGAGAAGCACGGCAGTTGAATCTGATTCCACAGGAGAACCAAACAGGAATGGCAACCATCACCATTTCGGCCTTGGATTCGAGTGGAAAAGAACAATCACGGTCTTTTGGACTAACCGTGATGGAAGCCCCCCCCATCATCCAACTCCAACCACTGGATCGATCGGCTCCGATCGGAGCCGACGCCACTTTCATCGTAAGGGTCACCGGATCAACTCCTTTGGTATTCCAATGGTTTCACGACGATATACTTATTCCAAATGCCGCGAGCGAAACCTTGAGCTTGCAGAACATCACACAAGCGGATGCCGGTTCTTATCACGTGAAAATTGTCAATTCAGTCGGTTCGGTAACCAGCTCCGACGCCCAACTGATAATCCAAAGTGAAAACACCGCACCCAGATTTCTTCCAATCGCCGACCAGGTGGTTGATGAAGACAATCCATTGGTCATTTTTCTCTTGACGGAAGATGCGGATCGCCCCGCTCAGCGCCTGTTGTTTACCCTGGAACCCGGGGGCACCCGAAAACATCGTCATGGACCCTCTGTCCGGACTGTTGACCTTGACGCCAACGGAACAGGAAGGGCCGGAAAGTTATGATATTTCAATCAAAGTCACGGATAACGGACAACCTTCAAAAAGTTCAACCACAACCTTCGCCATCCAGGTGAATGAAGTGAACCAGTCTCCCGTTTTGGCCCCCCTTCAAAATGTTCAGATATTCGAAGGATTTGAAGCTTCCTTTCAGGTGACCTCTACAGACGAAGATTTCCCGAAGCAACTCCTGACCTACCGTATAAGGAACAAAGTTCCTCAAGGAACTGTATTGGATATAGGGACCGGTCAATTCAGTTGGATTCCCAATGAAGAACAAGGTCCTGGAGTCTTTCTACTCTCGATTGAAGTTTCCGATAACGCGACACCTCCCTTAATTGCAGTGGCCGAAGAGGTCATCAGTGTTTCAGAACGGAACCAGCCACCCATACTGCAGATTCCGGATGCCCCCTTAATCATCACCCAGGGAGAACCGGTTTCTTTTCCGGTGAGTGGAACGGATCCTGATATCCCGATTAAAAAACTGGAGTATTCACGGGTCACTCCCATTCCTGAAGGTGCCGCAATTGATTCCGCAACAGGACTCCTGACATGGAGCCCCCCGGATGGATTTCAAGACGATGGAATGGCATTCAGAATTCAGATTTCAGACGACGGAACACCGCCGTTGATCACCGAAAGCACCCTTTCGGTTTCCATCAAGCAGGAATTTCGAATTGGTATAACCGACTCCAGCAACGGCCTATACAACATCGTTATTGAAAGCGCAGAATTCGGGGTTTTGATCACCCTCGAAGCCTCTACCGATCTCAAAAGCTGGATTGAGATTGCACAAACAGTCTATAATGGAAACTCTCTGGAGATAACCGATCCCGACAGCAACAGCCCGATAATAACGCAACGTTTCTATCGAGCTGTTATCAGACCTTAATTATGCAGAGCTCGATGTCTCGGCGCACCCCAACCGACCGCTTGAATAAGTAAACGGCATGCTGTCTCAGCGCGCCCTTATCAATATTCTTTTCGACGCGGCACAAGCCTTTCCGCTTGACGATCCAACGAATTAAGTTGAATGCTATTGTACTTTATCCAATAGACCGATGAGTTCAGATAATCGCACTGACATTTCGAATAAGAAGCCCACAAGCGAACGGATAGCTTCGATTGATGCTCTGAGGGGTTTCGACATGCTGTGGATAATTGGCGGCGGGAGTATTGTAACAGGCCTGTCCGCAATTCTTGAGGCTCAACCGCAATCAAGCATAGTTGGAGCCGATTCTCAATTCGGGCACTGGATCCAATTGCTTCACACCCAACTGACTCATGTCGAGTGGGAAGGATTCCGTTTTTACGACCTCATCTTCCCCTTGTTTGTTTTCATTATTGGCGTTTCCACCGTCTTTTCTTTATCCGGTGCGGTGCAGAAGCAGGGGAAAATGATGGCGCATATCCGACTTCTCCGCCGGTTTCTGATTCTTTATCTGCTGGGCCTTTTCTATTATGGGGGTAGAGGAGATCCTGAACAATTCCGTTATGTGGGCGTCCTGCAGCGACTGGCATGCTGTTATTTTGCCGCAGGTTTAATCTTCCTTCATTTTCGACTCAAAGGCATGATCGTCATCTTCTGCCTGATCCTCGGCGGTTACTGGGCTGCCCTCACCTTTATACCGGTTCCGGGATTCGGAGCAGGAGATCTGGAGGCAGGTAGAAACCTGACTAACTATGTGGATCAACAATACCTTCCTGGATATAAGTGGGATGGAGATTGGGACCCCGAAGGATTGTTGAGCACCATTCCGGCAATCGCCACCTGCCTCCTGGGAATCTTTACAGGGCTGCTGCTTCAGAACGAAAACGTCTCAAAGTTTTCCAAATTCTTCTTCATGATGGTACTTGGAGTTACCACGACTCTTCTGGGACACCTCTGGGGTTTCGAATTTCCAATCATCAAGAAACTCTGGACCTCTTCCTACGTATTGCTGGCCGGTGGACTCAGTATCCTGCTGCTGGCTTTGTTTTATTTTGTTGTCGACCTTTGTCGGCTCCGATTCCTTGCCGCCCCGTTCATCTGGATTGGAATGAACCCAATCACCCTGTATCTCATGGCAAACCTCTTGGATTTCGATGCTCTGGCAAGACGAATGATCCACCAGCCTTTGCTCGATTCGTTTGGTATCTATAGTCAATTGGTTCTTTCCATCGTATCGATGACCTTTATCCTTGGTATCGCCTTTTTCCTCCATACCAGGAAAATCTTCATCAAGGTCTAATTCCAATTCGACCGAAAAATCACCTGCCATTGAAACCCCGATCGGCAATTTCGGCATTTACGAAACTCTCACCCGGATATTCCAACGAGATTGTCATTCAGGGTGCCAGGGAGCACAACCTGAAGAATCTGAATGTTGTCATCCCACGGAATCAATTGGTCGTCATCACGGGCGTCAGTGGTTCCGGGAAAAGCACTCTGGCCTTCGATATTCTGTTCGGTGAAGGCCAACGCCGATTTCTGGATTCCATGAATGCTTACGCACGACAGTTTGTCGAATCCATGGCCCGACCGGAAGTGGACCGGATCGATGGCATCCCTCCGACGGTCAGCATCGAACAACGCAACTCACGAGGTGGCGGAAAAAGCACGGTGGCAACGGTCACCGAAATCTACCATTTCATTCGATTACTGTTTGCCAGATTGGGCACTGTCTATTGCCCGGATTGCATGGTTCCAGTCGAAACCCAGACCACCGACCGCATCATCAAGTCGATTCTGGATCAGCTGAAATTCGAGAAAAAACTGACTCTGCTGGCCCCGGTCGTCCGCGACCGAAAGGGATTCCACACCGAAGTTGGAATCTGGGCAAGGAAACACGGCTATGATTTCCTTCGCGCAGACGGAAATCTCACCTCAACGGAAGATCGAATTCGTCTTGATCGATTTAAAGAGCACAACCTGGAAGTCCTCATCGGAACGCTTGAAGTGGCTGGTCAGGATACAAACAGCTTGAATCATAGCGCTAGAATGTTGATAGAGGAATCCTTGCAAATAGGTGGAGGAACGCTCTTCACCTGTAATCGTCGTAAACAGGATAAGGTGTATTCCACGAAGCGCTCATGCCCGAAATGTCAAAGCTCATTCGAGCAACTGGATCCAAAGTCATTCAGTTATAATTCTTCAAGAGGATGGTGCATGACCTGTCGTGGATTTGGCGAACTGTTCTACCTACCTGATGTCGATCGAGGCGCCAAAGCCGATGCCATCGAAGAATCATGGTTTCGGTGGCAGGAAGGAGAACGTGAAGAATGCCCCGACTGCCAGGGAGCGCGATTGAATCCTATCGCCAGATCCGTCCGGCTGACAAGGGGCCAATCAAATGTCGATCTGACTCGAAACCCACCACGAGCAAAATCGAAACAATCCCGTTCTTCATTTCCACCACCCACCATCGAAGATTTATCTTCAGCGGCGGTAAACCAAGCCTCTCGCTTTTTTGAATCCCTGCAATTCGAAGGAAAAGACCGGGAGATTGCTTCGGATATCCTCCCTGAAATCAGGGAGCGACTGAAATTCCTGAATTTCGTCGGATTGGATTACCTGCAACTCGGACGATCCGCAACGACGCTTTCAGGAGGTGAAGCTCAGAGAATTCGTCTGGCAGCACAGTTGGGTTCAACGCTGAGTGGGGTTCTTTATGTACTGGATGAACCCACCATCGGCTTGCATGCACGAGATAATGAGCGCCTCCTTGAAGCTCTGGCCACTCTGAAACAAAGAGGGAACTCGATCGTCGTAGTGGAACATGACGAAGAAACGATGATGCGGGCGGACCACATTATCGACTTAGGACCCGGTGCGGGCATTCACGGTGGAGAGGTCATTGCCTGCGGTAGTTTCAAGGAAATCATTAAAAACCCGAAATCGCTAACCGGACAGTTTTTAAAGAAACGCGAGTTGAAAGTGGTCCGCAAACGCAGAAAAACAGTTAAACCAGGCGCCAAAGGAAATAAGCACTCGAATGCCTGGCTTGTCTTGAAAAAAGCCGATAAGAACAACCTGAAGAATTTAACGGTCTCCTTCCCGTTGAATCGCTTGGTTCTTGTGACGGGAGTCAGCGGATCCGGAAAAAGCACACTGGTTCGAGAATGCCTTTTACCAACACTGGATCTCGCCTTGAAAAGAAAGCGAGGAAAACCACCAACCACAGCCAACCTGACGGGTTTTGAAAATTTGGATGGAGTTTATGAAGTAGATCAATCCCCCATCGGCAGAACCCCCCGATCCATACCCGCAACCTATGTCGGATTTTTCGATACGATCCGCAAATTGTTCTCCAAGATTCCGGAAGCAAGGCTGCGGGGTTATCTTCCCGGACGCTTTTCTTTCAACAGTAAACCGGGACGCTGCCAGGAATGCGATGGGGCGGGCAAAATTAAGCTCGAAATGAACTTTCTGCCTGCAGCCTATATCGATTGCGAATCCTGCAATGGCACCCGATTCAACCCGGAAACCCTCGATATCGAATACAAGGGGATGAATATCGCACAGATTCTTGATCTGAGCATCGAGGAAGCAGAAAAAGTATTTCAGGCAATCCCTGCAGTAAGAGAACCACTGCAAGCCTTAAAGGATACTGGATTGGGTTATATTAAACTGGGACAGATCAGTCCGACTCTCAGCGGTGGAGAAGCTCAGCGTATGAAGCTGGTGACTCACTTATTATCGGGAATGAAGGAATCCGGATCAAAGTTGCATGGCCTGCGAAAACATAGGCTCTTTGTTTTGGAAGAACCGACGATCGGCCTCCACATGGCAGATGTTCACCGATTAATTGAAATCCTTCAACGGCTCATCGACTCGGGACATTCCGTCATTGTGATCGAACACAATATGGATCTGATAG
>DUCD01000393.1:5293-14515 GCA_012959985.1 Verrucomicrobiales bacterium | reverse complement strand
GAGGGCGGAGCTGCCTATGGCGGCGCTGCTGGTGGAGGGCGAAGTCGCCGCTCCAGAGGTGGATCGGAAGCTTACGGAGCCGGAGGTGCTTACGGTGATCCAGGGGGGGGAGGTATGCAGGGACGTTACGGTGCTGGCGGGGGACAATACGGAGACGCTTATGGTAGTGCCCCCGGAGTTGTACCCATGGCTCCTCTTTCAACCTCGAAAGGTCCACAGATTCTTTTGGATGAGCTGTCCCTTCGAGTAACAATTGATTTGGAAATGGTCAAATTCAAACCTGAAGGCTATGTGGACATTGCTCCCTCATCTCCCGCCGCCGCACCACCGGCTGCCACCGATCCCTATGGAATGGGAGCCGATCCCTATGGTGTGGGGCAACCTTATTAATAAGTTATTTTCCCAAGTCTATGAAATTTCTTAAGGCTAATTACGAAAAAATTATACTGAGTATCGTTCTGCTGGGTCTCCTCGGAGTGGTCGGTTTTCTTCCGGTCAAGGTTGGGCAGCTTAAGGAGCAACTGATCGTCGATTTGGGTATTCCTCAGCGCAAAGCTCTTGACCCTTCAGATCTTTCGGAAAACCTTAAATCGGTCGGTCGTGTTTCAAGGCGACTGCCTGGTGACCTTTCCGAACCTAGCCCTTTATTCGGCCCTGACCAATGGGTGAAGACGCGGCTGGGCCTGGCCCGGAACAAGGGAGATAGTGCCCTCGGGCCCAAAGCGATGAAGATAATGTCCATCCGTCCACTTTATTTTCGAGCGGAATTTGATAAAACTGTTGGAAGTGTTGAAAAAGTAAGGTATCAGTTCCGGGTCACTCAGGAAGCAACCGGAAAATCCAAGCGGCCGAAAGTTCGCAGTGCTGAACTGGGTAAAAAGAATGATGTGTTCTTCCTCAGGAAAATCACCGGCTCAACTGACAATCCTGAAAGTTTTGTGTTGGAAATGAATGATTCAAAAGAGATGATCCCCGTTGTCAATGGAGAACCATTCGAACGTATAGATGGTTATGAAACAGACCTCCTATACGCCCCGGAAAACCGCAAATACAGTAAGCAGAGAAAAGGCGATTCTATAAAATTTCCCACCGGAAAGTATAAAATCGTTGTCATAACTGAAAATGAAGTTGTATTCTCCGCCGAACCAACTGGGAAAAGAGTAAGAATTTCGTACCAGTAAGACCGTTTTAGATGCTAAAACACCAATTGAATTTATTTGAGAAGTAAAGCGATAACCCCATGATCAAAGCAGCGAAACAAGCCATTACGGCAACGGTCATTAGTGCCGGCATTCTTTTATCAGCTTCATCAATCCTGAATGCCCAATCCGGGTCTTCCGATATCGATGCCGCGGCCCAACAAGCGATCGTCCGCCAGGAAGTGATGAAACTGTTGCGCGATTCCCTGGATAAGGCAAAAGCCTTGGAGGAGTCAAAACAACTGGGTGCCGCCGCTCGTGAGTATGAAGATGCGTTACAATACACCCAAACTCTCGGGCCGGCGCTCATCGAGACCGAATACAAGGAAGTCATCGATGGAATCACTTCTGTCCGCCTGCAATTGGCTTCCGATGCCTTGAAACAAAAGAATATCCATGCCGTTTACGAGGCTGAAAAACAGGTGGCTCGTGTCCTGCGCATTAATCCGGATAGTGAAGCTGCCAAAAACCTGCAGATGCAGACAGATAAAGCAGCGGATACTTATGCTGGTAATGCACCGGAAAAGTCAGCCTTGCAGAGCATTGATGAATTCAGCCAACGTTCCGTGGAATCTCTCACCAAGACAAGAAACGGAATTCTGTTCTACGAAGCCGGTCAGTTGCAGAAGGCAGAAGAGGAGTTGAATAAGGCCCGAAAGCTCGATCCGGAAAATCAGGCTGCCAAATATTACCTGATGTTGGTTCAGGAAAGAATCTATAAACGTATGGATTGGGAACGGGACCTTGAATCCAAAAAACAATTGATCCAAATCAAGGAAGCTTGGACGCGACGTGGACAAAATGATCTTCCCGACCACAATCCCTTTGCTTCCACTAACTTGGTGAATACCAGCAAATACCGACGAAACATCTACCATAAGTTGGATCGTATTAAATTAAACCGGGTTGAGTTCGACCAAATGCCTTTAGTGGAGGTCGTCCGTACATTGAAATTGGAAGCAAAAACCAGAGACCCTGACCAGGTAGGAATCAATTTCCTTATAAACTCAAATGCAGAAAGATCCTCCGGAGGAACCCAGTTTGTTTTCGACCCGGCAACCGGCCAGTCGGTTGCAGTTCCCGGGGGGGCGTCTGAAGTTTCTGATCTTAATGATATCATTATCAATATTACCCCGGCGTTGGACAATTTGACGTTGTTTCAGGCTTTGGATGTCATTGTCAAAGTCGCGGATCAGCCGCTTAAATATTCCATACAGGATTGGGGAATTGAGTTTACTCGTAAGCTACAGGAACCCGTCGAGCTTGAAACCCGTTTCTTCGATGTGGACCCCAACACCTTCATCACAGGGCTTGAAGGTATGAGTGCTCAAGTCATCTCTACCACCAGCCAACAGGGCGGTGGCGGTGGCGGTGGCGGTGGCGGCGGCGGTGCCGGCGGTGGTGGTGGCGGCGGGAGTATATCCATTTTCCCCCGTGTTGATCTTACGGGCCTTGGTTCATTGGCCCTCGGCGGTGGTGGCGGCGGCGGCGGCGGTCTCGGCGGCGGTGGCGGCGGCGGCGGTCTCGGCGGCGGCGGCGGCGGCGGTGCCGGTGGTGGGGGCACTGGTGTCAGATTCCTGACAACCGTTGGAACCAATTCTATTCCTTCAGATGAAGCCATGGATTTCTTTCTGGCTACCGCTGGAATCGATTTGAGAGACACTGGCAAATCCCTTTTCTTCAATGATAGACTTGGTAAACTGATGATTCGTGCCGAGAAACAGGAACTCGACACCATTGAGCAGGCAATTCATGTAATGAATGCCTACCCACCCCAAGTAACAATTGAAGCACGGTTTACCGAAATCTCACAGACAGATACCAAAGCGCTGGGATTTGATTGGTGGCTTGGCAACAGTCTGTTGCGCAATGGTTCCCTTGTGACTTCTGGAGGAACTCAACCAAGTTTCCAGGGAAGTCCCTCTCCAGCTAATCCGATAGGATCGTTTCCGGGCGTGGATGGAAATACAACCTTTCCCCCTTCAGCAACCGATACAGTTTTGTCCGGGGGACTCCGCAACAGTACTGCGGATAGTGGGAGTATCCCCGCTTTATTCAGTATGACCGGTATCCTGACGGACCCACAATTCAGAGTGGTGCTTAGGGCGATGGAAAGACGTGATGGAGTTGATTTCCTTTCTGAAACGACCTTAACGACAATTAGTGGCCGCCAGGCGCAGATCAACAATACTGAGAATTTGACGATCGTCGCTTCCATTGATCAAAGTCAGCAAGGCAGTGGCGGTGGTGCCGGCGGAGGCGGTGGCGGCAGCGGCTTCGGAGGAGGACAGGGCGGAGGCACTGGGGTGGCCGCTGGGGTCAACTTTCCGACTACCCAGTTGTCAACCGGCCCCGTGCTGGACGTGATCCCCTATGTTTCAGCTGATGGTTACACCATTCAAATGACCATACTTCCTACCATTGTAGAGTTTCTGGGATATGATGATCCGGGTCCCTTCCTGCCCCAGGTACAGAGTGTTGCGGGTAGTGCTGTCGGTGTTCCCTTGACTTCCGTTTTGCCTCTGCCGCGGACTCGAGTACGCTACGTGATGACCAGTGTGATGGTCTGGGACGGTCAGACGGTTGTTCTTGGTGGTTTGATTTCTGAGAATGTCCAGAAGGTGAAAGACAAAGTTCCCTTCCTCGGTGATATTCCGATTATAGGAAAATTGTTCAGATCAGAGGGCGCCAAGACGGTGAAAAAGAACCTTGTTATCTTTGTAACACCAACAATAATCGATCCTGCCGGTAATCGACGTAACGACCCTGATAACCCGAAATACGATCCGTCCACTTATTCGATCCCGGATCAAGCAACATCGGTTGTATCAGATTCTCAGGTTCGTCAGCGGCTGAGCAGTAATTAAGAACGTGAGTGACTTTGTTTCGCGGGGTTTAAGGTATGATGTATAACCAATACCTACCAGGGAAACAAGCTACAGCATTGGATACTTTGGATTAAAGCAATGGGTTCATTCATCAGGTCTATGAAGATTCAAAAGACTGAATTTGATACAGACTCGACAGGGGCCTTGACCAAAAAATTTGACCTTAAAATGATGTGTTTCTTTGGAAAAATTAATCGCGGTTTATTAACCGCAACGGCTCTTATACTAGGGGCAGCCTGGACCTTGAGTGGGGCCGCCTATGCGCCGCAGGGAGCCGAATTTCCGATCATTCGACCTTCTGTAGGTGATCAGGTGTTTCCGGATTTAGCCGTCAACCAGGCAGGGGGTTATATCGTTTGGCAGGACAATGCTTCAGACGGTTCCGGACTTGGCGTCAGTGCCCAGCGGCTTGATAGGAATTATTCGAGGGTTCTCAGTCCTTTTCGGATTAGTGAATTAACCGAGGGTGATCAGGAATCTGTCAGGATTGCCCAGACTTCCGATGGAGGAGCTGTTTTTGTATGGCAGGGAGGCACATTCGGATTTCAAAAGGTGTATATTCGTTTCATTGCCGAAGATGGAACTTTTAAAACGGGGGATATTGCCGTCAGTAATTCCTCAAATCTGCAGCGTCATCCGGTCGTCGCCGTTTTAAAGGATGGATCTGTCCTCGTCGTTTGGGAGGCATTCGCTGAAGTTGGCAGTGACGCACATCTAAGGGATATTTATGCAAAAAAATTCAACGGAGACGGCACGGAAGCCGGTGATGAATTTCGGGTTAACCAATTTTCCAGAAACAACCAGCGAAGTCCATCGGTGGCTGCCACATCAAACGGCGGTGCGGTTGTAGCCTGGGTCTCTGAGTTGCAGACAGGAGCGTTGAGTGTGGATATCTTTGCCCGGTTCATTGGATCAGACACTCAAGCCCAAGGTGATGAATTCCCAGTCAGTTCCGGACAATACATCACAGCTAATCCGGATGTGGATGTCACCTCCAGTGGGGATATTATATTTGCCTGGGGAGAGCTGGTTGCTCCCGTGGGAAACGTTGTAAACGACCTTGACCTTGGCTGGGAGGTTTTCAGCCGGAAATATAATGCCGAAGGGCTTGAGGTTTCCGGTTCTGCTTCTGTAAATAATTTCCATGATGGAGATCAGTATGCTCCACGTATCACGACCTTCGGAAATGACTATTTAATCGTTTGGACCAGTGGCAGCTTGGCTGGTCAACTCACTCAGGATGGTTCCCGTGAGGGGGTTTTTGGACAATTCATAGGTAAAGAAGGCATTGCCCTCGATGGTGAATTTCAAATCAATACGACGGTTCCAAGTCGTCAAATCCACGCAGTGGTCGATGCTTCTGGATCAGGAAACATCGTGGTGGCTTGGTCTGGTTTTCAAGCGGGCACAAGCTTCGATCTCGCGGCTCAGCGTTTCACGACTTCAGAGGGACTTCCTCAACCATCGGCCCCCTTCGTTTCTGCTTTAAACCAATTCCGTATCAGTATCACTTGGGATCCTATGACTGAATTCGACGTGGCAAGTTTTGAGCTCTATGTGGATTCAGAAGTTTCACCGCGAGTAACTGAAGGGAATTCATTTCTTCACAGTCCTCTGGCACCTGGTTCGGCTCATTCTTACCGATTGGCCTATGTGCTATCTAACGGGCGCCGCTCTCCGCTGTCCAATGCATCCGAAGGAAGTTCATGGGCCGAAGATTTAAATGGAGACGGTCTTCCTGATGACTGGGAGGAAACATTCTGGGGAAGTGCCCAAAGCGATTGGCCTAGATCTTTTGCAGACAGCGATAGTGATGGAGCGACAAATTTCCAGGAATACCTGGCAGGTACCCATCCTTTGGATTCTGAAAGTGTGCTTAAAACGGATTTACAACTGACTGACCAAGGTTGGTTACTTAGTTGGAACACGCAATCCGGTTTGATTTATCAAGTTCAGGCCTCAGACGACTTGGAGAATTGGCAGGACTTGGATGAGCCTCGATTTGCTCCGGATGGCACCGACTCCATGTTACTGAATACTCAAAGCGAAGTGACATATTATCGCATTGTTCGCATCCGTTAATCCGGCATTGAAACTTTTTTAGGTATGATTATTCGATTCAAGAAAATTTGGATTGCAGGGGCAATTCTGTTGTGTGCTGTTGTTCCCCTTCAAGCTTTTACATTGTTAGGTCCTCTCGAAGGGTGGCAGACGACAGCTTTGGGCTATGACACCAGGCCGGAAAGGATTGATGTCGGGCTGGGTCCCATGAACCTCGGGGAGGAATATCGGTGGAACCTCAGAGAGATCACCTATGCTTTCGATTCATCATTTTTGAATTATTTTGGTCAGACCGGTGTGGATGCCGTGGAGGCGGCTTTTCAAGAGATTTCTGTGATCCCTTCCTATTCTTCCTTATCAACGGATCTATCTGAATATCCTCTCGAAACGCAGCGAGTTAACCACCGTGCCAACGCTTTAGGTCTCATGGATCTAAAATCGTATTTGATGACAATCATATTGGAACAAATTGGGTTGGGGGCTCCAGAAAGATTCACATTCACACTGAGGGCGCGAGCGGTTGTCCAGAATACCACGAATTATTTGGTGATTAACCGAAACTATGATCCAATAACCTTCGAACCGTCCAAGTTCGTCAATGGCACGCTTTACACCTACCGGATTCAGGAATTTACAAATCCCAATTTTACCGATGCGATCGAACAGCTCGTCGATCCGCTGGCTACGAGTTTTACCTCGGTAGCCGGAGGGAGTTCGGCAGTGACTTCGTCACTCTTGGTCGGAGGATTTTACAACGGTTTAACCAGAGATGATGTCGCCGGGTTGCGTTACCTTTACCGGAAATCAAATTATAATGTGGAATCGATGCTCGGGCAGGGAGCCAATACAGCCTCCGGCCGTCTTTCTTCGCCTTATCTCGCAACTTCAGGTGTATCAAATACAAATCTGTTATCTCCCACTAATACAATATTGAATTCCCCGTTTCTGCCGATTGCCGGCACGAATACCACGGTTACTAACGCCGCGACTACCAATACCATCACCATTCCCTTCATCGATCCAGCTCTCCGACCTGGAATGGATCGTGTAACTTTTCGACGCGTTGATTATGACTCTTTAGTCGGACAAAACCTCGATCCGGAAGTAATTTCATTTACCGATACCGTCATTTTAAATGGTGAAGAAACAGAACAAGGAGTTACTCGAGTCGTAACACAACCCGAAATACTGATAACTGCTGAGGATTTGGGTGTGGGGGGGAATTCTGTAGCGCCAATTATTGCTCTCAGAACAGGTCCGGGATCAAACGCAACCTGGACGGACAACAGCGGTTTAAATGGAAATGGTAATTTGTCAGGTCCTGGGGTTATTCAATCTCCAGTGACCATCTCGGTAAGTAAACTGGGTGGCGGATTGATCAATACTTTTCCTTTCTCACTTGATGAGGTTTCCGGATTCCCAACCTTACGATGGGGATCTTTTGATGGAACCACCAATGCCCCGATTGTTTATCCGAGTGGAACATCAGTCGCGGATTTAGAAGCACAGATCGCTCGCTAGACATTTAGACATTATTTGACTTTATCATGATGAATTTTAAATCAACCATACTGACTTGCTGCCTGGGGGTGATGGTTGCTGGATCGGCAGCCGGTCAGACTGTGCCTTTGTTTGAGAATTATGGAACCCGCTCCGATGAACCTCAAATCGATGCGGTTTCCTTTTTTAACGCAGGTCGCTTCAGTGCAAATTCTGACCTTCCATACGACACACAGAATACACGTAATTTCGAGAATACAGCGAGTGGGCTAATGGATGGATCCGTGGGGTACCGGTTCGATCTGGTGACAACTCAAGGGAGGTTTCCCGCAGAAACATTCATAAATAGAGGCATTATTACGGCAGCGGACAACGTGCCCACTCTTCAATTACTTGGGGGAATCGGTAGTGCAGCCTTAGGGGAGAGTTTTAATTCCTTGGCTTTCGGCTCTTTGATTACGGTCAGTGCCACAAACATCACCAGTTCCGGTTTTATGATTTCAGGTTCAGCCGGATTGCTTTCCCTTGAAGGTCAGAATGTTGATTTATCGAGGGGTGGATTTGGTACTTTTACTGATTTCAAGGTAGTAGGAATCGCGACAGATGCCGATTACGATCCTCTGGATGACAATATTTACATCAATGATGTCGGTGTTGATGATATTTATTGGGCAGTTGGTACAAACAATGTCCTCGGTGGTCAAGGACGTCCAATTTCACCAGCCAATTTTGCCACCCCAAATCCGGTATCGCCGCTACACGATGTCTTTACCCGATTCGGTACGACCAATCGAGTTTTGCTACCGCGTATCGGTCCACCGGATTATAACGGATGGGTGTTAACGAACGCCTTGGATGAGTCCAATATAGTCGTCCATGCAGTTCTGATTTCTTCAAATACTTTTGATACCAATATCATGACGAGGGTCAGATTTGCTCCCAGTTCGGTAAGGGCCGACTGGTTCATTCCCATGGTGGAATTTGCTTTGCCTGATATCGACGTCGTTACTGGGGAACCCATCATCAATTGCATCTATATCACAGATGCGGCCGTGACCATGAGCAATCTGCCGTTGGCCACCAATTTGGTGGAATCTTCGTTCCGCCCGGCAAACTATTCATTTGGTCGCACCCCTCCGTTTCAGTTTGAAGATGGTGCGGAGGGTAATACTGAATTATTTCCGGAATTGTTGTTTAACGATACTTACGAATCAGACCCGATCACAAATAGTTTCTACACCGCCTATTCCGCTGACATAGGAATTACTTCCGGTCAGGCCGATTTGTTTTCAAATCCTTTTCTCCTCACATCGGTTGATGTGCCTTTGAATGAGCCTACCAACTCGCCGGGACGGATAGAAATCAAAGCCGACAATCTGGATTTAACTCGCACCCGGATGCGATCGGAAGGATTAATAACTATCGTTACCGACAACCTTTTGGGTAATGAAAGATCAAAAATCGATTCACCCGTTCTGAACTTCAGATTGTCATCCACCAGTGGGACCTTATCGATTTCTAATTTGGTGCAGAATGATGTTCTCAGATTGGCCGGTAGTCTCTCCCTTTACACA
>DUCD01000393.1:2427-5242 GCA_012959985.1 Verrucomicrobiales bacterium | reverse complement strand
GGACTAATAAGGCTCTCATACCCGTCGAAGGAGAAGAAGGTGGAGATCCTGATCCCGACGCTGGTGACGATGGCACTGGAGATGACGGTGGAGAAACCAATGAGATCAACATGACCTTTCATGTCATGATGGTGGAAAACGCCATGACCAGTGTGCAACAGACATTGATTGAGAACCTCATTACCTCGAATACCAATGTCATAAATTCGGACCCACTGAGAATACGTAATTCGATTCTCATCGATGCCGAACGATTCGTGAATAACAACTTAGTCACCTTTTCGGGGGATTTCTCAGTGGAACAATTTCCAAATCTTGAAGTGCTGGAAAACAATGGGGATCTTAATTTTACAGCTTCCGGTTTGTTCGGCAGTGACCGGCCAGACCCGATTGATAAAATCAGTAATAGTGGGACCATCCTGGGATCCACTCATTTTTTCAATGTGGGAGAGTTCAGCAACCGCGGGTTAATCCAATCTTCTATCGGACGAATTGATGTTCAGGCAACTTCAGTCGACCTGGATTCCGGTGTGCTGCAGGCTACTGCTGATATCACCATTAAGGCAGACGATATACGGTTGGAAAATACCATTATTAATACTGGTGCTATAAGACTAGACCCATTTACCAATATCGAGAGGGTTTATCCCGGCGCATTGATTCTTGATGCGGCGAAATCATTCCAGGATGGTGGGTTTTCAGCTGGTAATATTATCACAGCCACGGATGGAATTCATCTGCTGCGACTTCCGACTACTCCAAGCGATTTACCGGGCACTCATTTTATCAGTGCTGCACCCAGATTTGCGGAGGTCAAACATTCCTGGGCCAGTCGAGATCGGGGATCTTCCTCTCTTGGGTTTGAAGACAATATGTCGATTGGACAGTTCACACTGGCTAAGGAATTCGACAGTTTATTTACATTTAAATCCGTTGATGAAGAACAGATCAATGCCATTTATATCGAGAGTCTGAACTTTATAGACCAAGACGATATTGATTTTGGATCCGGAGAAGTTTCTCCGGATATCGAATTCTTAACTGCAGAGGAAGTGGCAGATATACTTAACATTGAAGAGAACATGACGGTTTATTTTGCCACATCAGGCACATCACCTGAAGAACTGGAAAATATGGTGGACGGATTGGTATGGGTGAAGTCCTATGCCGGGCCAAACAGCTCGAAGCGGATAACCCTTTCTGATGGATCTACCACAAGAGTCAACCTTTCACTTGTTGAAAGCCTTGTTAGCGATTCCGATGCTGACGGTCAGGTTAACGGCGAGGACGACTTTCCTTTCGATGGTGTTCAAATCTCCGGTATCACTGATGAAGGGGTGAACGAACTGGGACAGAGACTGGTCAATCTGACATTTACCGCTGCAGCAAAAACGTTTTACAGTATTGAAAGAAATGTGATGTTGACTACTACTGAGAATCAGTGGGAAACGATTGAAGTCTTTAATCACGATTCAGCTGAAAATGCTCTTGTTACCCAACAAATTATCCTCCCGGATGACAGTCCTGAGAATTTCCTGAGAATTAATTACAATATCGGTGGAGGACTCCAGTAGGGCGTGAATGTCTGCTGAGAAGGGAATCGCGCCCCATTGCCATTCGATTAAAGAAAAAAATTATAAGACCCCAGGAATTGATGGTCTTGTCTTCCGAGGATCTTCCCTGTTCCTAAGCGAAGACTTCGTCGGACGCAGTTCAAAGGCTGTCGGAACTTCAGAGCTTTTTAGGCAAACGCCCCAGCGGTATGGTCTGCGTCGACAAATTCAACGAAGTGGCCGCTTTCAGTTGAATGATCCGATCAGACTTAACCGAATGGCAGCGCAGCGCGCTCTACCAGCATTGCCTTCTAATATTTTTACTCCACGATGTCATCCTTGAGACAAGAGAGAACTCAGGCACTTCATGCGGTTCGTCGTGCCTCTCTATTGTGTCGTAAAATACAAGCTTCCTTGATGGCCTCGGACTCACAGTCCAAGAATGACAGATCCCCGGTTACCATTGCGGATTATACTTCTCAGGCAATTATTATTGAATGCCTACAGAGATTTTTTCCCGATGACTTGTTTGTAGCGGAAGAAGACTCAACACAATTAGTCAATTCCGATCTCATGTTAAAGGTGGTTCAATGGGCTCAAATTGAATTTCCGGATTTAACTGATGCCGCGGTTATTAATTCAATTAGTAGAGGAAACCACACGGGGGGGCCGGAGGGGCGATTCTGGGTTCTGGATCCGATCGATGGAACGAAGGGTTTCCTGCGAAATGAGCAGTATGCAGTAGCCCTTGCCTTGGTTGAGAAGGGGCAGGTTGTTTTAGGTATGCTCGGATGTCCAGAGATGTCTTGGTCTTGTAGTGAAGCTGAGCCTGAAAAAGGATCCCTTTTCATTGCAGAGAAAGGGAAAGGAGCTATTCGAGTTTCCCTTGATTCAGGCAATGAAACACGCCTTCAGGTGGATTCTGTAAAGGATCCTACTATGGCGCGATTTTGCGAGTCTGTAGAATCCGGGCACTCTTCTCATTCAATTTCTCACCAAATAGCCGAGAAGTTAGGTGTAATAGCAGAGCCGCTAAGGTTGGACAGTCAATGCAAATATGCAGCCGTCGCTCAAGCTTCGGCTTCCATCTATCTAAGGCTTCCTACCCAAACCGGATATCAGGAAAAGATATGGGATCATGCGGGTGGAATGTTGCTTATTGAGGAAGCTGGCGGTCGAGTCACAGATATGGATGGCAAAGTCTTGGATTTTTCCAAGGGACGTTTCCTCGAGAATAATCGCGGCATTATTGCTTCCAACGG
>DUCD01000393.1:0-2417 GCA_012959985.1 Verrucomicrobiales bacterium | reverse complement strand
CTGGAAGTGGTCGCATCTTTGAAGATCTGATGCAGAGATCCGTCTGTATTCAATCGAGCTTTTCAGTTTTTCCGAACCCTTGAAGCAATTCTTTCCATTCGTCTGAATTCGATTTTCGCTCAATATCCCTTAGCACTTGGTCAACGATTTCCTTCTTGGTGCCACGTTCATGTTTGATTTCCCCACATTGGTCGCAATGAAACACAACCTCACACTCACTTTCTCCATGCATTTCCTGAACATAGGATAAATTCGAACTGCATTTTGGACAGCGGCAGGTCAGAATCTGTATGTGCTCTGATTCCGAACTCCATTTCCAGGTAAGCCCAAAGAATTCATCCTGAGTATAAGACCCAATATTCAGTATCGGTTTGGAAAACCGCTGCCTAAATTTTTTCATAAGCCATATCCAGAACGGAAGGGTCATGACGGTAAGGGGGATAAATACCCAAATAGGTAAAGTGATTTCCTTTGGCCAGATTGAGGCTGGAAATATATACTCTGAAGTTTGCTTCAATATTACATCAAATGGAGCCATCATCGCAGGCACTAGTTTGATGATATTGCATCGCTGTTGACAAGCAGGATCCACATGGAATAATCGGAATTCTCAATTTTACTCTTACAAATGAGCGGATACACTCACTCCACCAATTCTAAGAAAACTCGCTGGCAGCCCGTTCTGTTTACCCTCATGTTGTTCGGTTGTATCTTTGGTTGCACTCGATCCGAGGAGACAATGGTGAATGGGGAGACGACACCAACGTCTCCTGCTCATCAGCAGGCGTTAGGGGCGGACGGAAACCAACCGCATTCATCTCAGGGTGTATCGGCAAGCTCTGATTCAGAAAAACTTCGTAGTGCAACGATATTGGAAAATGTACCAAGCGGAAATGTTACCATAGCTCTACCCAATGGAGTTCCATCACAAGTGGATTTTGGAAATAGTGCAAATCGCCCCCCGCTGCCTGGTTCTACCCAAAGTGGTTCCAAACAATTGCCTGCCTTGCCGGGTTCACAGATCAACGCGATTCACAATATGCCTCGGCTGCCAGGCGTCTCAGCAGGTAATCGGAGTTCTCAGTGAACCTGTGAATCGGGCCTTCAGCGATCGTTCAAAATAAATTCACCACTTGCCGGAAACCAACTTCGCCTTCAGCAAATAGCGAAGTTGTGTTTGAGTAGTTCCTTACTTGAAAAAGGGGAACAGAATTTTGATTTCGGTTGAGCTTGGTTGCCGTCCATATTCACAGACTTCAAAGGCTTCTGCGTATTGAATGCCGGTCGCTTTTGTTCCGTAAAACTGTTTCAAGACATCTCGATATAAGTTCGCAGTCTTGATGTCTCGTTCAGCAAATCGGTCGTGAACCCATTGTTTTCTGGCCATTCTTCCCTTCGAATCGGAAGGGATAAGCTTTAAAGATCCGTTGGCTCCACCTTCGAAGAATTGAGATTCCAATGTAGCCATACAGGTGAGTTTCTTTTCTATGACTGAATCGATGGACACCGCGATGTCGGCTTGAAACGGGTAGGGTTTCTGGAATCGATCCGGATAATACAGAAAAACGGGGTTTTTGGTCAAATGAGGAGTATCCGGACAGAAGAAGGGCACTGTTACCATATAGGCGGCATCCTGAACTAAGACGCCTGTGTATCGGTGATCCGGATGATAATCATTGGTTCTGGGACCCAGCACTATGTCTGCCTTCCATTCTCTGATTAGTCGCGTCAAAGTGCGTCGGTTTTCAAGGGTAGGCATCAATTCACCATCATGAATGTCCAGCACCTGTGTTTCAATCCCCAGAATGTCAGCGACTTTTTGAACCTCTCCTAATCTTCTTTTAGCCAGAGGTCCTCCTGCTTCCCTCCAGTGTCCGATATCACCATTGGTGGTGGAAACGAATTTTACTGCATGACCTTGAGCCGCCCATAAAGCGGCCACGCCACCGGCCTTTATTTCGCAGTCGTCTGGATGTGCCCCAAAACAGATGATTCGCAGTTTCTTATTCGAATCGGTGAATTGCCCCTGAAGAAAAGCAGGTTGCAACATCATGATGCCAAGAATCGAGAGGCAGTAGGTTTTGTGGATCAGGCTGAGGTCAGTTTTGGATTTCATGATATCGAAAATTCAATTCAAGGGTGTAGTAGGAGGTGGATTGGTGATCCATCATCCTGAACTGACCACCGGGGTCAATCATTTATTGTCGAAGTGTGAGACACCCGGTAATATGGTGGGGTAAGGAGAATTATACTCCTGACCTTCTCATTGCGAACGAGACGCTCTACCAACTGAGCTATAGCCCCATAATGTATTTATATTTAACTACTTACAATGCGGATTGAGGTTCCCCCGGTTTAGTGAACAGGTCGCGTGCTTAATTCAGGTATACTGTATTTGTTGTTTCTCTGCAATCGGG
>DUCD01000392.1 GCA_012959985.1 Verrucomicrobiales bacterium | reverse complement strand
AGGTATATACCCAGACTTCTCAAAGGAGTCCGTTGATTCGAATGAAACCCCTCACCTTCATCTTCCTGTTCCTGATGACAAGCACCGTATGGTCGGGGGAAAGGCAAGTTGATTACGAAGGCTTTACTCTTTGGCTTGATTGCGACAAAAGAGGAGCCAGTCGATTTGAGTATTCGCTTGGGGTGGACACGGGGAATGAGAAGCGAATTAAAAAATATACACGCGATCCCAATTTGGGCGAATGCCAGCAACTCAGTACCAAATCCTACCGAAAAGACACTCCAGATCACGACAGAGGGCATCTGGTAGCGTTTAACCACATGGACTACTCAGTCGAGTCAGCAAAAGACTCGAACCAGATGGCGAACATACTGCCCCAGACCACCACGTTGAATAAAGGGGCATGGCTTAGAACCGAAAAGATAACCGAATGCTATCGTGAATTTGGCACGTTAGAGATCATCGGCGGGGCAATATGGGATTCAAACCCGAGGATTCTGGAAACTCATGGAGTCGATATTCCCGACTACTTTTGGAAAGTGATATTTAGGGATGGTGATCAAATAGCATGGATCATGCCTAATGATGATACCGCTACGAGAGAGGCATTAGATACGTTCATTGTTAGCCTGCAGGAGATTGAGAAGACCACGGGATACGACTTCTCAGATGATCTAGATAAATCAGCTAAAGCAGGAGCATCGTGGGGCTTGGATGCTTGTGATGGGATTCCAAAGTGGCACAGTAAATTCCCATGCACCTTTAAAAACCCGGACTTGCGAAACTGAATCGGAGATTGGATCTCCGAAGGAGCAATTGCCTAAGCCAGTAAATAAGCAGGAACAACCTGTTAATATCGGCTTCAAATGTAGGCAATCAAGCGCTCTGTCGCGCCACATAGGCTGCCCAAATCTCCTCCAGACAACCCGAATATGCAAAATTCTCAGACACCGTATACATACACTTCCATAGTCAAAATGGCTGTTGTCACCTGTGCGCTTAGTGTTTCACTGCCCTCTCTTGCACAAATCGTCACACTCGATAAAAGCCAGACCATTGACGAGAAACGAAGTGGCTGGTTGCCTTACTTTTTTGCCACTGACTCTCTGGGTACTGCTGTCGGCGTGGGCGGTGGTTTGGGCGGCGTGATGCAGCCGCAATCGAGCGTGTTTGGAACCGTTTTTCTGACCTCGAACGATTCGGCCCTGTTATCGGGTGCCATAAATAATTTACGCCTGGGGAACAGCCGCTTGTTCACCGACAGCTTTTTACTGGTTGATCATTTTACCGATCAGCGCTTTTATGCGGACCTGGATTATGACCTGTCGAATGCCAAAGCCGGCTCCAATGATTCTGATGAAGACGATTTCATCAGTGGCGTCAGCGACGAAATCACTTTCCAGCAGACTTTGCGCTATTCACTGCCTATCGGCAGTAACGCCGAAGACCCGCTCTCTATCTACACACTGGACCAAGGTTTGCTGCAATCCGCCCCTACAGGCGGAAAAGAGTGGAATCCAATGACCAGCGGACGAACCACGCTGGCCACGCGCTTTTTCTACACTTACCGAGATTTAAGCGAGTACGACGGAAACGAAGAACAACTTGAAGCCAAAACCAATGGTCTTGATTTCTGGCTGGAATATGACAATACTGACTTCCCGCGTAATCCCAGTTATGGCAGCCGCCAGCAATTCAAGCTCACTCGAGATTTTGGCTGGTTTGACAGTTCAAACAGTTGGACAAACCTGGAGCTGGATATGACCAAATACGTAAATCTGGGCACGTCTGGCTTGTTTAAGCATCAGGCGCTGGCGTTTAATTTCTGGACCTCCA
Source organism: Verrucomicrobiales bacterium (assembly GCA_012959985.1). Taxonomy (GTDB): domain Bacteria; phylum Verrucomicrobiota; class Verrucomicrobiia; order Limisphaerales; family DUCD01; genus DUCD01. The sequence goes on along the minus strand of DUCD01000392.1, from coordinate 611 downwards.
ACACGCCGACCTGGGAAACCAGCCCCAATAACGCTCAGCAAGTCACCAACCGGCCGCCGCCTGGCTACGGTTCACAGCTTGGTGGCTTCGATCGCATGCGTGCTTACCCAAATGGCCGGTTCAGGGATAAATCAGCGGTTTACTACGCAGCAGAAGTACGACTCACCCCGCAATTCCAGAAAATGCGTGACTGGCCGATCATTAAATATTTTGAGGTCGACTGGTTCCAGGTCGTACCTTTTGTTGAGGCGGGCAGGGTAAGCGACGAATACAACAGTAATCTGTTAACCAAAGATCTCAAGTTAGACGCCGGAATCGGCCTGCGAGTGATGGCCTTTCGCACCGTGTTTCGCCTGGATTTCGCGGTCTCAGAAGAAGGTGCTGCGTTTCAGGCCATGATCTCCCAACCCTTCTCGCGTCCGGGCAACTAACGGCTTCGTTTGCTTCGGCTTGAATCGCGCCGCCGCCCCGGCGGTTGCATTGAGTGTTGGGTCAGCACAGGCTGACTGGATTAAGCATGAAGGTCAAGAGGCTACAGGTAGGGGCGCAAGTAGTGTCACTCGAATTAATTTTAACCAAGTCAAACACAGCGACCTTGATGGTTTTGTTAC
>DUCD01000391.1 GCA_012959985.1 Verrucomicrobiales bacterium | reverse complement strand
AATAACCGCTGGCATAATTCGGAAAACTCAAAGTCAGCTTCACCCGTGATCAGGAAATCAGCTGATTCTACAATGGATTGGTCCTGGTATTCATAACTGACTTCAGGTCCGCCTAGGATTAATTTGATTTCGGGCTTCAACTGTTTCAATAGGCGCACCACTTTCAGACATTGCTCGGCATTCCAGATGTAGATGCCCAAGCCCACGATTTTCGGGTTCCGTTGCAGCAGGTCCTCTGCAATATCGCTGGGATTCGATTTAATATCGAATTCGATCAGTTCCGTTTGCTGCTGGAGCTCGCCCATGTTGGCGAGGAGATATCTCAAACCGAAGGAGGCGTGGATATACTTGGCGTTCAATGTGGTGAGAATGATCTCAGGCATGACGGAGTTTGGGATAACTTGATTTGCTGATGATTTTCAGCGTTGGAAACTTATTCAGTGGTATTCAAATCATGGGTAATTCCGTGATCCATTTCCAATGCAGGTTCATCGAATTTTGGACAACCGACGATTTTTGCAGGGACTCCAGTAACGGTGCAGTGCGCTGGAACATCATTCAGAACCACACTTCCAGCTCCAATTTTTGCGCCGGCTCCAATTTCTACGTTTCCCAGAATTTTTGCACCGGCTCCGATCAGGACACCATGCCGTATTTTTGGATGTCTGGCACCATGATCCTTTCCGGTGCCGCCTAAAGTAACGGCGTGAAGTATGGAGACGTTATCATCGATTTCAGCGGTTTCGCCAATCACAATTCCTGTGGCGTGATCAAGGAGAATGCCTTCGCCAATCTTAGCTGCCGGGTGTATGTCCACCGCAAATACTTCCGATATTCGGCTCTGGAGATATAACGCCAGCGTTTTTCGACCATTGTGCCACAGTTGGTGTGAAATCCGTTGCGATTGTAGAGCGTGATACCCTTTGAAAAACAGTAAGGGTTGAGAAAAATAATCACAGGCAGGGTCTCTGCTCGCAATAGCCTCAATATCCTTTCGGGATTTTAATGCGATGCCTGGGGCTTCGCTGAAACATTCCGTAATAACTTCCATCAGAGTGATGGCATCGAGTGTCTGGTCCTCCAGTTTTCCTGCCAGGAGATAGGCCAGGGCTTGCTCAAAGGAAGGGTGACGCAAAATGACCCGATGCAGAAAACTACCCAGAATCGGCTCTTGCTCCATTTGAATCCGGCCTTCGTTTTGTATCTGATTCCAAAGGGCGTCTTCTTTAATATTTGAATTCATGGGGGAGTCCGTTTGTCTGAATAGGTTGGAATCTGCTAAAGTCGAATCCTATGTTCAGGGCAGTCTATGGCAAGACTCAACAATGAGAAGATAGAATTTCCGGAAAATGAGTGAATAATCTTAAGCAAGTGGATTCTGTACGACTTGATATCAAGAGAATCCTAAGCTTTCCTTTTGACCGAAATCAATTTGTCCGTTAATTTCCGGGCATTTGAATACAATGAAAATCACGTAGGTACACTGGACTTCGTTGAATTCGAAGGGACCCGTGCAACTGTAGATATCAATATGAGAGACTATTTGGGAAATATTCGGTTTTTTGAGCGCGTCCAATCAACCATAGTTGGATTGACGGTTGTTTTTGTCTGTTTTTTTTCGAGTTTTAGCTCCATTGCAAAGGAATTCGATGTTGAGGTTGCGACACTTGAGCGAATCAGCAAGGCCGCCGAGGAAGGGAATGTAAATGCAGCGTATACTCTGGGGCAGATTTACCTGAATGGCCAGGGAGTAGAAAAAGATTACAAACAAGGGAAGAAATGGATTCTCAAGGCTGTCGAAGGTAAACATCCCCCTGCTTATACCGCCTTAGGTGCGCTTTATCATTATGGAATCAATGGGGAAAAGGACTATAAAAAGGCGTTGGAATGGTACCGGAAAGCAGCGGGCGCCTCAGTTCCGGATTCACAGGCAATGGCTAATTTGGGATTGATGTATGATGAGGGCTTGGGGATTAGGAAAAACCTTCAGCAGTCATTTCGGTGGTATAAGAAAGCGGCTGACATGGATTACCCCCGGGCTCAGTATTGGGTCGGTAGGAAATATGAATTGGGGCAGAGTGTCGCTCAAAGCTACCGAAATGCCTTCCAGTGGTACCAAAAGGGAGCTTATCAGAACAACGCCGAATCCAAGTACCGTTTGGGCTACTTTCATGAAAAAGCATTGGTGGATAAGAAAAACCTTTCTAAGGCTTACTCTTGGTACTATGCAGCGGGCTTGGGAGGAAACCAGGAGTCTTCGGCTGATGCGGAACGAATTCGTGGAGAAATGACAAGCTTGGAATATGCCAAGGCCATGAACTTTATCGGAGGAATGTATCGTGGTATTTGTGCTGACATGTTGATTCAGCTTCAGCATCGATCTGAGTTGACAGTATTTAGAATGCGCTGTTATGGACATACAATGCCATCACGTTTCACTGGCGAAATTGAAT
>DUCD01000390.1:2860-14569 GCA_012959985.1 Verrucomicrobiales bacterium | reverse complement strand
AGGATTTTCCGCAGGTGTTTTAACACCGTCATCCCTGAAGCTGGCCGCGCCGAGGCCGGACTATGGAAGAAATGTATACCGATTTCAATGATCCGGGGTCGACGCCCCCAGCTTCAGGGGGTGCCTGATTCCTTAACTTAATGGCAGTGAGGCTCGTTGTCCTCGCGAATCAATCTGAGTGAAGAGGCAATTAAAAATGTGTTTTATGTCGGACCCTTCGGTGGATATGATCAGTCATCCAGGAAGATTATATGCCGGGATCTGAATCGGAAGCTCATCTCAGACTCAAGACTCTTGCTTTAAATTGGGCACGGGAAAGAAAATTTACTGTTTTTGCCCCCGAGGTTCGCTTACCGAACTCAAATTACCGGGCGGATCTGGTCGCTTATCGACCTGGAAAAAAGCGTTTGGAATCCGTCAAGGTTGTGGAAACCCGTCAAACGAGGAATCGTCGGACCCACCAGATTGGAGAGACGGCGGTTTTCGAATGCAAGCAGGCTCGTTCGGATTTTCTCAAGGATTCGCAAGCTGCGGAAAAGACCCGTAAAGAATTGAACCTGCTTTTAGATCGTCGTAAAACATTGGATCGGCTACTGAAGGTTCATTACCCGGATTTAGCCAGAAGCGACTCCCTGTTTCCAGAATTCCAGACCTTTGATCTTGAGAGATCTCAGAATCCTTCCTACCTCAAGGTTCTCAAACGAATTCAACTGCTTCAAAACCGCCTTTACGAAAAAAACAAGTTTGAGAAAATGATTCGATACGGCTGTGGTCATCTGTTCTATCTGGTTGTTGAAGAGGGCATCCTGTCAGAATCAGAAGTTCCGCTCCATTGGGGCCTATTGGTGAGAAAAGGCTCCGATCTGGATCTTCTGATTCCCCCAACTCACCAGAATATTCCGGAATCCACCGGCCTTGAGCTTCTGCATCGGGTTGCGCAATCCAGCTCGAAAATATGGATCCGAAACAGGATAATAGAAACATGACTTTTCGTGACAGCTTGGTTTAGGATCGCACGTTGAAATCCACCGAGGCTCTTAGATAGAACTTTGAAGCAGGACATGAAGGACAGAAGAAAAAGAAGACTGTTCCGGTTGGCACTCATCCTGCAGGAATGCCTCGCCTATAAACCGGATCTCTTTATTCTTCGCACCAGGCATAACGCATTTCTGGTAGATCGTTCATACTCAAACCTGAAATCCTTGCCGGCCTATCTGGTCTGGTCACTGGAAACCTTATCAATGACCAGGACTTTAAACCTTGCCCGAGAAGAACTGGCGTTGAAGGATCTCCGTATCTGGTTCACAGGGTCGATCGGATGGTCCGTCGGTTGAATCGCGATTTCAACATCTGCTTAAAGAGAGACACAGTCGAACCAAGCCGTGAACACAAAGGAATCCATCCGCCCGAATCAGAAAGACCGATCGAAAAGGATATCCGTCCTGGTAATAACGGGAATCCTGGCTCTGGGAGGATTCTTTGCCTTTCGCGGAATATCCTCTGCCCCGAAAATTCCGATCCCTCAAGATTTCGATCAACTTTCTCCGCAACTTAGAGACACGATCCTTGAAGCGGTAAATGAAACTCGTAAATCTATTTCTAATCCGGACAACCACATTGTTCTTGGGATCATTTACGAAGCGAATCATTTGTGGCCCGAAGCAGTCGCTGCGTTTGAAAATGTTCATATGTTGAGTCCGAACGAACCTCTGGCCTTGCGACATCAGGCCTTGGCTTACCGCCACCAAGGACTTCACAATGAGACGCGGAACTCGTTGAACCGATTACTCCACCAATTTCCGGATTTTGCACCAGCCAGATATGATTCTGCCGACCTTTACCATTTCATCGGAGATTATAAGAAGGCAGAATCCGAATATGAGATGCTGGTTGAAATTGCTCCAAATGAATGGCGTGGTTACTCAGGTCTCGGGGATCTTTACCTCCAAACTGGCAGGGCCGAACAAGCGGTAACCGTTCTGGAACAGGCACTACAACTGGCACCCCAAGAAAGAATTCCTCATTATCTTCTGGGTAGAGCCTATCGGAAAACTGGACGAAATGAGGAAGCGGCCAAAGAACTAGCCTTGGGAAGCCAGTCGGGAAAATATACCATGCCCGATGCGTGGTTGATAAAGACACCATTGCACATCAAGACCCTTGAAGACCAGTTGGAAGTAGCAAAGCAGTACTATCACGCCGGATCCTTGGAACAGGCGGTTGCCATCCTGACCGAAACTAAAAAATATCACCCGGAGAATGTGGATGTGCTTCGCAGCCTTGCCTTGACAGATCTAGCCGCCGATGATCCCAGGGGAGCGTTCATCCGCTTGGAAAAAATCATCAAAACCGATCCTGGCCATACGCGAACCTATATCCTACTTGCAACGGCTTGTCTGGAATTGGAAATGAAGGACCTGGCATTGCAGCACGCCGCCAAAGCCGTTGAATTGAATTCAAGTTCTCCGGAAACTCATTTCATCCTGGCCAATGTTCTGCTGGAACTGAAACAGAACGAAGGAGCTATCCACTCGTTACAGGATGCCATCGCAGTCGATCCAAGCAACTTGGCTCTTCGAATGGAAGTAGGCGATATTTTGCTGATGACCCTTAATAGACAAATCGAAGCAGAAGGCCAATATCAGAAAGTATTGGATCTGAACCCTGACTATTTTCCAGCTTATATTCGGCTGTTCCAAATCTATGCAGCTACAGAAGAAAACGAAAAGGCAGAAACCATCCGAACCAAAGCATTGGAAAGGTTTCCAGAGTCCAACGAAATCCTCCAGTGGAATTAATCGTCTTCGCCTTAGATTCCAAAATCTTAATACCCCGATTGAAATGAATTATACCCAGGAATTCTTGAAGACAGTGATTACCTGTAGTTCGATCAGGATAGGGGTCCTTTTGTTCCTGATTGGAGTCGCCGCCGGCTGTGGGCCGCAATCGAATACAAATACAGAATCAGGTGACAGTAATCCGCGATCTCAGGAAGAACCATGGTTCCAGGAAACGACTGCTGAAGTCGGGTTGACCTTCCAATACCGATCCGGACATAAGGACCGTTTTCTGTTCCCGGAAATCATGGGTGGAGGAATCGGTGTCCTGGATTATAATAACGATGGTTTCATGGATATTTACTGTGTCCAGGGAGGGGGGGCCATCAATGAGGGAACAAATCAACATCTCAACCAATTGTTTCGAAATCGAGGGGACGGTAGTTTCGAAGAGGTCACCGATTCAGCTCAGGTTGGCGGCAGGAGTTACGGAATGGGTTGCGCAATCGGTGACTATGACTCGGATGGAGATCCCGATATCTACATCACCAACCTCGGGCCAAACGTACTTTACAGAAATAACGGAGATGGAACCTTCACCGATGTTTCGGTAGAATCCGGGACAGCCGATTCAGCATGGGGCGTCAGCGCATCCTTCGCGCACTTGAATGAAGATGAATACCTGGATCTGGTCATTGCAAACTATGTCAAATGGTCCGTCACTGACATAATTACTTGTCAATCCCGAAGAGGACTGCCCGATTACTGTTCCCCGATGGACTATCCGGAAGCCTATGCCGATACTCTGTTTCTAAATAATGGTGACGGAACCTTTAGCGACGCTACCGAATCTTCCGGTATGGCAGAATTATCAGGAAACGGTCTCGGAGTCATGTGTTCCGATTTCGATGGTGACGGCCTGCAAGATATCTGTATCGCAAATGACGGAATGCCGAATCGATTGTGGATCAATCAGGGTCAAGGTCGTTTTATCGATGAAGCTCTTGCAAGAGGTTGCGCTGTAAATCATCTCGGAATGACAGAAGCCAGCATGGGAATCGTTTGCGTCGATTTCGATCGAAACGGATTTCCCGACCTTTTCATGACCCACTTGGAAGGGGAATCGAACACGCTCTATTTGAACGAAAACGGTTATTTTGAAGATTCGATGGATCCAAATGGTCCTGGTTTCCCAAGTCTCCCCTACACAGGTTTCGGAGCCGTCATGGCAGATTTCAACCATGACCGTCGTCTTGATCTCTATGTCGCAAACGGACGGGTGAAACTCGGAAAACGGATATTGAATTCCAAAGATCCCTATGCAGAACCAGACCTTCTACTGGAAGGATTGAGCCAAGGAGGATTCCGTGAAAAGCTGTCTGTTTCAGGATCACTCAAAGAAAGATCCAGATCAGGACGAGGCATGGCATACGCAGATTTTGATAATGACGGAGACTTGGATCTGGTGATCATCAACCGGGATGCTCCACTGTATTATCTCATGAACATTGCAAAAAAATCTGGAGATTGGGTAATCCTGGAGATGATCGACCGGAATGGAAGCACCGCAGTAGGGGCAAAAATCGTAATCAAATCCGATTCAGGATTATTGGGAAAGGAGGTCAATCCGACCGGAAGTTATGGATCCAGTAATGATCCACGATTGCATGTCACCCTCTCATCGGGCTCTCGAATTCAAGAAATTTCCGTGACGTGGCCGGATGGAAAAAGTGAAATTATTAATGGGTTGGAAACAGGGAGAATTCATCGAATTCAGAGAAAACCATAAATAATTGATATCCAGAGTGTCTTCCACAATTCCTTGGGGACAGTATTTTCAGACTAAGGTATTGTTTCATTACAGAATTGAGTATATTGTTGTTCTTTAATGCTAAGAGGATTGCCAAAGAACGACGTAAATCTATGAACTCTCATGAACTCAAACCGAGCCTTCTCAGGAAACGAATTCTTTTCGGTGGTTTGATTCTGTTTTTGTTGGCAGCTGTCATGACGATTGGCCAGATCTTTGATTACGGCATGAAACGCGGAGGCAGCCAGTTTCGCGAAGGAGGATACGATCGAGGAGGAGTTCCAGAATGGGATGACGACAATGAACTGCCCAATGACAAGTTCACCTTTGCGAGAATCATGTACAGCAATAGTAGTAGTGGGTGGGGGCGAGGAGGCAGAAGTTGGCGTACGGATTTTCCAGATGCTGACCTGAATTTCTCATTCAGGCTGGAGCAACTGACCGCCATAAAGACTGACAAAGACGGCGTCACAATTTCATTAACGGATCCGGCTCTTTTCAATTACCCGTTCGTTTTCATGTCGGATCCCAGAAGTATCGAATTAAGTGGCGAAGAAATAAAAAATCTTCGAACCTACCTGTTGAATGGTGGGTTTCTGATGGTGGACGATTTCTGGGGAGATGAAATGTGGAATCATTTCCAATCGGTAATGAAGGAAGTGTTTCCAGATCGGGAATATCGCCAACTGACCTTTGAACATGAAATATTCAGGGCAGTATTCCCATTGGAAAAGATACCCCAAGTCCCCAGTCATGACGCAGCGGAGCGTGGACGAGTCGGAGGATACACCTATGAAGATACAATCAATGCGCATCCCAGCGAACTGAACACCCCAAATTTTCGAGCTTGGTTTGATGACGACGATCGCATGATGATCATCGCCTGCCACAATAACGATCTGGCAGACGGCTGGGAGGAAGAAGCTTACAAGGTATGGTTCTTTCGCGAGTTTTCCGAAAAGTATTCCTACCCCATGGGAATCAACATTCTATTCTATGCCATGACGCATTAAGGGTAAGAAAGAATACTGATAGGCATGACACCCATGTGACGTTTGAGGGCTCTCTGTCTCAGCGCGTCGTATAAAGGAATGGGAATAGGATATTCATGGCACTTTCTAATGCATTATGTAATATTTCGCTACCCAGGCGTTACGCTGGCACAGCGAGCCCTACCATCTGGATGCTTCACATAGATTTCAGTAACTCGGTATTGATCAAAAAGTTCCCATAATTTAGCGCCCATCAGGGCATTACGTTTCTATGCAGTCAAATTTCATTCAAAAACTTATGCACCAACTGGTGAACAACTCAATCCTCTGGTCAATCCTGCTGATTGTATCCGTCGAAGCGCAGGACCAGCCTCCTCCACAGGCAAATCCTCAAACTCAGGAGCAACCCGCTGCAGGCACCCCATCAGACCAAACGGGTGAATCGCCCACAATTAAAAATCCTGAACCGGTTCCTACGGAATTCGACAGTCCATGGTCTCTAGTGGACACCTTTGTCCAGGCAATGAACAGTAGCACTTCCGCCAAGGAGGATAATAACACCAGCCTGATCGATGACTTCCACGATAAAGCAGTGTCCTGTCTGGACATGTCCAAAGTAAACCCTGAAAGAGGTTGGCTACTCTCAGGTCGTCTTATTCTGATACTGAATCGATTGGATGAACAGCAACCGTCGCGTTTTCTTTGGGAGAAAAAGGATATCGAGGACTATTACACAGACGAAACGGAACAGCGCTATTTCCCGCACTGGTTTTTCGACGACATCATCGATTCAACCGAAGGGGTGAAACCGATCGGAAGTATCGTCATTGCAAAACAACCGGATGGCCGCTGGCTGTTCTCGGCTGATTCGGTAGCCGGTCTGGACAACCTTTACATCAGTCTGGAAAAGCTTCCGGTACTGGGTGCGATCGATGAATCCGTCCTGGGAGCCACCGACTTATGGTTGAAACAATTCATGCCGGATTCCCTGAAAGGGAAAACTCTCTGGACCATGGAATACTGGCAATGGGTTACGCTGTTTTTATTCATCCTATTGGGATTGGTTTTCGATTACAGCTTTCGATTCATTGTTCGTTTAATAGTAACAAATATCATCAGGAAACAGGGTGGTGAACCCGATCGGAAGAAAATGCGTTTTGCAGTGCGACCGGCCGGACTCATGGTCATGTCCCTCTTCTGGTTAAATCTGGTCTTTATTCTGGGACTACCGGACTTAGCTTACACGATCATCCAGGGAGCTGCCCGGGTGTTTGCGGTCTTGGCCTGCACCCTTGCCTTCTGGCGTTTCACTGACCTGATATCCGAAGCTCTGATGATCAAGGCAGCCACGACGACGACCAAACTGGACGACGTTCTGATCCCGTTGATGCGAACTGCCATCAAAATTTTCATCATTGTTTTCGCGGTGATCTACGGATGCCTCAGCCTGAATTTCGATATCAAACCGTTGTTGGGTTCTCTGGCAATTGGAGGCGTGGGTTTTGCATTTGCCGCCAAGGATACCATCGAGAATTTTTTCGGATCAGCAACGGTACTGGTCGACCAGCCTTTCAGTGTGGGCGACTGGGTCCTGATCGGAAAAGTGGAAGGAACCGTGGAAACCATAGGATTTCGTTCAACCCGCATTCGAACGTTTTACAATTCAGTGGTAACCATCCCCAATTCTAATTTGGTGCGGGCTACCGTGGACAACTACGGCCAAAGAAAATACCGCCGATACAAAGCAAGCGTAGGAATTCAGGGAGATACTCCTCCGGAAAAAGTCCTGGCATTCACGGAGGGAATCCGCGAACTGATTCGGTGTCATCCCTACACCCGAAAAGACTACTATCAGATCTGGTTCAACCATATCGGAGAGTCCAGTCTGGATATTCTGATCTATGTGTTTCACGAAACACCGGACTGGACAACTGAGCTGAGAGAGAGAGAACGCCTCCTTCTGGATATCCTCAGGCTGGCCGATCAGCTGAAAGTGAAATTTGCATTTCCAACCCAGAAAATTCATTTGGTTCAAGAGGATGAAAACGAGTCTTATGAATCCATGGAAGTCCCCGGAGCAATGGCAGACCGAAAGGGAATGGTGGAAGGCATCAAGGCAGCCAAGAATGTCATCCGCAATCAACCATGGAAAAAACAAAAACCGGGGGTAGTGGTTTTTTCAGAATCAAGCCAGCAGGAGGCTGACGATGAATCTTTCATCGAAGGCCGTTCCGAAGGTTCCTGATTTATAACGATTGTCTGACTCCCGGTCTCCAATGTAAATCGCCGAGTGTCAGAAGCAACGGCAACATCGCCAACAGAAAGCTACCTCCAATACAGCAGATCAAGGCATATTCTCTCTTGGTCAGGTTCTCGAATTTATCACTGGTGACGGAACGCGTCAGGGATTCCAAAATTTCCGATCCAACATGTTTCTGGTTTCCATTATGATAAACTCCGTTCAGGCGCGTGGCAATCTGGCGCAAGGTCGAGACATCCTGCCGTGATTGATATCCATCAATGAATTTTCCCGTGCGGGGATCACCGACGCCGATAACCAAAACGTCGGAAACGGAGGGAGGCATGGTGGGAATCCCCGAAGACGGAACGGTATCCCCATCACTGATCACAACCACCGTAGTGCTGTTGGCACGCCATGTTTTGGCAACCTTGACAGTTTCTTTCAATCCCTCGAACAGTTTCGTCCGGCCCGTGTCGAAAGCCTGATAGAGGGGCAAATCATTCAGGATATTCCGAACGACATCGATATCCCGGGTAGCGACGACAACTGGTTTTGCACCTGTGTAGACCGCCACCACAGTCAACCGAACGCGTTCCATGACCACTCGTTTGAAAAAGGACTCCATGATTTCTGAAGCTCGTGCGCTGCGGGTCATCTTGAGGTCTGCCCCGGCATCGTCCAGTTTCATGCTGGGAGAAACATCCAATACCAGAACCACATGACGGATTTCATCCTCAGCTACCCCTTCAGGCTTAAAAACTTTGGGGTCGGTAAGCAGCAGAGTCACGAGTCCCCATGCGAGGCAGCTCAAGGCGCCGATTCGAATAAACGGGGTTAGAAACACCCACCAGGCAGGCTGCTCCGTGGGACCAAAGGCCAACCGGGATATGCGACGAATTCGCTTCCAGTGAATCATCTCAGCCACACTGGCCATCGCCAATACTGCAAATGCAGTCAATTCTGCCGCCATTACCATGGTGTATATCGAATTCCAAATAGACTCAGTATCTGCATCCCAAGGAAAGCCAAACCGGTAAAACAATAAGGAGCAAAATTGTCCATGGTTTCGGCACTGGTTTTCTTCAGTTGCGTTTTCTGCATTTCATCTATTCTTTTGAAAATCGCTTTCAATCCCTCCTGATCACCGGTGGCGAAGACTTCGCCACCGGTTCGGGAAGTGATTGTAACCATCGGATCCGGAGCGGCTCCTGTTCCGATATGAATTCCATAAACCACAATATTTTCAGCACGAAGTTTACGCGCCACCACCTCGTCGTTTCCTCCGTTCAAATCAGAACTGTAACCATCAGACAGCAAAATGATCATACGGTCTCCCTCCTCTCTTTCGACCATTACCTTGATACATTCCTGCAGTGCCATACCAATCCGAGTTCCTCCTCCAAACCATCGCGGCAATCGGCGCGGTCCAAAAAAAGGCGGGGCATATCGAATGGCGGTTGTATCGTCGGTCAACGGTACCCAATGAAGAAAATGCGATCCGAAAAACGTTAAGCCGAAAGAATCTCCTTCCCGATAATCAATGAATTCATTGATGGAGGCCATGGCGGCATCGTAACGGTCCCCATCCCCGAACTGGGCCGTCATGCTTCCTGAGACATCGACACAGAACTGGATATTGGTCATTACCTTCTTTGACTTAGGGTCAGATAACTGCTGAGGACCGGCAGCCAGAAGCACAGCAACTGCCAGAAGCAAGGGCACGAGCGATTGAGCCGAATTGATCAGCATCCCCCAGAATCTTCCCTTTTTCATGGAAGCATGATCGAAAGGCAATACAATCCGTTTCCCGGGCCGTCTCCACTCCCAGGAAAGTAGAAGCATCGGGATAATCAGGAAAATGAGAATCCAGGGATGAGCAAAAGTCATGAAGCGAGGGTCTCCTCCAATTCCTCTGCCGGCAAATTCCGGTAAGGTTCCAGTAATTCGGCAAGCTTGATTTCCGAAGCAACGGGGTCAGGCCGATGCAACCAATCTTCCAGAGCACGAAAAATAGGACCGGCTTCATCATGCTCTTTAAGCTTGAGGATCGCCTGGGCTGCTCTCACTTCCTGCAAATTCAGCCGTTTCTGCCAAAAGGTCAGCATCAGGCGCTCCAATGCCGCCTGCTCTTCCATGGACATTTCTCCATGCATCGCTTTTTCCACCATGGGTTTGAGCCGATCAGCCAAAGTTTCTCCGCGGACAGAAACTCGAATCTCTTCAGCCTTTCTGAACCGACCGAACACGACCAAAGCAACGAGCCCGACCACCCAGAGAATGGAAATGACGGTCATCGTATTTTTATAACTTCCGAGCACCGGAAGCGCCTCCTTTCCCAATGGATTGGGCCGAATTCGCCCCGCCGGAAGAACCGAAGAAATCTCCACTGGAAGCTCGGGAACGTTGGTCAAGTCAGAGCCATCAATTCTCTGTAGGTAGTCCTTTAAATTATAATTACCGGGGTCCAGTCCGTAATAAACAAAATCATATCGAAATTCAGAACCATGTGGCCAGACAGCTTTAATTCTGAGAACAATCGGAGTTTTCCGGTCATCCAGAGGGATGACTTTCAATTCAGAGCCGGGAATAACAATCTGGAGAATTTCATTCTGCATCCCGACGCTGGAAACGGGTTCCGGAGATTTTTTGGTATCCTGTGAATACAAGGCTGCCAACAACAGAAACCAGATGCCCCACATCAACCCGCTTCGGCTTCGCACCTTATTCTGAATTAATCGTTTCATGCTTTTCATTCGCTCAACGGGCTCCCTTCCCTGCCAAGCCTCTCATTTGAAAAAACTGTCTCAACGTGTGCTCGATTTTCCGATCTGTCTGCAGAAGAAGATGATCAATCTGAGCTTTCTTAAGTTGATCATGAAGCGATTCCTGATTCAGCATAACCCTCTTGCCAAGTGTCACGAACGACTCTCCGGTTTCCGCCTCCTGCCCTCGAAAGAAGCCGGCACCGCGCACAGCGGTTTCAGAAGGATCTCTCAGTTGGAGAACCACACAATCATGCCTCTGAGCCATCAGTTTCAGCGCGGTCGGCGCGGAGGGATCGTGCAGATCACTCAATACGATTAATAACGCTCTGCTGGGCAGACTGGGAGCGAGCTCTTTCAACTTCTGCCCAAGAGTCGTTCTCTCATCCAGACGATACCTCCTCAGTCGATGCAACCATTGAAGAATTTGGATTCTCGATAAGGAAGGCGTGATCCTGAATGTGCTTTCGCCGACACCGATAACCCCCACAGGGCTGATTCGATCCAGTGAAGCAAAGGCAAGTCCTCCGGCAATCTGCAAAGCAAGCGCGTATTTACTCAGGGAGACCGAACTCACCGTCATCGACGCCGAAGTATCGATCAGGAGGTAAACCGGTAACTGTTTCGGCGATTCGTATTCCTTGATGAAAACCTTCCCGATGCGTGCGGTAACCCTCCAGTCAATCGACTTAATGGGATCCCCGATCTGATAGAGACGTGACTGGACATACTCGATTCCTGAACCGAGGTAAGGAGAGCGATCGGTGCCATAGCCAAGACTGTCAGCCAGACGTTTCACTGCAATGTGAAACTGCCGCTCGTTCAGTCGATCCTTTGATTCGAGAAAGTGCTCCACGGGGGTTTATCCCATTTCGGCCATGATACGGCGCAAAACCACGGAGCCGCTGATCCCTTCCGCAAGCGATTCATAAGTTAGACGCATGCGATGCAGTAACACATCTTCAGCCAGTGCAAAAAGGTCTTCCGGAATCGTGTGATCCCGACCATGAATAAACGCCCGCGCCCGCGAAGCCTGCATCAGGGCAATCCCTGCTCGAGGACTCCCACCCAATTCGATTTCCTTTCGTTGACGAGTCCGACGAGTCAGTTCGACACAGTGTTTTAC
>DUCD01000390.1:0-2806 GCA_012959985.1 Verrucomicrobiales bacterium | reverse complement strand
CCTGTTGCACCGCTTCCATTGCTTCCACCAAATTCGCAACGGTGCCGACCGGTTTGTTGTCGACCAAATCGAAGGCGGTTTTTACAAAGGCACCTTTTTTATCTTTCTGGATACCCATATCCAGGTATTTATTAACAATACCCTCTTCATCCTCCACTGAAGGATATTCCAGACGGTGACAGAGCATGAAACGGTCAAGCTGGGCTTCAGGCAGCTCGAAGGTTCCACTTTGCTCGATAGGATTCTGAGTGGCAATCACAACGAACGGAGACGGAACAGAAAAGGTAGAATTCCCGATGGTCACCTTGCGTTCCTGCATGGCCTCAAGGAGAGCACTTTGCACTTTCGGTGCGGCCCGGTTGATTTCATCAGCCAACAGAAGATTTGTAAAAATCGGCCCTTTATGGATTCGGAATTTCTGATTGAGCTGGTCCAGCATTTCAGAACCCACAATATCCGAAGGAAGAAGATCGATGGTAAATTGGACCCTGTTGAATTTCAGGTCGATCGCTCTGGCGATCGCATTGACCAAGAGGGTCTTGGCCAATCCCGGCATTCCCTGGAGTAGCAGATGCCCCCCCGTGAACATCGCGATCAGCAGTCGCTCGACCACGATTTCCTGACCGACAACTACTTCGGCAACCTTATCACGAACCTTTTGAACAAAATCAACCTTCTTGGCAACTCTCTTGGTTTTGGTAGTCATAGAGATCATTAGAAATGGAATACAGTGTAGCACAGGATGAGTTCAAGGACAATTCAGTGAACCAGGATCCGTCCTTACTTTAGAGTGATGCAGGCCTCCCGGACTCCATTTGAAAAACAAATTTACCGCAACCCAGTGTTTCCAGATAGTCGGCGACAGCACGAGCGCTTTTATCGAATCTCCCTTTGGGAATCCAATTTAAGGTAAAGGATATGCCCTCCTTCGGAGCATTACCGGGGGAAGAAATCCTGGGGTCTTCAACAAAAGCTTTCATTTCATCTGAACCCAATTTTTCCTGAATTTGTTCTGCAACATCTTGACTGGGAGCCTGAAAACGAAGCGTAAAGGAAGTCGGCAGTGTTGCGTCTTTATCTGCAAAAGGAAAGACATCAGGAACGATTCCAATATTCGTCGTAACCTTGAGTGGTGTCGGAGCGCCAACGTCATAAGTCAATTCCACAAAAAAGGCGGTCCACCCCTTTTCAGGTTTCTCCACTTCAGCCAGGTAAGTCCCATCACCCTCATCCTCCAGAACCTGGCTCTCGTATTTCGGCCCCAGGCTTTCGAGGCGAAAATCACGGGCCTCAGGATTAGTGGCTTTCCATAGAACAACCTTCTGTGGCTTGTCTACCGTCTTGACTCTAAATGCATTTTCTGAGCTGCGATTCCATGAAAAATCAGGGCCTTCTTTACCTACCAGAATCAGCGAGTAGAAAGCCACCAAACTTTCCACTGCGTCACTCCCTCCAAGGCCGTGGTCCGCATTGGGTACATACCGAAGATACTTCTCCCCCTGTAGGTCGTCGAAATAGTGACGAGACATATCGGGCGGAAAAAACTGATCTCCAGAACCGTTCAGGACATACTTCGGCATGGTGAGGCGATGACGGTAGTGATAAGGATCTACCAGAGCGAACAGTTCCCCCATCCTCGGATGATCAGGCATTTGAACCAGTTTATGTTCAACATAGTCCGCAATCGAGGGAGCATAAAAACCATAAGCCGAAAAATGATGCCCCATCGATTTTTCCAGATTGAGAATATCGATCACAATGGGAGCGATGCCCACAACGCGTTTATCCACTGCGCCAACGAGCCAAGTGGTCCAACCGCGTTTCGAGCCCCCTGCCACAACGTATTGATCGATAGGTTGACTGCCCCCTTCTTCAGAAGCCAATAATTCGGTCACCGCATCCATCGCACGCACGACACTTTTAACCATGGGGTTTCGAGCCGGCCAGGTGGCATCCCCTGTTTCAAGGAACTTCACCCAGGTGTAAGCGACCAAATCGTCTTCCGTCCGACGCTCTCCATCGTTATGGAAAACCAGCGGCTGATTGGGTATCATATGAATCTGGGCGACGACAGTCTGTGTCGCCAAAGCAATTTTCTGGATTTTCTCGTCTGGACCCTCGGGTGGATTGCCACCATTGCCACCCCCACCGATAAACATGAAACCAATGTTTGATTTTACTTTCTCAGGGACGACAACCGTTATCCAGTGTTGCCAAACAGGTCGGTCGACTTCGTCTTTTGTCCGCCATGTTTGGGAGTTCATGTCCAGCACAAAAGTCCGCGCTTTATCCGAAGTAGATGTCTTGATGATCTTCCAGGAAAAGCTATCGTCCGGGCGTTCCACGTAATCGTCCAGCGCGGTTCGTTCAGGCAACGTTTTTTCAGCCGAAGGAAGGAGACAGCCCGTACCGTAAGTCACGATAAAGGCCAACAATATAAAAACTTGTAAGGGTGCTTTAATTTTCATTTGTTTTTTGAATACCGGTTGATTGTCTAATTCCTTCATTCCTGTTGCCATTGCCTCCGGAACCTACACAAATTCCATCTAGTCTGTCCGGTCATTCCCCTTTGGGCAATGACTTTCTGAATTTGTTCTGACGCGGGTTCCTTTTGATGTGTCCTGAGCCTTGTATTCAATGAAATAGTCACTGCCCTAAAAGGAAATCGTCCGGTAAATGATCAGTTCTTTCATGGCGGTTCGGGGCCGCTCATGGTGCGATTAAAAGTGCGGGGAGGGAGAGGGTCCTCGCGAGCCATTCATGGATTCCTTCTTACATCGAAAGGATGACAAACAGGAGTGGGCTA
>DUCD01000389.1 GCA_012959985.1 Verrucomicrobiales bacterium | reverse complement strand
TTAGCCGGGCCTTTGCGCACAAAGTCCACCGCTGCCGCGAGCGATTCCCATGCATCGCCCCCACTTGCCAGCCATGCCCAGCACTTTGCGAGGGAGCGGCCGGCGTCTTCGGAACGCGGCCCTGGGGCTTCGGATTGCGGGGGAGCGGCGGCCACCCGCCTCCGCCCGTCCCCAACCCGCCCAAACACGGGGTGGATCACACTTCAATTTTGGAGAAATCAAGAATATCCCTGATAAGCCCCAAAAGCGCGACAGCGCTGGACTGTACCGTCTCGGTGTAACCCTGTTGTTCCTCGTTCAGATCGGTATCCAGCAACAAGCCCGCCAGGTTCAATGACCCCGCTTATGGGAGTGCGAATTTCCCGACTCATTCTGGCGAGGAACTCGCTTTTGGCTATCGTCGCCGATTCTGCTCTCTCCGTCATTTGGTTTGCCAGAATACTCTGCTCCTCAAGCTGGGCATTGGACTCGGTCAGCTCTTCACGATTACGCTCTGCCGCCTTTCTGGCCTGTTCTTCCCGAGAGTGTGCTTCCTGGAGTTGCAGCTTCGTTTGTTCCAATTCATCGATAATCTCGGGTGAATGCACAATGGCCTCAGCCTGAGCACGAGCCAGTTTCCTTACCTCTTCGGGTGTACTGGTTGTCAGGAGCAGCGTATGGGTGAGGGCCTCAGCGTGAGCTTTGCTAAGTCGTTCTCTACGTTGCTGCTCCAGCTGAACATGGGCCTGGGCATGAGCCAATGTCTCCCTGAACTGATCGGCAACCGAGCCCTCGATCTGATCGATCAGGGACTCCAGACAAAGGAAAGGATCGTTTTTGGAATGTATGGTATTTTAACCTTTTTTTGTGATTTCAGCCATCAGATGCCCCTCGGTATTATCAAATCATCAATTTGGACAAGTTCGTGCACCCTGCCTCCACGTCCAGGCAGAATGCAGGATCATTGGCTATGGCGGTAATTGTATCACCTATTTCCAACGGCCTCATAAACTTGGTCAACTCAACAATTGGCATCGGGCACTTCAGCCCGGTCAGATCGACTTGATTTGTCTCAGTCATGATGATTCCCGTTACGTCCCAACCCACCCATTTCAAGTTTTTAAAGTTTCTGTTTATTGAAACCTCCCGGCAGCATCCAGCCGAACATTCTCTCAGCAAATGTCTTGTTTTTCGCCTGCCAACCACTTTTCTTGAGAGCTCCAGTCGCCCAGAAAGTGAAAAACATGAACACTTTCATACGGCAGGCAGCCAGCAGTTTATCGAGTTCTCCACTGAATACCCTCCTACTCACTGGGCTGTTTCAGGAGCCCTCTCTGCCTTTGATTCCAAGGCTTCGACACGCCGAACCAGATCGGTGACTGCTTCCATTGAGATACCCTGCAAAAGTTGGCTCATTTCATCTGTCTTTTTCCCTCACAGGCATCCCATAGGAAACTTCATGAAACCACCAAAAACAGGGTGTTTTCATTTTTCGGTATGAGAAGCAACCGAAACCCTACAAAAACAGGGGTTTTATCATCAAATCCTATGGGATGGCTCTGTTTTTCCCTTAAAAACGTAATTCGACCATTTCGGACTATAATCCATCCCTTTTTACATCCTTCTTCTCTACCATTATATCCGAATCGAAATACCCTTTTTTAGTGTTATCGACATTTTCCTTCTCCGCTTAAGGACAAAAGAAGCGTACTATTTGAACTAGCCAAAGGAAAAATAATCCGTAGATTGCATCGACGGAAAATACAGGCCTAAGGTCGCTGAGTTTGAACCTAGGTTTGAGGTATCCACACTGACCCAAGTCAAAACCTTAAATACGATTATTCAACAGCTCGATCACTATGCAATTTACACACGAACGCGAATTCACCTATAGCCGCAGTTACCGAGGTCCAATCCGCGGTGTCATCTTCGACTGGGCCGGCACCACAATGGACTTCGGATGCATGGCTCCAGCTGTGGTTTTCTGTGAAGTGTTTGAAAAAGCAGGTGTACCCATCAGCATTGAGGAAGCTCGCATCCCCATGGGAGCACATAAAAAGGTCCATATCGGCTTAATTACGGAGATTCCCAGTGTACGCCGTCGTTGGGTAGAAAAGCATGGCACGGAACCTACGGAAGAAGACGTGTCCCGTATGTTCGAACAATTTGTGCCCTTGCAGGAAGCTTGCCTATCGGATTATGCACAACTGATCCCGGGCACTCTTGAGGTGATTGCCGAATGCCGCAAACGCGGCTACAAGATTGGATCCACCTCCGGATATCTTCCCGGTATGCTAGCCATCATCCAGTCAGATGCGGAAAAACAGGGTTATGTTCCTGACGCCACCTTCGGTGCAGGCGATGTAAAACGGGGTCGTCCTTTCGGGCATATGGTGATGTGCAACATGCTTGAACTCGATATCTCACCCGTGCAGTCGGTCGTCAAGCTAGACGACACCCTGACTGGAATCGAAGAAGGCCTCAATGCAGGTTGCTGGGCCATCGGCCTGGCCATCTCCGGAAATGAAGTGGGCGTCCAGCTCGACGAATGGAATGCCTTTTCCGAAGAATTAAAACAAAAACACAGGGATCGCATCTACCCAACCATGTACCAACGTGGAGCCCATTATGTCATCGACAGTATCGCGGATTTGATCCCTTGCCTGGATGACATCGGAGCACGCTTAAAAAGAGGCGAGAGACCCTGAGCGTAGTAGAGATCGCAAATAGGCAGGGACCGCTGCCCCACAGCATGCCCCACCTTTGACACCTAGTGTCGCGCTGAGACAGCACGCCCTACCTGCAACAAGGCGCTCCATTCGCCCCGGTATCGGGTTCGTGCTTTAACCGGATTCTCTGAATCAAACGGTATCGTGCCAGCGGTCATTTTTACAGCAGTCGTTGCCTTTTTGCCACCGATCGCTCTTGGATCCGATCCATCCGTGGTGTAATAAACGCTTCCCAAATCAGCGCTGAATTGGACACGTTGGTCTTGATCCCCCATGATTGTGTAAGCAGGCGCCGGCACATCGGGTATAACTCCCTGACCGAAGAGTTGTGCCAGAACAATCCCGCTTCGTGCAGGAATGTAATCGTCTGAGATTCGGTCGATCTCATGCCTCCAATCGTCCTCACGATTTCGTGGTTTGCGATTGTGCGATCCACGTCCGCCTCCAGAAGGGGTGTAGGCTGAATCGCCCCAACGAGCCGATTCGCATATCACAGCTGATTCAATTTCTGCCGTTCTCTTGAGAAATCGGGTTCGAACAGACACTGAGGTCAATGCCCCACTGTTGTGGAAGTGCTTCTGAATTCGGTCACCCACTCGAACCCTGAATTCCTCGTTCTCGAGGCATTGTTGCCAAAGCCATTGTGGATTACTGCCGGAATAATGATCGCCGGCAGGAAAAGGGCCGGTCCGGTCTTCGCGTACATCCTTAAATGTGTGTTCGGCATCCCAGACAACAAAGCGAAATCCGTCACGGCCATTTCGTTTGCGAAATCCGTACCAATTGTTAGGGCCAAAGTTATTGCCCCAGGCACTGATGGGCCCATCATAGTTCCCTCCATAAAAGGTTACCAACATGTAATCAATGAGATTGTCCACCTCGAGGAGGCATTCGTAATCGAGATTTACAGATCCATCCGGGTTTCGCCCAAGCATCTTAAAATACGCGGCATTGCTCCCCAATCCCGCTTTGGCTTGCTTCCAGAGCCTTTCCCATGCGTCAAGGTTTCCATCGTTCGCCATGACACCCAGACTCTGCTTTCGTTCCGGCAACCAGGTACGACCCGCTTTTACTGTATCGTAATCTTCCTTCTTTCCACCAAAGTAGGCCGCCCCATAAGATGCTTTTATTCGTTCACAGGTATTGTAGAGCCCCCAATAATGTCCGTTGATAAAGAGATGGCAGAACTCACCGCGTGCGGTGGGTTGCCCCATCGCGGACTGAAGATCCCGATTGAATTGATCACGCAGAAAAATGGCCTCCGGATTGCCTCCATTATTCCATGAGTAATTTTGAAAAGTGCGCAAATCAATATGATCAAAGTTCTTCACTCCCCGGTTTCCAAAAAGAGGGTAGTCAAGTTTTGTTGCCCCATAGATACCTCGGAAAAACAGACGGAACGAATGCTTGGGGTTCCCCTCCTTACGACTGAATCCACCCCGTATTCGAATGCCACAGTCCACTTGAAACCCCTTTTCTCCATTCGCATGAATGAGTTCCATGGAACAGGAACGCTCCCACTCACGACCATCTTTCTCCGCGTTTGCATAGATGCCGGATTCACGATCAAACAGATCATCCAGATTCATCACCACAGAAAAAGTCGGCAATGAATAGAATCCATCGACAATTTCATCAGAATATCGAGAATCCTCGACGACGGCGGGATCCATACCATAGTCGACTTTGTTATTCCCCCATGTATAGGGGAATGACTCGGGCGGCAATCCGTCTGGAGATTGCCGGATGACGTCATCTACAAAAAGGAAGGTCCTTGTCTTAACCGAAGAGGGCTTGTATTGCGGTTTGAAAGCGACGGCCCGCAAGGTTGTGGTGGACGCAATGAGGAAAGGGGTTTTATAGAGAATTCCGTGCTCAGGGGTCGGCTCAGTTCCGTCGAGAGTAAAGCGGAATTGAGCTCCGTCTGTCTTACTCCTTAAACCCAAATTAAAGGATTCGCTGTACCAACCGCGTTCGACGCTGAACTTCACACCTTTCACCTGACCTCGGAGCGGTTCACCAATGACGGTGTTATAGGGTAAAAGGAATAGGACGGAAATGAGCAGGCATTTACCCCATGGAACAGGACAAGGATTCATCACTCTTTCAAGATTATTGCTCATGTGCTTCTCCCCGGGATAATTTTGCTTCGTAATCTCGAATAGCCTTCAACTCATCTTTGCTCGCTTTGCCGTCACCATCCGTGTCGAAGGCCTTTCCAGGAGGCCGTTGCCCCTTTCGCGATTCGGAGCGTTTACGTTCCCCGCGATTTTCCCCTTCCAAGCCGCTGACGATTCTTCGAATGTAAGCATCATAGCCATGATAAGAATTGCGCTTCAGATTCTTGATGATGATGTTCTTCTCCCCCTGGTCCAAGGCCCCACTCTTATCCTTATCGTATTTAGAGGCCACCCGATCCACCTCGGCTTGCCGAGCTTTATCCCATTCGCCATCATCGAATCGACCATTTTTGTTTTCATCATACAACTTGAGCCATCTCTGCGGTGGCCGGTTCTTTTCTTCACCCTTTTGCTTGTCCTCTCGACGACGCTTCAGGACCGCATCCGAACGCTTCACAGCCTGTTTTTGCGTGTCCATGCGGATGGCTTCTCGTTCAGATTTGTCGAGGAATCCATTCTGATCCACATCGAAACGCGCCAGCATTTGTTTTCGGACATCAGCAAGAGGATGGGACCCAGGGCTTTCCGGATTGGCAAAGAGCAGTGGACGCCTTTGCGCGGAAGAATTCAACGGTCCGGCGATGGCAAATCCAAACAGGAGCAGCGTCAGCAAATTGGTTTTCATTTTGTAAGTTTATAATGAATTACCCTTCATTTCCGTAAATCAGATGGCACTTGTCAATTACATTCGGATTCCTGGAGGAAGGTTCACCGAAATGCCATGAGCCCGCGAACGGTTCGAATATAAAGTGTGTTTTCATCAATCGCCGGAGTGGCAAACACTTTAACATTTAGATCTTCCTGATGTGTAATACTGAAGTCGTCGCCCGATTTCACCACGGTAATCACTCCTCGTGATGAAACGAGATAAACATAATCATTCGCGATGACGGGAGAAGCGCTGTACTGCCCGGTCGCACCGATCCGTTCCTGGTATACCATCTCTCCAATCTCTGCATTCACACAACTCAGCATGCCACCATCACGGACAAAATAAAGACGGTTTTTGTGAAAAACGGGCGAAGGTATTTCCGGGATACCGCGGCGGACATTCCAGAAGACGTGTGTGTCCGTGATGTCACCTTCACCTCCTGGACGAATCGCAGCAAGATTAGGTTTGGTTCGGCTGTTGGACATACTGGCAAGGAACTCATCTTTTGACCAAACGCCGTCTTTGTTCTTATCGTTTCTTTCAAAGAATCCAAGCTGGCGTTTCCTCCGTTGATCCGGGTCTTTGGGCAAGGGATAACCAAACCCCGGATGTCCGGGAGGTAACTCGGGTCTGAATGGAATGGTAAAGTGTTCACTGATTTCAGTCCGTTCGATTTGATTATTTCCATTCCGATCAAATTGAAGAACAGCAGACCAGAAAGGTTCGGGATCCAGTTTTTCATCACCACGCCCTCCAAGCATGGAGGACGAAACATGAAGTCGTCCGTTGCCCTCGACGGGAACAGCTATCGTTTCTCTGGAAAAACCACTCACATACCACTTCTCTTCACCCGTCTTGGGGTCATAGCCATAAACTCGCCCCTGCCCGAGCACCGCAAGGTCGGTTCCATAGGTGTGTTTCCAAATCATGGGAGTAGACCAACCGTCCCGATTGAAGGGACGCGGTGTTTCCCATACGAGTTTTCCATTTGACTTATTCAAAGCGATGACCTTGGAGCGGCTGAGTCGACTGCCTTGCAGGTTCGCCGAATCGTCCAGCACCAGGATTAGCAGATCCCGGTACAGGATGGGCGATGTGGACATTCCATAAGTGCTCCTGGGAGTGGGGATCGGCCGGTTCCATCTTTCTTGGCCATTGTGATCATAACACAGAAGACCATAGGAACCGAAATAGACATAAAGACTCTTCTCGTCAACGCAGGGAGTGGAGGCCGCAACGCTGTTCGCCGCATGGACTTTTACCAAAGGAACTTCCGGGACGCGTTTTTTCCACAGAATCCTACCGGATTTCCGGGCCAACGCCACCGTCACCAATCGCTCACTTTCGAGTCCGGTCAGAAAGATTGTATCGTTCCACAGTATGGGTGAAGATTGCCCAGCTGGCAGGGGCACATTCCATGCCGTGTGGTTCATACCAATTTCTATAGGCGGTCTGGCAAAAACTGCGACGCCGGATCCGTTGGGACCTCGAAATTGATTCCATGGCGCTTGTTTCGTCTCTGAGGTCATGGAGACAACTCCAGAGGCCAAGAGGAATATTTTCAAAAATAGTAATTTAAACATCGTTCAGTATCATCGAACAGGGCTCAGGTGTTTTTACGATAGACCGATCTCGATGCACATTAATTCAAGAGAATGGTTCCATCAATACCGAGATCCAGGAATCTCTGATTTGCTTTGTCATTTTCGCGTGACAGCGATACTGCAGGGCATTACATTGGCATTTCTTCGTCACTCAAGATACAATTCAAGTCAACGAAGGTCTGTGAAATATTCCACCAGAGATCAAATGCGTCTGAAGTCAGACGTGATTTCCTCAGCCCTATCGAACCCTTTTCAAATTAACCAATGAATTTTCTGCCGAAGGTTTTATTTGGATTATCATTAACCCTGTGCCTCCTGATCGGTGTTGTCCTGTCGATTCAGGAGATCCCTTTCACGGAAATCCAAACCGAGGGTGCCCATGTGAAATCCGCGCAGGGCCACGGCATGACTCACCCCCAATTTGAAACAATGAAAATTGGCGGTTCCGGGGAAGCACGCCATGGTCGGATACTGTGGCTGGGTTGGGCGTTCGGATTGATCCAAATCTGCTTTTTCGTCGCGCTGCTTGCTCTTGGATCCAATTCCAGCAAGGCACAACCCTCGATTCTCAAACCATTGGGAGTTGGTTTTTTACTTTATGCCGGTGTGTTTACCTTGATGATCGCTTCCTACCACCATTTCATGCTTTCTGACTCCAAGGATCTGATACTGGGATTACCGCGTCCAACCGCTTGGATGATCTACGGACTCTGGACAGCTCCCGTCTGGTTCATCGGACTCTATATCTCAACATTCAAGCGGTTGATCTGGAGCGACAATGACCAAAAACAATTCAATCGGATCCTCGAAATGAGAGAGAAAGAAGTGGCAAAACATAACTGATGGAAACTCATCGGAATCTCATCGTTTTCATTTGTGTAGCCCTCTACATGGCGCTTTGTCTGGTCGTTGGAATCTGGGCTTTAAAGCGCACCAAATCGACGCAGGATTTTTTCATGGCTGGCCGCACTCTCGGCGTTTGGATCACAGCCATGGCGGTGTTCTCCAGCACCTTGAGCGGCTTTGGATTCGTGGGCGGACCGGGGCTCGTTTACATGATGGGTATGAGTTCAGTCTGGATGGTGATTTCTGCCTCTATAGGTTACTCCCTTTCATTTTTTCTGCTGGGAAAACGACTGCGCTTGTTTGCCGAGTTGCGCAATTCCATTTCGCTACCGGATGTCGTGGCGGCTCGTTATCGCAGTGAAACCAGTCGCTTCCTGACGGCCCTCGTGATTTTACTTGGAGTCATTGGTTATCTGGGCGCGCAGATCAAGGCAATGGCAACCGTGCTGTTGGATATCCTCTCCAATGTAGCCTGGATGCCGGCCATGTCCCTTGAGGTGACGATGGCGATCTCGGTCGCCGTGCTGGTTTTCTATTGTATGACCGGCGGGATAGTTGCCTCGGTATATACCGATCTGGTTCAGGGTATTATCATGGTAGTTGCGGCAATTCTGGTGTTCTTTGCTGCATTGAATGCCGTGGAGGGAGGGCTCGGAGGAATGGCCACCACGATCATGCAGGATGACCCTGAAGCCATCAGCCCATGGGGGACGCTGGGAATGATGGGATGCCTGTCCTGGTTCTTCCTGTTTGCCCTGGGAGGATGTGGCCAACCACACGTCATCACCAAAATGATGATGACGCGTAACGTCGGCGACGCACAAAAGATTCTACCGGTCAGTGTGGTCGGATACTCTTTGGCCGCGTTACTATGGATTATCATCGGGCTTTCCATACGGGCTCTTGTGTTACAGGGCCAACACCCGGAACTGACCGGCGGAGATGAAGCCGCCTCCCAATTCCTTCAGCACTATGCGCCTCCCCTGCTTGCTGGAATTGTGTTTGCCGGATTGTTCGCTGCGATCATGTCCACCGCAGACGGATTCCTCAATATTGGTGCCGCGGCATTGGTTCATGACATGCCCAAAGCGATTCGAAAACGAGGATTGAAGAATGAACTTTTCTGGGCACGAATGGCTACATTGGGCATTGCCGTGGGATCTGCGTTTTTCGTCCTCTATTCTCCACAGGACATGATCGCTCTTTTAGGCACCTTTGGGTGGGGCACCTTTGCTGCAGCACTGGTTCCCACGGTCGCCATCGGCTTCAACTGGAAACGGGCATCTGCCACGGCAGCCAACACAGCCATGATAGCCGCTCTGCTCATTATTTTCGGTGTAGAACTCTGCGTCAAATACCTGGGCTTTTCCATGCCCTACGGAATCAGCAGTGGCACGATCGCCCTGATCATCTCTCTCACTCTTTTCTTCGGAATCTCACTCTTCAGCAAACCACCGGTACTCGATCCGGATATTGAAGCCGTCATGGATCTGTGAAGGAACATTAAACCGGCAACTAAATCCAGGATCCTTTAAACTGCCCCCCATAATGCCATGAGTAAAAATCAATCGCCCCCCTACATCAAGGCAGCAAGCGTTCTGCCGGAGTTGACCATTAAAGCCGTTTTTCTCGGAGTGGTTCTATCGATGATCCTATCGGCCGCGAATGCCTATCTGGGATTGTTTGCCGGCATGACCGTTTCCGCATCCATCCCTGCAGCGGTGATCTCCATGGCGATACTGCGTTTATTCAGCAAATCCAATATCCTCGAGAACAATGCTGTTCAAACAGCAGCAAGTGCCGGGGAATCATTGGCCGCCGGTGTTATCTTCACATTTCCTGCCTTATTGCTTATGGGCTACTGGACAAAGTTCAATTACGTTCAAACTACTTTGATCGCCGGTTGCGGTGGAGTTCTCGGGGTGATGTTTACCATCCCCTTGCGCAATGCGTTGATTGTTAAACAAAACCTTCAATTCCCTGAAGGGGTGGCCACTGCGGAAGTTTTAAAAACAGGTGAAGAGGGTGGCAAGGCAGTGAAGTATCTAGCCATCTCAGCGTCTATGGGAGCCCTATTCAAACTTGCCGAATCCGGTCTGGGCCTCTGGCATGGGATTTTGGACAAAGCGGCAATTATCGGTTCGGGGACAAAGGCCAAAGGTTATGCCTATTTTGGAATGAACCTCTCCCCTGCTCTTATGGCGGTAGGTTACATCGTGGGTCTGAAAATCGCCGTTCTAGTTTTCATCGGTGGCGCTATCAGTTGGTGGATAGCCATTCCCGTTTACCTGTGGGCCAACGGCATTCCGGAGGGAGCCAACGCCGTTGATTTGGGCTACGAAATCTGGACCACCAAGATCCGATTCTTAGGCGTAGGAGCCATGGTGGTAGGTGGACTTTGGGCATTATTGAGTATTTCCTCAGCCCTGAAAGATGCCTTGGATCAAGCGATCCAAGCCTTTACCCAGAATCGTTCCAGCAAGAAGAAGCCTATCCGCACGGAGCTGGACACGCCCATGAAGTGGGTGGTGATCGGTATCGCAGCTATGGTGATCCCCATCTTTGCCCTCTATTATAATGAAATCAAAATGGGCGGCATCTCCAGCTTGATGGCCGTTATCATGGTTGTGGCGGGATTTCTTTTCTCTGCGGTTGCCGGGTATATGGCCGGTCTGGTAGGAAGTTCCAACAACCCCATTTCCGGAGTTACTATCGCAACGATTCTGTCCTCTTCCCTCCTCCTTTATTTTTTGATGGGGAGTGATGCTGCCAGTGGACCCGCCGCGGCTATTTTAATCGGAGCCGTGGTTTGTTGTGCCGCCGCCATTGCGGGCGATAATATGCAAGACCTGAAGGCAGGTCATATTCTAGGCGCAACACCATGGAAACAACAGGTGATGCAGATGATCGGGGTGATTTCCGCTGCTGTCGTCATCGCACCCGTTCTGACACTTCTCAATACCGCCTATGGTTTCGGCCCCAAAACTGCCGAACTGCCCAAGGCGTTGGCCGCCCCTCAAGCCACCCTTATGAAGTCGGTTGCCGACGGTGTCTTTGGTGGCAGTCTTCCCTGGGGATTCATTTTCACAGGATCCATCATTGGAGTGGCGGTGATCATTGCCGATCAGGTCCTGAAAGCAAAGAAGAGCCATTTCAGAATGCCCGTTCTGGCGGTAGCCATCGGACTATATCTTCCCTTCGAATTAGATAGCGCCATTATGCTGGGAGGTCTCGTAGCATGGGCAGCCAACCGGGGTAAAAAGAAAAGTTCCGATGCGGTTTCTTCCAAACCTGGACTTCTGTTTGCATCAGGTCTGATTACCGGTGAAGCTTTGGTGGGCATCCTTCTGGCGATCCCCATCGCCGCAGGAATAGATATCAGTATCATCGACAAACCCATTGGCACCTGGCCGGGAATTCTATTCCTGGCAGGCCTCTGTTACTGGCTCTTTACCCTGGCAAAGAAGAAGACCATCTAGCGGGTGCCTGAGGGTTGCTGGACCCGGTAGAACTCACCCACTTCATAAATGACGCAAACTCACAGCTTCTGACTATTCAGCCTGCATCAATTCATCGACGAGGGCTCTGATACCGAAATCGATATGTTCGGTGCTGCTTTCCTCAAGCTGACTTGCATTGGAAATCTCTGCATTAAACAAGCGGGTGAACAGACTTACATTCTGCGGGAGATCGTAAACATTCCAATACCGAACCCTGCCCTTCTCTTCCAACATTTTGGCGAGAAGTCCGAATTTCATTTTCATCATGGGCTGATGTTCCTGACGATTCAATACAATCACCAACTCCGCCTGCTCCAACTCCTCCAACTTCATGGCCAGGGGATCACGGATATTCTGAGCCTGCTCCTGAAGTTCCTTGATCAAGAGGAATTTAATTGCGGCATCAGATATTCCCTTCCATGTGATGGGATTCGCCAGTCCCCGGGAAATGGCCGTCCATTCCAGTCCGCGGGCCTGGGCATAATGATTGAAGAGAATTTCAGAAAGTCGGCTCCGGAAATAATTCCCAGTACAGACAAATAATACGGTTTTTTTCAATGATTCCGCCATGTAATTTCAGTCCTGCCCGACCACCTTTTGGATTCACCGATCTTCAGGTGGAAAAACTGTATAAAAGTTAGATCGGAAAAATGAAAGCTTTATCCCGCTTGGGAGCGATTAAATGCACTGGACAAAGCGCACTCGACTAGCCAAAGCGCTCATTCACACCCACTCTGCATTTTTCATCGTGCGCATCGAGTTTATTCGATGAAAACCGGACTTGAATAAATAAAAAAGAGGTGAAACCTTCCAGTGACATGAAGAATATCCGGGATACACCGCTTGCAGTGGCCATTGATTTTGAGACAACCGGAATCGTTCCCGGTCATCCGGATGAACCTTGGCAGATTGGTATGGTCAAGGTGTCCCACGGAAAAGTAGTTGAAACCGAATACTTCGAGAGTCTTTTCAAAATTGGAGACCGCCCATTCAACTACAAAGCACCAGGAAACCATCACCGCATCAGGAATCAACTGAAACAGGCGCCTGAATTCGTTCATCAACTCATGGAAATAATGCCCTGGTTACTTGGACACCCATTGATCGCTCACAATATTTCCGTTGAAAAAAAAATCATCAACCACGCGCTCCCGATCCATCAATCCGGCCCCTGGATCGATACGCTCACCCTCTCCAGGATCGCCTATCCGGATCTGAAGTCCCATACACTTTCAGACCTGCTTGATCTACTTCAATTAACAGAAAAAATCAGGACAGCCTGCCCGGGCCGGGCACCTCATGACGCCTTGTACGATGCCGTTGGGTGCGCCTTCCTGTTTGAACATCTGATTCATCTGGCAGGCTGGGAACAGGTGTCTGTAGAGCACTTATCGAATGCTCATCCCGAGCATTTCTTTGCCGAGCGAAACCAAAGAACCTCCCGTCGCCCCAGACAGAACTACCGGGATTAACAATCCCAAAACCAAAATCGCCTCCAACAAATAGCGAAGTTATTTTCATCTTCGGCATGCGGATATCCATCCATACCAAATGCGGCAGATCTGCCGGAATGGCCTGTAGTGCCACATCAGCCGATGAAACGTGCTGTGGCAGCGAAAACCGGGCGTGCCGTCAATCAAGACGGAAAGGCTTTCCCGGATCAGTCGGTTATCTTCAACCAAACTGACCCGGTGACGGGTTGCATCTCGGTGTCGCTCATTGGACTCGAGATACCGATTACTTACCGAAGACTTCCACTTCAATGTAGTGATTCAATTCACTTGTACTATTTCCGTTACTGGTGAACCGGACGTATCGTCCCTGAACTCCTTTGGCATCAATCAATTTCCCCTCGGAGGTTTCCACATAATGCATATCTTTTCCAATGCCCAACCCAGCGGAATTATCGATATCATTATTGAATACAGTGATGGAGTCGATGAAATCCTTATCCTTGGAAACTTGAACAACCACGTCAAAATAGACTCTTGCCTGTTTATGATAATGCCACAGGAGGATCGCATAAATATCGAATTCGGTTTCCAGATCCACGGTGATATGTTGCACGAAGGGACCCAATTCCGTATAGCTTCCGTCTGAGGCCTGCTTGTCCCCGTCGGTAAGCATTTTCAAGCTGCCCATGATGGGTTCCTCATCGCTTCCGGATACCGGTTTTCCAACTGCCAGGCTATTCACTCCGACCGGTGCATAAAACGGTGCCCTAGGTTTGCCACGGTTTGGCTCGAGATTCTTCACACCCTTCATATTTTGGGGAGTTCCGACAAACATAGGTTTGGGTAGTTTGATTGGCAGAGGAGCCAACCCCGCTGGAGTCTTGCCCTCAGCCTGAATTTCAACTCGACCCGAAACCATTAAACAAACCACCAATCCCACTCCTCCACTGATCCATTTCACGTGACTCATTCCCTAACCTTTCATTCTAAAAAGTGAACCTTTATCTGTTTTTCTTCTCAGTAATACAGACGACACCAGACCGGATTTATTCAGACCCACAGGAGTCTGGCAAACCATAATTCACTTTTCAAATGCATGAATTTCAAAACAAACGGGAAAAATAAAAAGAATTAATCTTCTATTGAAATCAGCCGATAATCACGATGGTAAGGCAGTGTTACGTGAGTTTCACCCTGGATGAGCCTCGATCGCAGAAAAGCTGACTGTTAGAAATCCAGAAGCAGCATTGAAATAACTTTTCCAAATCGAGAATAGTTCTATAATCGGAGAGATCTTATGAGCGGAATCCGCAATTCCCGGAATTGGGGAGAGTTTTTCTTAATGCATGCATTCTTGCTGAATGCAGCCTACCCCGCAACCAACGATCCCGATTCCTACCCAGTAGAGGAATATTTGATTCAAGTTTGGGAAACAGAACAGGGATTGCCCGAGAACACCCCCACATCCATGGTTCAGACCGAGGACACATTTCTCTGGTTCGGCACATTCAACGGATTGGTTCGATTTGACGGAATTCAATTCGAGGTATTCGACCGGTCAAATACTCCTCAACTGCCGAATACCTTCATCACAGGCGTCCCATAGAGAATGGAAAAAAGGTTGGCTAATGTGTTAATTCCTGCCACTCAGCAGGGAT
>DUCD01000388.1:7179-14647 GCA_012959985.1 Verrucomicrobiales bacterium | reverse complement strand
AATCGATAAGGCCAGATCCGATTTAGAAAAATCCAGGAAGGAATGGGATAAATCGATTATCAATTCAGAGTTGTCTGTGAAACTTGCAGATCGCTACGGTTCAGAATACATCCATGCCAAAGCGGCCTCTGCAGAAGCTGAGGCTCAATTGAAGGAAAACAAGGCGGATCTTGAAATCGCAATAAAGAATACCGACCACCCCACGTCCCAGTTACAATCCTTTTCATTCTCCATCGATTCGAAAACGCTCGCGACAAGCAATTCAGATGGACAAATTCAACTTTGGGCCTGCGTGGATGGGGAGCCTCTTCAATCCATGGATTCCAGCCGATACGGCATCTCTGAAATCCACTTCACCGGCAATGATCAACTTCTGCTGTTGGACGAATCCTATCGATTATTCAAATTCCCAACCCGTTTGCATTGGATTCTCACCAGAACGATCGGACACATAGATGACCCGGAGCTGCTGGTGGACCGGGTCACTGCATTGGATTTCAGTCCTGACGGGAAACTCCTGGCAACCGGTGGAGGTTGGGCTTCACGCAGTGGGGAGTTGAAATTGTGGAATGTCAGCACAGGGCAATTGATTCGGACCTTTAAAGATGCACACAGCGATACCCTGACCGGAATCCGATTTTCCCCGAATGGACAATTCCTGGCAACCTCGTCCACTGACCGGTTTATGAAGGTATTCAAAGTCAAAGACGGAAGTTTTGTCCGTTCATTTGAAGGGCATACTCATCACGTAACAGACGTAGCGTGGAACCCGGATGGACACCAACTGGCAACGGCCGGAGCTGACCAGATCATAAAAATTTGGAATTTCAAAACAGGAGAACAAAAGAAAACCATTCAAGGCTACAGAAAACAAGTCACCTCCCTTCACTATGTCGGTTTAACGGATCAACTTTTCACAACTTCAGGCAGTCCCGGAATTCGTTTGGGAGAAGATACTTTAAAAGGGGCCCCCGACTTCACAACCGATTCAGCAATCAACCGAGATGGACAGGTCGCTGTAACCGGAGGCATCGACGGAGTTCTGAGAGTTTGGAACGTTCCTGAAAAAGCGCTAAGGATTGAATTCAAAGTTCCTTCCAGTAAAAACCTGACTGCATCGCGTCCACAGTAGACATCTGAAGTTCCAGCGGCGCTTCGCGGCGAGCGGGGTGGTAATCGTTGATATTTGCCCCCCAATTCCGGCCGCGGTGCGGCGAACTTCAGGAATGACGGCCTTAACTAATGGCCCTCTTTACCCAATGGCAAAACAGCGCGCCCTACTCCAGTTTGCATTAATAAGAACCAAATATTTGCAGTTGAAGCATTTGCCATTATCTTTGATGATTTTCTGGAGTTGCCCATGGTTTTTTATTTAGAAGACAGTTCGTATTACAAAACCCTAATCTCCGTTGTATTTTCTCTCCTGATCATTCCGACAGGAATTCAGGGACAAATTGGAAATGGCGCAACAAAAAACAAGACCTCAACTTCAGGAAACCCAACCTCAATCCTGGGATTGTCTATCGTTCCGGATTCCCAATCCAACGACATTCGAATGCGGGGTAACGGACCGGACAACCTACATTACGATCTGCTGGGATCCAGCAATCTCCAAAACTGGACTCTTGATGCTGAAATTCATCATACTCCTTTTGAATACAAAACACCGAATCCCAAAGCCTCCCCTAAACGTTTTTTTCGCTTAGAGTCCCGTCCACTGAATTCCCGGGATGTGTCTAAGAACCTGATTCGTTTCAACCGTGACGCCTTCCTCTCACCCCAGATTGGATTCAGTAATTCAGAATCAAGATGGATTAAGTTTTCAATTCGCACATCCAACCTGAATGAGGTCATCTATCAGGACAGCCGGAAATTCGTATTTCATTACGATTTCATAACAAAGAATATTGCGGAGTTCAGAAACATCCCACCGGAGGAATTTGAAACCCTTTCGCTTTATCCAGAAAACCAGACCATCATTACCGGAGCTGTAGTCTTCCCCCCCGACCCAAATCTGCGACAAGCGGGCATTCAATTGGTTGGAAGAAGCCCATACCCAGAAGAAATGGTCGCCAAGCTGTTCAGACGGATCGAGTCAACCATCAACTCTGAATCACCTGTGCATGTATTCTACATGCCAACCTTTGAACAGATCGAATCAACCCACGATAATCATCAATTTTTCACGGATAAGGGTATATCCATAGGCTCCTCCGATCAATGGATTACAGGAAATGTCTGTTACTCCTTTGGATGGGCAATGGGCCTTCTTCATTACTCGGCACCCGAGAATATCGAATCCGATTTTGCCTCCGGCGCTTTGCGTCCTGATGACATCCTACTGACCGATGGAATCCCTGCGGAGATCCCCAATGTAGCAGGGGTCATATCCCTGACTTCATCAACTCCGAATTCCCATGTAGCCATTCTGGCACGCACCTTCGGCATTCCTTTTGTCTATCTGCGCAATCCCGATATGCTGGCGCAACTAGAGGACTTGAAGAATCAAGAAGTCATTCTGACCGCCAATCCCTTAGCCGGATTTTCAATCAACGCCAACAGTTGCGACATTCGGTTATTTCCGTTGACCGGAAGTATGCCTCCTGAGTTGAAAACGCAGATCCTTGAGCTGAAACAACCGGGAAAACTTGTATTCGCAGCAAAGCAGAAGGCAGGATTTCTATTCAAGTCTACCGATGAACTGACTCCCAGTGATATCGCTTTCTTCGGTGGAAAAGCAGCCAACTTTGGAATTCTGCGAAGAAGCATTCCCGACAATTCTCCCCGTGCTATCGCTTTCTCTTTTGATTTATGGGATGAATTCATGGATCAGTCAACCGACGATAATCTAACATTGAGGCAAATCATTCGATCCAGGCTGCAGCCATTTTCTTATCCTCCTGAAAGCATCGCTCAATTAAAAAACACCTTGAAGGGAATTCGTGATTTCATCAGAGATCAAGCGCAGTTCACATCCTCGCAACAAATCTCCGTTATCGATGCATTAGGGCAATTCGATCCAAATCAAAAAATCCGGTTCCGCAGTTCGACTAATGTTGAAGACAGCGATCAATTCTCAGGTGCCGGCCTCTACGACAGCTACAGTGGTTGTCTAGTGGATGATCAGGATGATGACCGGGAAGGCCCTTCTCACTGCGACCCCGGTAAGTTAGAGGAACGAGGTGTTTTCCGTGCCATCAAAAAAGTCTATGCATCGTTCTATAATGACAACGCCTATCTGGAACGGTTACGATTTGGAGTTGATGAAGCAAAGGTCGGCATGGCCTTGCTCGTACATCATTCCTATCCCGATGAAATCGAACTGGCCAATGGAGTCGCCACACTGACCCGCAACCGATCCTCAAGAAAGACGGTTCTCGTGACACAGAGGGGAGCCGTCAGCGTTGCAAATCCAAGCGGAAATTCTCAACCGGAAACCGTCAATATCACTCGTTTTTCTTTCGGCGATTTCACGGATCTCGTCCAGTCCTCCAACTTGGTTTTACTCGGAGATCATGTCATGGATTGGGAAAAGGATTACCTGAACCTGGCAGACCTTCTCTTTAAGGCATCCCAAGCCTGGGAGATACAATCCAGAAACCTTGAATCCTACACTCTCGATTTCGAATACAAGAAAATCAAACCCACCGGCCTTGTGATCAAGCAAATCCGCCAAATACCGGATAACACTCAAAGGCAATCAACCAGCCTATTCCTATTGAACAACCCGATTCTTCTGGAAACCCAACAGGGTGAACGCGACGATCTCTTTGCCGTGCATCGTCTTAAATCCCGGCTACGGCTGGAGTCGAGCAATACCCTGTTGAACAGAAGAGCTTTAGCAAGTGGTCTGATCACTGATATGCAGATACAATTGAACTCAAAGGGCGAAAGAGTAGCATTCAACGGTCCTCCCTCAACATTTCCTGAATCAAACCATACGACAGATACCCAATCCACATCTGATTTCTGGACGATGGAATTAGAGAATCAATCCACACGAATGGAACTGAGCATACAGAACATTCCACTTGAACAGACTAACGGCGGTGTGCCCATAACTACACTAAACGATCTGAGATTTTCCTTGTCAGCAAGGTATGACAATCCAGTTTTAAGCTTGGATCCAGGTGGGGAACTTAAGTGGATTAGCGAAGAATCCATTCGTCTGTCAATTCCTGAATCCGGAGACGAACCGGATCCATCCGATCTGCTTCAAATACGGGAATTCAATTCCGAATCCGGAGTTTCCGTCCAATCGGAATTCTATTGGCCCCCGGCGCCTACCGGCCCCACAGCCGGCTATACCGCTCCATTGAAAAGATGGAAGAAAACCCGCATTGAAGGTCTGACCTCAAAACCCATTGAATTAACAGGCTATTACTCTCAGAGTTATCAACCGGGACATCATAACTTCTGGGAAACTTTTCTCTTCGAGCCTCAATTGGAACCGGAAATGAATCCGTTGATCCTTCAGGAACTTCAGGAAATAAATATTCGCTACATCCACTTCTTCTATGAGGACGATCGAACGCGACTTAAAGTCACGATCATCGGTTTTGACAACCAGATTACCGACGTTCCCTGAAAATCACCTACACTCTTACCCATCCTTTTGCCCTGCTGCTCTTGAGTACAGCCTCGCAAAGTCTGACTTCATAGTGGCCGTCAGCAGCCGTGGCGAAAAGTGCTGGAGCCTTCTTGTTAGTCAGGATGTGTTCGTAGACGGCCCGGTAATGCATTTTGTGACTATCGGGAAACCCTTCGGGGTGACCTCCCGGATAATCGGTGAAATTGGCAACATCCTCCATAAAACCGGCCGTGCCGCGCTGGAGAATCTGATTCGGTTCATCCCGGCGACCAACGATGATTTCATTCGGCTGCTGTAAGTCCCAGCGCACACTACCCTCCGTACCGTAGATGCCGACACTGAGTGAACATTTCCAACCAGCTGCGACTTGCGAAATCGACGCGGAGGCATGGACTCCGGAGGCGAAGTCATGTTTCGATTTACCGAATTTCAGTAGCACACTGGCGAAATCCTCGGTGTCCACTTTGTAGGAATCCATTTCATCGGGATCGACCTTGGCGAAAGTCTGCACTTCGTCTCGCGGCCGAAGCCGTTTCTTGTGAAAAGTTTCGAGATGGGCGAACACGGCCGTTGCTTTGGCTCCCAGAATGAAAGACACCGCATCAATCCAATGGGTACCGATATCACCGACGGCCCGAAGTTTGCCGCCCTCACTTGCCAAAATCCGCCAGTTGTAATCGGTTTCCTGAAGCAGCCAATCCTGAAAGAAATGGCCCTGAACATGAATAATCCGCCCCAAGTCGCCACGTTCCACCATAGCTCGCATCTGCAGCACTGCCGGAAAAAAACGACACATATAGTTCACCGCGAATACCGGGCCTCTCCTTCCTCCTTTTTTCACCGCTACGACCACTTTTTCCGTTTCCTCCGAAGTCATTCCCAGTGGCTTTTCACAGACAACATGTTTACCTGCGGCGAGAGCAGCCAACGATTGCTCCACATGCGCCTTGTTAGGTGATGTGATATGTACAACATCCACATGCGGCGATCGAACCATCGCCTGATAGTCATAGTCACCATAAACCTCGGGAATCCCCCATTGGTTGGCAGTGGCTTTCGCATTATTGGTCGAACCGCAGACCGCAGTGACTTGAACGCCCAGACGTTTCAATGCTTCGATATGGACCGGACCGATAAACCCCGTTCCAATGACACCCGCACGCAGTTGGTGTAGTGGTTTGCTCATAGATTTGTGAGGTATTCCATTTGAGAAGGCATACCAAAGATTAGATCAATTCCTTTGAAAAACCACAGTAAAAAAGCCCCGGAGAAAACTTCGAGGAATTCCTCATCCTGTAGCCACAAAAATCAAACGATTCCGTCTCCTGTTTCTTAATACGATCGCTTAAAGACATTTCCATAAAGGCTTGTCGCACTTCTCTCTTGCCAATAGAATAGTCTTTAAATGCCCATCCGACGGTTCCTCCAATTACTGCCGGTCAGCATGGCCCTGATTTTTTTCATTGGTGTCATTATGCTGATGCTGCGACCCGCGGAATTCGGTCTATCTGCAGTCGAACTGGCTGTGCGCACTCAGTTTCCTCAGGTCCAACAAATCTCACCGTCAGAACTGAACGCATGGATAAAGGATTTAAACCGTTCTCAACCGCTTCTCTTGGACGTGCGTGCGGAAGTTGAATACGCCGTCAGTCATCTTCCCGAAGCCCGGCGTGTCGATCCCAGGATCAAGAACATCGAATTGTCAGAGTTTATCGAATCTGAGCGCCCATTGATCGCATACTGCTCCGTCGGATATCGATCCTCCGAACTGATTGACCGCCTCCGTCGGGCCGGGCGCACCAATATATTCAATCTCGAAGGCTCAATCTTTGCCTGGGCAAATTCTGACTACCCCCTGGTGGACACATCCTCCCCTACCGACCTAGTGCATCCATACAATGAATTTGCCGTCCGCTTATTGCTGCCTCAATACCGAGCCAAGGTACCGCCGATTCCTCTGGGGCCGATGGAAGGGCTGCTGCACGGCCTGTGGCAGGGAAAGATGATACTGAGTGTCGCCATCCTTTTCCTTCTACTCGTCATCGAGACTTCATCACCTTTTCTCACTTTCTACAAAGGACGTCCAAAAGAACGCTTTCGCAACGATACCCGCAATATTTTCCTCGGCGTACTGAATGCAATCACTGTAGCGGCCTTGTTTGTAGGCCTCTGGTTCTGGACGGCCCGCTGGACCGAGCATACCGGATTTGGATTACTCAACTGGCTGCAGGTAAAAGGTTGGGGGCATGCGCTGGCCACCTTTATCCTTTTCGACCTCTGGATGTATTGGTGGCACAGATGGAATCATGCTCTCCCCTTTTTCTGGCGCTTTCACCGCGTACATCACTCGGATCCGCACATGGACGTAACGACTGCCAATCGATTTCACTTTGGCGAGATCATCATGTCCTGCTTTCTGCGGATCCCTGTTATAGCCCTACTGGGCATCCAGCTCTGGGCCGTAGTACTCTACGAGATTGTCATGTATACCAATGTGCAAATCCACCACGCCAACATCACACTACCTTCATGGCTTGAAATCTCACTCCGCCGCTTTATTGTCACGCCGGAAATCCACAAAGTTCACCACTCCATACTCCGAGTGGAAACAGACTCCAACTATGGCGCATTCTTCACAATATGGGACCGCCTCTTCGGATCCTTCCGAGTGCGGAATAACCTTCGAAACATCGATTTCGGTCTTGCCGAACTTAAAAGCCCCCATCAACTCAGCCTGAGAGGGTTGCTGACAACGCCTCTACAGACAATCCGGAACAAGCCTAGGAGATGATGAACGAAGGCGAACCTTGGATAGAACCTTGTATACTGATCGGCATCAAGTTTTCGGAAAATCCCAGGGGCTGAAATTGTCGGACT
>DUCD01000388.1:0-7024 GCA_012959985.1 Verrucomicrobiales bacterium | reverse complement strand
AAGTTTGTGAAGAATTCCGAGGTTTAAATCCGAAAACTTGATGCGTAAGAGTATAATGTCCAGCGACGGCAGTACGTGATACGAAGAACATCTTGCCAAGCGAATCGAATTTATGATGGGAATCAATCGGAATACCCATTGGGAAACCTACTGTGCCAATCCCAGGCGCTTCGAACAATGGATTCCAGATCAGGAAACTGAGGGGCCCATCCTAATTCACGCTTGGCTTTGGAAGAATCTGCAACCAGTCTGGACGGATCTCCGGATCTCCTGGGCTCTTCCAAGACCTCAATCCCGCATCCGGTAACCCGACGACAGGTGTCGATCACTTGCCGAACCGAATAACCTTCTCCATTTCCCAAATTGTAAAATCCCGAATGATCACTGTCCATCCCGAGGATATGAGCCTGCGCCAGATCTCGGACATGAATGTAATCCCGGATACAGGTCCCATCATGAGTATCGTAATCCGTCCCGAATATTTTGCAGTGATCTGAGTGCTTCAAGGCGACCTTCAACACATTGGGAATCAAATGGGTTTCCACACGGTGATGTTCACCGAATTGATCTCCGGCACCGGCAGCATTGAAGTAGCGGAATGCTGTGAAATTCAACCGATGAATCTGATGATACCACTCCAGAATCTTCTCGAACATTTTCTTGGACTCCCCATAAGGATTCACCGGATTCTGAAGCAGAGTCTCATTCATGGGAACTCTTTCAGGTATGCCGAATGTTGCACACGTGGAGCTGAATACTACCTTACGAATCCCGCATTCTACGGCAGCATCAAGCAGATTGAGTCCATTGGAAACATTGTTACGGAAGTATTTACCCGGGTTCTCCATCGATTCTCCGACCAAAGCATGTGCTGCAAAGTGAATAATGACTTCGCACTCGTACTTTTCTAGAGACTCCATGAGCCTATCAGGATCAGACAGGTCTCCTTCAATGAAGGTGGCCCGAGGGTCTACAGCCGAACGATGCCCCTCTGAAAGATTGTCATAAACAATCGTTTCATAGTCATGATTCAACAGTTCTTCGACACATACAGAACCGATGTAACCCGCTCCTCCTGCAACAAACACTCTCATCCCCAAATAAGCTAATGGATATCAATTCGATTGAAAATGAAAAATGTCATTTAACATTTCCACGGCAAGTGATTCAAGTCTACATTGCCTCCGGAAAGAATGATACCCACCTTGGATCCCGGTACCGATTGCGGATTCTCAAGGATCGCGGCCAACGGAACCGCAGCTGAAGGTTCCACGATAATTTTCAGACGTTCCCATACCAACCTCATGGCATGAATGATTGAATCCTCTTTCACCGTAATAATGCCATCCACTTGACTGAGAATGATCGGAAAGGTTTTTTCTCCCAGTGAGGTTAAAAGACCATCCGCAATAGTTACTGGCGACACCATAGGAATAAGTCGCTTTGCAGTGAACGACCGCATTGCATCATCCGCCCCTTTAGGCTCAGCCCCTATGACTGAAGTCTCTGGAGACTGGAAAGCACAGGCTCGAGCGGTACCGCTCAACAATCCTCCGCCGCCCACGGGAGCCACGACGGTATCCAGGCCACCTACTTGCTCAATGAATTCAAGCATCACAGTCGCTTGCCCCGCAATGATTCGGTAATCATTATACGGGGGAACAAAGACAGCTCCGGTTTCCTTCAATACGCCTTCAAGGCAAGTTTCACGAGCAAGCGTATTCGATGCACAAAACCTAATCTCGGCCCCGTATTCACGGACAGCATTCACTTTGACCCGTGAAGCATTTTCCGGCATGACGACCGTGGCTCTAATATCTCGAATTTCTGCGATGGCGGCCAAGGCTCCTGCGTGATTCCCGGAACTGTGGGTCGCAACTCCTCGGGAAAGCTCTTCATCAGAAAGGTTCATCACCACATTGGTGGCGCCTCGAAATTTGAAGGCACCACATTTCTGAAAATTCTCACACTTGAAATACAGATCCTTTCCAAGCAGGCGATTCAAATTTCGATTACGGAGAACCGGAGTCCAATGAACAATCGTGGAAATCCGTTCATAGGCATCCTGTATTTCCTGAAAAGTCGGACGAATCATTGTAGAATCGGATCCTACCTCCATGGAAATCCTTTCACTTGAACCTTAATGGACTGGCAATCGGATCTGACTGATCCTGGAATTGAAACGTCAAGGCGATTTCCTTCACCTCTCGGGGAACTTGTTCCTCAATTGCCGTTGCATTCGAAGCAATTTCATTCTCTATTTTCTCGACCGCAGGAGAAATTTCAATGGGGATTTCAAAAACCACGGCTCCGATTCGACAGACTCCATCATCTTTGCAGAAATAGGCCAACGCCTCGATCCTCAGGTTCTCGGTTCTTGAAGCATCGTTTTCATCAGAAACCCTGAAAGGGATTCTGGTGGGTTTACCGGTTAGGTCCCCTGCAATGATGGACTCATCAATAATCAACAACGGATAATCCCGACGAAGCACCTGCCATCGACTGGGTGCTTCCGGTGTGAGATGATATTCATCAGGAAAACCAAGGTTCAACAGAATCACGCCTTCTTCACCTTTTTTCATCACTACTTTCTCCTGACGAATGATCGGTGTCCCAGGCAGATGGGCCAATCGCTCAGATCGAGGTGAAACGGAAGCTAGTGGTTCTGGAACATTCCTGAGATTCAAGGTAGTCACATCCAAAGTCTCCGTTTGAATGACTCGAATTTTATGGTTGTTGGTATCGGCAACAAAAACGGTCTTTCCTTCGGGACCTATCGCAAAGCCAGAAGGTTCAGAGAAACGGACTTCAACTCCCTTGCCATCCAGGTATCCGGCTTCACCACTTCCGACCCATTTCTCAATCTTCCTGCTTGCAGGATCCATCAGCTTGATCCGATGGTTATATGTATCAGCAACCAGAACTTTCATCATTTTTTCTAGATACAACACTCCTAATGGATGCTGGAGCATTGCTTGATCTCCTACGCCATCCAGATCTCCAAAATCAAAAAGATTCCGGGGAGAAGCATCCTCGCCACCCACAAGGGTCCGAGTCTTACCGGACAAGAGACTGACGGACCTGATGGCGCTGCTTTCACTGTCTGCAATGAACATTTCACTACCGTCAAAAGTTAAACCAGAAGGTTGTGCCCAGGCCGCCTTCAAGGGATCATCGTGATTCAGATTCTGTTCGGATCCATTCCCGCTGAAATTGGTGCAAGTTTTCGAATCGATATCGTAAACCCAAATCTGATGGGTACCGGCCATCGCAATATAGACCTTTTGATTATGATAGAGCACATCCCAAGGAGTGCTGAGTTGTTGATTACTGCCGATTTTTCCACCTTGATAATCTCTCCCCTGCTTACCATCTCCCGCTAAGGTAATCACCTTCTTTGTCTCAAGATCAACTTGACGTAAAGCATGGTTTTCAGAATCGGCAACGTAAAGCATGCCTTTGTGGTAAACGATTCCCTGCAAACGGTTAAACCGCGCTTCGGTAAAACCACCATCACGGAGTCCAATCCTGCCACTACCGATTGCATCCAATACATTTCCCTGGAAATCCGAAATAAGGATGCGATGATGATTTGAATCACTGATAAACAATCGACCATTATCAAGATCCACCGCAAGCTTACCTGGGTAATTCAACGAGTTCCCCCCCTCTCTTTCATTCTTCTCAAGCTGCATGGGAATCGGCTCATGCCGAAAAATATCTTTTGGATAAAACTCCAATGCTGCCGTGATGCAGGCATCAACCGTTTCCTTGTTACCTTCCCCGGAAACCATCAGCAACAAATTCCCCTTGGGCCCCACAACAACAAGACTTGGCCAACTGCGAACACCGATTTTGCGCCATATGAACATCTCATCATCATTAATGACCGGATGGGTTATTTCATACCGCATGACAGCTTCCCGAATATTCTCAGAGTTTTTTTCATTTTCGAATTTCGCCGAATGCACCCCGATGAACGCTACGGGAAACCCTGCATACTTCGCCTCCAATTCGGCCAATTCCGGCAAGACATGGATGCAATTGATACAACAGTAGGTCCAGAAATCCAGAACGGTAATCTTACCTTTCAATTCTCTTTGAAAACTGAGGGGAGGACTGTTGAACCATTTCTTACCTGATTGGAAATCGGGAATTTGAAGTCTGTCAGCATCGGCATCTACTCGGCTTACATGCTCCGTCATCCGGGCAACCAATGCAGACTCCGACTCAGATTGTCCAGATGATGATGATTTACTTTCCGATTCCTGCGCAAAGGCAGAAGTTAGATATAAAATAATGCCTCCCGCCAAACTTGGCACATTCAGTGACAAGCGGTGAAACCATTTCAACCTTCGCAGATCTTTTAGTTGATGACTGCGTGAAGAAAAAAAGAACGGATTTTTCACGACGTGCGTTTCTGTAATCATCACTCGAAACGCGTGATGAGTGTTTAATTCAATTTGATACCTCGTCTTACAAAAGTCGGAACATCCAGATCTTCTCCCTGATGAAAAGTCGGTTCGACATCTTGAAATCGAGCTTTGGAAATAACATCAAGCGGCAATTGCCCTTGTAGTAGTTTGCCCTTTCGTGACTCCGATTTAGCAGCGGTTGATGGCTTTCCAGCCGAATGTAAAGGAGTGCCGAATGAAGTAAACAATCCCGGTTTTTCTGTAGATCTCTGAGCAATTTTAAAAAACTCGGTATCCATTTTAATGACGGGTGATTCTGAGTTTTGTGATGTTCCCGAACTATTTCCATCGGATTCTATCACGCTCCTAGGCTCATGACGTTTTACAAAGGGATTGTAGGATTCAGCTGGAGTCTGAACCGAACACGACGCAATAACCGTCACTTCAAGTTTACCAAAACACTCCGGATCAAAGGAGGCCCCGATGATCATCTGTGCATGATCGCATTGGCTTGAAATTCCTGTCATTACTTTATCAACAACACTCATGCTAAGATCTTCTCCTCCGACGAGATTGACCAATACAGCCTCGGCATCTTTGAGCGCATCCCCCCCCTTGAATGAGGGCGAATCATTCAAATTCTCAAGCGCCTGTGCTGCCAAATCCCCCCCGTCAACCGTAACGGCAGCAAAATGGCTTTCGGAATGTCTTCCTCGAAGAACTGAAGCTAGATCCGCAAAATCAAGGTTGATCAAACCTGGGAAATATAGGATTTTCCAGAACCCACGAATCCCCTTTCCCAATAAGCCATTAACGACATTAAAAGCTTCAATGAACG
Source organism: Verrucomicrobiales bacterium (assembly GCA_012959985.1). Classification (GTDB taxonomy): domain Bacteria; phylum Verrucomicrobiota; class Verrucomicrobiia; order Limisphaerales; family DUCD01; genus DUCD01. Next base: position 1,771 of record DUCD01000388.1, on the reverse strand, counting down.
AGGCTTCCTTTTCAATCAGGCCAAAAATATTCTGATTAGGCATCAGTATGACGCCATCCGCCTCCTCCTTCAATTGAATCAATCCACCCTGCGCCTGCCGCATCCTCCTTGCCCCCTCCGAGGCAAAAGGAAGAATCGCAAATGCAAGCACGAGGGCTCCTGTTTCCTTGGCCACACGCGCAATGATTGGAGCGGCACCGGTCCCCGTCCCTCCCCCCATGCCCGCAATGATGAACAAAATATCAAACCCCTTGACGGCTTCCCTGATCGAATCGAGATCGTCCTCGGCAGCCAACCTTCCTACTTCGGGATCTCCACCAGTTCCCAATCCTCGTGTTCTCTGAGCACCCAACTGCACGGAATCTCTACAGGGAGATTGTTCAAGAGCCTGTAGATCGGTATTCAAATTAATGAATTTAACTCGAGTGAATTCTTCCTGAATCAAGTGATTGACCGCATTGCCGCCAGCACCACCGATTCCAACAACTCCGATTTTTGGACCGTTCAGTTCGAATTTTTTTATTTCCGGATTTTCACTCATGACGGACTGTTTAAAGAGGTTTCAATCAATTGGTCGTTATCTATTTCTTGGAGTTCCGATTTGCGGAAAAACCGAGAGACGCGATTTTTAAATCCAGCGGCCAGAGAAGATTTACGGGGATTGCCCTGGGCTTGAATAGCTCCAAATTTCACCAATCCGATTCCACATGAAAATTCAGGTTGTTCCAGCACCGCGTGTACTCCCTGAATGTCGGGACACACGCCAATTCTAACTGGCAATTGAAAAACGCGTTCTGCTATTCGCTGTAAATCCTTTGTTTTTGATACGCCTCCTGTAATGATAATCCCTTTTCTTAGATAATCCATTATCCCCAATCGGTTCATTTCATTCTCCAGGATTTGTAACACCTCTTCGAGTCGAGCCGAAATGATCTGGTGCAAGTGTTCCCTATTGATCTTGTTCGGCATCATACCCGCCTCGTCGTTGGTGAGACCGATGGTTTGCCCCGTGTTCTCTGATGACACAACAGCCGATCCGAAATCAATTTTCAATTGCTCTGCTCTACCCAACGGAACTTTCAAACCATAGGCAATATCATTGGTAACATGATCTCCGCCTATAGCGAGCACACCGGAATGACGTACGACGCCATCGGTGCAAACAATGTATTCAGTGGATCCCGCTCCGATATCGATCAATAGAGTTCCCGATTCACGAGATTCCTGATTGAGCAGAGCCAGATAAGATGCCAAGCCATTGAAAACAACCTGCTCCACTTCAAGATTCAGACTTTGAACCGCGCGAACCGACGTTAGAATCCGGTTCAAGTTGCCATGAATAACATGCATGTCTGCTTCCAACCTAGTGCCTGCCATACCCATCGGATTGCGAATCCCTTCCTGACCATCGACCGCAAAATATTGGCGAATCGAATGAAATGCCTGATGCCCCATCGGCAACCCCACGGCTTTCGCATTCCTTACAACATCCTCAATATCGTCCTCACAGATATCTCGATCCACCGAAACGATGGGATGCACTCCTCGGTTGTTCATTCCCTGGAGATGACTTCCTGTCACACCCAGGTAAAGATTGCGGATCTCCACATCGGCAGACTGCTCGGCTTCCGCAATGGCTCTCCTGATATCATCCACTGCCACCGAAGCGTCCTTGATTTCTCCTTTGCGAACGGCTCTCGATTCAGATTGCCCAATTCCAATGATCATCATGGCTCCATCGGGAAGCACCTCTCCGACGACAGCGCATATC
>DUCD01000387.1:5623-14672 GCA_012959985.1 Verrucomicrobiales bacterium | reverse complement strand
GTGTGACAATCTCCAGATCAGATAAGGATGACATGGATGGACCATCATGGAACATACATTACTATTACTATCGGGCCGGGTCTCCGGTGCCATATCTCGACCTAAACTAATTGCACCATGTCTCTACCTAACACAATGAAACGACATTTCCTCCCAACAAATTAAATATCCTGTTGCAGTTAAAATGTTTAAAGCAATAGAACAATTTAAGATTCCAGTTTTAGTAGGTGGTGTCTTTGCAATGCATGCTCCAGAAATCAGCAGGCGCCGTTTTTCCATTAGAGAGATCGTAAGTTCCAGCATCATTCTCTAGGAAAAAATGACCTTCCACGTAGAAAAAGTCAGAAACCACTATGGCAGCATCTACTTCGTAGCTACCGTAACCGAAGTAACCGCCATTGAAAAAGACGCCTAATGTATCATTATCAGCAGTCGTGCTCGTTGTGATATTCAGTTGATCAACCGAAGGCTGAACACGAGTTACCAACTGCAATCCGTCTTCTAACTCAACTACCTCTAAATAGAGATTGTCATTCCCGAAACCGAACAACCCCTTGGCATCGGCGAAGTTCCCATCAACAGATCCGAAACTGACAATATCGAAAACATCCCCTTCCTCAGGCAAGAATCCATCAACCAGTGTTACCTCCAATGTTCCATCCAGGTTCGCTTGCCCTGTAACGACCATCTGGTCATAGGCTCCAGCAGAATCCGTCGAAGAAGATCCCGGGGTCAGGCCGCCAATCCGGATAACCACCGATTGATCTGCGGCAATTGTCTGATCGCCGTCGATGGTTAATAGACCGGTCGAATTACCAAGGGTCAGATCACCGAGATCAATCAACCCATTGGGCGCGCGAACGAGAATATCCCCTCCGGTTGTCACTACATTCGCCGTTGCCACCTGTGTGACGCTGTCTCCGGCAGTCAGGGTGATTTGCCCGGTGCCGGACCGAACGTCGGCATTCACAATTATGCCCGCTCCATCACCTGCCCCGTCCAAAGTTACGGTTCCCGATCCGTCCGCACTCACTCCAATCTCGTTGTCGAGGGTGGTTCCATCCTCAACGGTGATGGATCCACTAATAGTTCGCAATTCGACCGAGCCATTCTCGGACGTCCTCAGATCGCTGTAATTTTCTGCGACATCACTAGAGTTGCCGTCGAAAGCCACCCGGCTCACGTTCACACTGACATCTCCGATCATCACATCATCGACTTCCAGAAAGTTGATCCCGCCAGAACCGCTGCTCGCACTTAAAAGATCGACTGCAACCTCTAAGGCATCGGCATTGTTACCGATAACACCCACACGCCTCTCAGCGTTGGCAACCAGCCCCAGTGCCGCAACGTCGATGTTGGAATCGCCTCCGTCAAGAATAGCTCCGGCCGACGCGATCAGACTCACAGAACCGGTGCCCGAGTCGACGCTCCCCAGAGTGATGTCAAAAGCAGCTTGCAACCGGATATCACCACCCGCAGATCCCGTGGTTATTAATGCGCCGTCTTCTTGCGTGATGGAATCAGAGAGCGCAATCACGTCAATTGTGCCGTCCGTGTTCCTCACTTCGCTTTCAAGACCCTGTGTCACACTCTCCTGTCCGATCAATGTGATACTACTGTCGGCAGATGTCACAGCATTGAGGATCGCCAAATCACCTTGCCCTGCCTCGAGCCGCAGGAAGCTTCCCTCCGTTTCCAGGCTTACCGGTGCGGCTACCTCCAATGCTTCTGAAGCATACACCATGACAGTGCCTGCATTTACCAGACGCAATCCGTCGCCGACAATGCTCAGATTCCCTTCATCTCCAACAATAATCCAGTTCGAGGCACTTGCTACCAGGGCGTCAACAACGGTTTCAAGTGGATCGACTATTTCACCAACACCGCCGTTTATCGCGGTTAAAGTCAGAATACCGCCTTGTATAGTCGGCGTGTCGTCATCCAGAGCATCGACAATGGAACCCGTTTCCGCCTGCAGGTAAATATCGCCGTTCGGCGCAACGACCGTTGACAGTCTCAAATCACCGTCGGTTTCCGTGAGGTTGACGTCTGTTCCCGCCTCAGCGCTCACATTACCGTCGGAGGAAACGTTCGTCGTGACAGGCGACTCAGCCGTGCCGATCGCCGCCCCGCTCGCGATCAGGTGAAGAGTTTGACCATTCACATTCGTAATGCCGGACCTAGCGGAATTGATGATTCCCTGCGCAGCCGTAATTGTGACTTCACCACCGGTTGCCGTTACACTAGCACCAAGGATCACATCACCCCGCTGCGCATCCAACAGGATGGTTCCACCGCTGGTTCCGGAATCGATGCCGGCATAGACTTGCAAGGAATCTGAACTACGAATGATGATCGTTCCCTGATCAATCGCAATCACTCCGGTTCCCAGAATTGTCAGATCTCCTTTGTTCTCCACAACGATGGTGCTGCTTCCAGACTGCGCTTGGAGATTGTTTAGCTTGGTCTGGAGTGAGTCAGCCTCAGTGCCTGCCTGGTTTCCAACAATCAGTGTCAGTGTGTCAGCCTCAATGTCCATGCCACCCGTGACGTTACCTACAACACTGTGTCCGGCGGTCAGAACGGCGAGATGAGGGTGGAACGAATTTCGATCACGCTATCGGTTCCACCTGCGTTCATCGTGAGTTTGCCATTGGCGACGATCGTCTGCGTGCCTGAGGAAGCGGACTCCAATACCGTGATATTGCCATTCTCGGTAGCTATGCTGATTTCGCCAGTGTTCTCGGTGGCCTGCACAACGGAAGCAACACGCAACCCTCCCCCGGCTGGAACTTCGGTCACAGTGATTACCCCTGTACTGCCGCTGTTTTCGACATTCAATAAATCCAATTCTGTCCGCAAGTCCACACCACTCGTCGCAGTTGCAGTTACCATGCGGGCCCTAACAACGCTGCTGGCATCCACACGTCCGATCCTACCAGCAGACGTCAGAGTCAGCGTCCCGCGTCGGCCTATGTCGACAACACCCAATGTAATATCACGGTTGAGAGTGCTCAGACTAATCCGATTATTTTCACTCTCAGACCCGACATTCAACTGCTCGACAATCAGTCTACTGCTCACGAAAACCTCCAGTTCCCCGTCGGTTACCGTAGCTTTCCCTACAACGAGCGTGCTCCCGCCAACTCCGAGAATCCTGATATTTCCTTTATCGAGCGACTCCAGATTAAGTTTTCCACCAACATCCACCGCAACCAATCCTCCATTGCTTCCAAGTATATTACCCGAAGCAGACAAGGAAAGGTCCTGACTGGTCCGCAATGTCACACCCACCAAAACGTTTAACTCTTGGCCTGCCTTAAGAGTGACAGGAATATTCGGCAACTCACCAATGACCGAAATATTTCGGCGAGCATTGATCTGCAGGGAGCCGAAATTTCTATTTGTGAACGCAGCCACCGTAACCGAACCGGTAGCGTTCACGATCACATCGCTTCCAGCGGCAACATCGAGAATATTAAGGAACGCATTGTTCAGTTCGACGTCGCCCAAGATCAAGGAAGCATCCAGATTGTTGTTAGCCCCATTCGAAAGATCGATTTCCAGGCCCGCATCCATGGATTGCGTTGCCCACGGGAAGCTGGAGCTATTCAGAAGAACTTCCTGGGCGCGCAGGCTGGCGCTGAATCCAACCAGATCATTGCCAGTATCGTGACTATCGACTTCGCGAATCTGGCCGTTTTCTGCGCCAATCCGAATCACTCCCTGAACACTCGCATCGTTCTGCACCCGCACCGAATCCACAAGCACACTACCCGTGAGCGAAGTTAAGATGGCTTCACTGGACGCCACGACGTGCGTCGCCGTTAATGTTCCTCCAGCAGTGGCCAGAACAAGTCCGTCCGGTGCGCTGACACTTACCAGTTCGGCGTCGTTCTGCTCCTCTATAATAAGATCGCCGGAACCCGCCAGACTCGCAGAAACACGATTAACGTTCGTCGTTAACTCAATCGCTCCGATACCACTGGCATTCACCAAATCGGCCTCAATGAGACCCGTCGCAGCCATAACGATTTGACCGCCGTTGTGAGCTGTCAAATCAACAGTGCCGTTCGGGGCCTGGACCATCGTGCTTCCCAGCTCGATAGCGCCTTGAGCGGTGATCGTTATATTGTGGCCATCGCCGGCCGTCAGTCTTCCACCATTGAAAGAGAAGGCGCCATCGCTCACAACGGTGATCCCCTGCCCCGCATCAATCACGAGTCGATCACTGTCAATTCGGGTTGCGGCGCTTGTATTGAGCGTCAGGACGCCACCGGTGGAAATTGTTACCTCAGTTAGTTTGTCTCCATCTGCCAACCCTCCAATGATTCCTTTGAACATATAGTCCCTGGTGGCATTACGCGTCACCGTGACTTTATGGGCGGCACGCAACTGGATGTTGTCAGCCCCGATGTCGTCAGGCGTGTCGACGCGGATCGTCCCCCCGTCCGGAATCGTCGTCACCTCATCGGCGGCCCGAATCATCAGGTTGCCTACATTCGTGATACGGCCCGTATAATCAACGAGACTGCCGGAAAGCAGATGGACATCGTCAACCCCCTCCAGATCAACGGACACCACCAACGGTTCAAGGCTTTCCAAAATGAAGCGGTGGGTCGTAATCGTCGGATGCTCCGTACCATCCGGCAATAGGATGGCTCCACCAGCCCGGTATTCGATGCGTTCATTGCCACGAATGATGGCGTAACTATCAATGTCCAGGGCAGCCTCAAGAACGATGTTCTTTAACTCGCTTCCGGTCGCCGCTTCGATCGCATCTCCGGAAGCTGGTTGGTTGATGACAATGCCGCCCTGCTCGCTTTCGAGAGCTACGTCATTGCCAGCTTCAACGAAGTCCACCCGGATCTCCTTGGATGCGCGGACTGTCACGCTTCCTTGAGGGGCTCGAACATCGGCAAGCGTCACACCTGTGCTTGATTCCGCCAAGCCGTCGCGCTCAGTCAAAGTAATATCTGCTGCAGCGCTCTTCGCATTCAGGATGTTGGCGGCCAGATCCAGTCCAACCACCCCACCCTGTGCATCGAGGGTGAGCACATTCCCTATCACATCCACCTCGCTGTCAACCAGACTCGCAACACCGATCCCGCCTCCTGCCACAAGCGAGACATTGGCTTGAGCGGTAATCCTAGTCCCGGCGGACGCGCCAAGCTCGAGAACTTCTTCCAGATTCGTGAGGAAACGAGCCGATTGGATCCGCTCGACTTGAATGTCACCACCGGCACGCAGAGAAATCGCGCCACCTGTCTCACTCTCGGTGGTGATCAATGCGCCAACGTGTTGGATGATGGCGCCGCTTCTGGCATCAATGTCAATCGTGCCACCGGTGGTGGCGATCAGGGCGCTTATTGATTGAATAACACTGTCTGCAGCCACAACAGATATATTGCCCGCCCCGGTGCGAAGTCCGGAATGCAGCGTGACATCGGATCCGCTCCCTTGCGCTTCCAGTGTGATGTTCCCACTGCCGTTGGCGCTCACGCCAATATCATCAACCAACTTCGTGCCAGCTTGGACCGTGATCGATCCATTGAGCGTGCGCAGTGCAATCGAACCATTATTCCTCGTAAACAGACGACTCAACGGTGAATCGGTGACTTCCTCAGTTTCCGAGCTTGGGGTCACACGACTCACACTGATGGCGAGGACAAGAGCCACCACCAAATTATCCTCATCAACAAGATTGATTCCATCCTCACCGGACTGTGCTGCCAGTGAATCCACTAACATTTCAAGAGCTCCCAGGGCACCCATGCCAATCGCAGCGACGAGGCGTAGAACTGCCGCCGTAAAGTCTCTAGAAGTATCGCCACCATCTCGAATGCTGCCAGTTTCAGCAGTGACACTGATCGCACCCGTTCCCGCATCCAAACCGGTCACAATCACGTCCACACCCGCCCATAACCTAATATTGGCCTCAGAATTTCCATTCGAAAGTGTGGTTCCATCCGCCATAGTGATGGAGCCGTTCTCTGCGACAACTTCAACACTGCCCCCATCGGTTGTAATGTCTGCAGATCCCGTCAGTTCCACATCGTCTGTAGATCGCAATGTGATGTGTCCCGAACCGGAGCGCACATCTGCGTTGACGGTGATACGTGCGCCCGTGCCTTGAGCCTGAATCAACACGTTTCCGTCACCAGCAACGTTGACGCCGATGTCGTTGCCCGGAGTGTTTCCATCTTCAATCGTGATCGAACCGTCCAAAGTGCGTAACACGAGGGATCTGCCGTTTGAGGATATCAAATCACTCTGGCTTTGGCTGATATCGCTCGTCGAGCCATCACTCGCCACACGCTGTACCGTTACGTTGACCTGGCCGACGGTTACATTGTCGGTCTCCAACAAATTTATTTCACCGGAGGCGCTCTGGCCGCTCACGGTTGCAACCGAGATATCCAAAGAATCATCAAAACCACTGGCAAGCGAACCGATCGAACCCTCCGCGTTCATCAACAGTTCGCCCGCAATCAAATCAATGTGAGAATCGCCTCCATCGAGAATGCTGCCGGAACTTGAGAGTAGGGCCACGCCACCGGCTTCGATCCCTCCCAGCATAATGTCGCCAGTCGTCTTTATTCGCACCGCGCCTTGCTCTGCGCCGCCTGTCGTTATAAGCGCATTATCCTCTTGAGTCATGGAGCCAGTCACTGCCAAAACATCAATCGTGCCGCCGACATTGCGAATTTCTGTTCCGGCTCGCTGAGTAACATTGCCCAGTGCCAGCAATGTGATCACAGCTCCGTCGGCGAACATATTTCCGCCGATCGTCAAATCGCCTTCTTGGGCTTCAAGCAAAACACTGCCCCCGCTCAAGCCCAGGCTTACTTCGGCGTCGATGGTCATGGCCCCTGTGGTGCGGACCGCCATCATACCGACTTTGCCGATCCGCGAACCGTTGTTAACAATCCTCAAATCGCCTTCGTTCTCGATCGTGAGAATGGTCGTCGTTGCAAACGCATCCAGAGCATCTCCATTTAGTTCAAGCGGATCTCCGGGTTCACCAACACCGCCATTAATCGCAGCCAACGTAATCGTGTTGCCGACAACCGTGGCAACATCGTTATCCAAGGCATCCACTATCGAACCAAACTGGGTGCGTAAGTCCACGTCTCCATTCAGGGAAACAACGGTTTTGAGCCTTAGATCGTCAGCGAATTCTCTCATGTGGATGTTTGATCCAGCGGAAGCCGTCAGCATTCCGAAAGTCAGCACGTTCGTTACAATCGGAGCTTCGCTTGAGCCAATGGAGCCTTCACCCGCAAAAAGGTGAATGTTATCACCAGCCACATTTGCAAAACCACCGACCGGTTGGGCAAAAATCCCTGCGGCAGTCTTAATGCGAATCTCCTGAGTCCCGTTCACTGAGCGAAGAGTCATGTCAGTCGTAGACGTCAAAACCACATTCCCTTGACTCTCAACACTGACATTCCCCGTGGCTTCGATATTGAGATCATCAAACGCCTGCAATGTGAGACTTTCGATTGCGAATTTATTGACTACAACTTTTCCTGGTTGAAGGAATGCTTCGCCGTCTGTCGTGGCAAAGTCCGCCGTTTCCCCCGTGCCTGCCTCAAGCCGGCGCCAGAGCTCTGAGTTCTCAAACTGTTCAGACTCATTCAAATCTTGAAGGCGGTTTGCCCCCAGGTATTCGTACATCTCGTATTGGACCTCGATCACATCCTCACCACCGGCGATAGAGAGAGCTTCTTTTTCTTCCAAGGATAAAAAGTCAAAACTCTGCGGGCGTAAAATCGTTAGCAAGCTTGAGGCAACACCGACTTCACCACTGCCGCCAGCTATCAAGGTGATATTCTTCCCAATAAGGTTGGGCACCTCGGAGGAAACTGAAGAACCGGTTGCCCCAGAATGAGGGCTTATCGCGCGAATCAAGCTGGATGATGTTGCATAGCGCAATCGGTCTGATGAAATTCCGTCCCCTGCGAGGTCCGCTTCAAGTGCTGGATCAATTTCGCTATCTGCTCGAGCCTCTTCAAAAACCGCATCGAGGATCGAACCCGAAACTGTCTCCAAGGTCACATCGCCTTCCAAGGAAACCACCGAACCCGCACTCTCCCAGCCTTCGGGTTCAACCAAGAGAATGTCACCTTCAATCTCCTCAATATCGATATCTCCCCCACTGCGCGCGGCCAAACCGCCGATCCTAGTGACATTGCTATCGATGCGCGCATCGATCGAGCCCTCTAAGGAATCTAACTCTATACGATTGCCCGAAATCAAAGAGTCGGCGTCGTTCTTGAAGATGCCGTGTTTAGCGGAAATCAGAATATCGCCATTCGTAGTGGAGATGTTTCCAACCGTGATGGTGTTGGTGGCGTTGTCATCTGAGAAAACTGAGATCTGAATATCCCCGGTTGCAGACACGAAGGTCGGTCCTTTGCCACCTTCAATCGCGAGCTCGACATCCCCTTGTGCAACGATTTTTTCAATATGGGCAAAAACGGCAACCCCATCTCCAGAATTCACAGAACCGCCCGAATTAAGGGACACACCGTTAGCGTCCTCTGGCAATTCAACATTTCCAGCGAACGTCAGCTCGGCCGTTGTATTAATGTGAAGACCTGGATCGGGTTGTTTGAGGAAAACGATGTCAACCGGGTAATCGGCTTTCAGTGTGAACGTATAATAATCCTTTATGCCAGTAACGGTCGTCACGATAGTTTGATAGACCTTTGTCGTACCCAGGAAACCTTCACGCCACTCATTATTTTCATATGTAACCGTCACATTTTCGAAGTTACTGTTATACTTCTTATTGTCGGGATCATGAAAACCCAGATCAGAATTGAATCCTAAGTCCTCCCATAGCAAGGCATCACTGAAATCAGCTTCGATCAGAATGAGTTCGGTATTTTCGCCCATATATCGATAAACAACGGAATTGCTAATGTCTCGGACCTCTGTCACGTCCTTGATGACGTTGACGGTTCGATCATCCCGTCGGCTGTACTCCACGGTGAAGGCATTACTGGATACATAGAATGGCAAACCATCACCTGCCACA
>DUCD01000387.1:0-5604 GCA_012959985.1 Verrucomicrobiales bacterium | reverse complement strand
TCGGACTCCAGAAGCGGCTGGTCATCTGTAAACTCAAAATTCTGTGATTTTCGATTCTCATCAGCCACAAGGGCATCGATCGAAATAATGCCGATATCGAAAGCTTTGTCTTCGAAAACTTCGACTGTTGTTTGGGTCGCTTCCTGACCTTCAGTCCACAAGTAATGCCTGCCTTCTTCCGGTTGATAAAGTATCGCATCTCCAAAACTGTGAGAGAGAGCGCTTCCCGTCAGCGTGTATTCAATGGTCCCGTTAATTAACTGCCCCTGAAAACTCTCTTCCCGGATGTTATCGCCGCTGACTTCATATTCCACTCGTCTCAAAGAGACCGTATCAATGAGGGTGATTTTCCCGACCTTTCCGGCATCCAAATCCATTGCATTGAGGACCAGGTTGAAGGGACTCTCGTTATTGATTTCAACACGCGGTTTGCCGTCACCCACTCGAAGCTCTCCGTTGCCGGTGCTCAAAATCTGTCCGGTGATATTGATTCGACCGGCCTCGGCAACCACATCATCAATCACAATATTCTCACTGACGCGGTCAAAATATCCATCGATTGACTCACCGTTTTCAGCAAAAGACAGGCCTTTCAAATAATTGCCTTGGTCATCGATAAAGCTGGTGGTCTTGCCGGGATTGAATTCGTTTGTGATGTTAAGAGTAACCGAGTGCAGTCCGCTTTGAATCAATCCGTTGATGTTTACGTAACGGGCTGAGATGTCCACTCTCCCGTGGGCCACTATGCTCGATTCCTGATTATCCGTGAAAATGGCGGGTTCAAGTTGAGGTAATCCCGATGGAATCCCACCAATCGGGTCAAAGACGTCCCGGCTGGTATTGCCTGCCTCGTTTCGTAGATTGGCCCTAAAGCCGTTAAAATCAACAAACTGCCGTGGATCTCGCAGATGGAACCAATCCTCAACGTTCAGACTGAAATCGCCGGCCGCTTCAACATCCAAGGTCTGCGCGCGCACCTCACCGGTGATATTGATGCTGCCTTCCTTGTTATCAATCGTAACCGGCCCGTTCTCGTTCCTCACACTTCCGCTCACATAAATATCTTGAGGCAATCCATCCGGATAAGTCAGATCCACTCCATAGGTATCAAAAGAAAGCGAATCCTGAAGGATGGTGATCCTCTTCTCCGTGTCATCGGTGACGTCCGTTAGCTTCTCTTTGTTGAAATATACATTTCCAGGCTCGAACGTCACGAGTTCCCCGTTGACCAAATCGATGCGGCGGTTGTCCTTAATGACCGCGTTATTAACATTCAGCGTGAACGGGCTCTTGTTAAGAATATTCACTTCAGCCCCAGCCCTGGCAACAAGCTGATTACCAACCAGAGGGGCAATGAATAATAGTGGAGTGCTATCGGCTTCAATGAATATTGAGCCAGGCGAAGCGATCACATCAGGCAGATCGACAAAAATGACGTTAAAGTCTTTCTTAACGAATTGGACACCATCGCCAGCTTCCGAAACCAATCCCAGGTCAACAAGGGCATCGTTCACCGCCTCAAGTTGGGCCTGATACCGCGCTACCGCTTCGGCATTATTGCCGTGGCTTACAAGCAGGCCCTGAAGCTTGTCTCGTTGTTCGACCAGAACACTGCTCAAATTGACGTATATAAGTTTTGGCGCCGGCAAATCCACAGGCTTAATCACAAAGAATTTACCATCCAACGCACTTGTAATTTCACCTGTCTCATCATTGGTCAGGTCAAGTTCCACCAAGGCGAATTCATATTTTACATCCGGACTTAGGCCGAGCTCGATTTTCTCTGCAGCAGTCAATTGAGTTCCCAGTTTGGCAGGATCAAGCTGTTGCACGCCGCTCACGAACATTGGAAGAATTCGAACCTGGGCGATATTGTTGATCGCCGCTTCCATCTTCACCTCTCCACCTATGGTGACGAGATTAGTCGTATTTGGCGTAACTTGCCCATTGAAGCTCCCACTTAAAAACGGCAGCAACGAAATATTTACAGCCAGGCTGTTCAAAGTTGCGCTAGGCAAACCTGTTCGTGTGACCAGTTCGATATCTTTTAGGGACTGGATGAGTGTCTCACCCCGGATGTCAATATGGTTGGTTTCATTAATAGTGAAGGTCGGATCCGGATCAGTTATTCCAATGAGAGAAACGGTCGTAATCTCCACATTCGACAGTCCTCCCAGAAGGTTAATTTCTCCATTCTTGTTCTTGCCCGCGAACAGGTGAACATCACCGCCTTTGATTGTCGTGTCCGTTACGGTGATACGATTCAATGCATTGAGTATGGCGTCGCTATCGGCCAGAGCAACCGTCAGTGCACCTGCTGTATAAAGTCTCCCAGTCGGACTTGTTCGACCGTTCGTTCGACTGGTTAAGTAGATATCCCCGCTCAGATTTTCCAATGTCGCGCCATTCAAGTCGATTGATGAAAGTGTATTTGCTTGAATCTCACTCATTATTATGGAGAGACCGAACAAGGATACACCCTCCAACTTTGCGCTATCGACTGCCTTTACTCGAGCGAGCGTCTCAATATCAAACAATCCGGGGTTGTCGAGGTCGCCAAGAACAGTCATATGCGTCCCTGGACCAACCGACACTCCTGCCTCAAACGCGTTGCCGGCTGATCCAATCTGCGTATCACTGACAAGTGCACTCAAAGACGCTAGTCCCGCCGACCCTGAATACAGATTTTCACCAATACTTTGATCGTCCTTCGTCAAATCGTTAAAGGCGGTAATCAATATGTTGTCGTTGGCCGTGATAGTCGAATTCCGTCCAACAATAACCTTCGCGACACTTTCCACGGAATTGAACACAAGCCCTCCGGTTCCAGCCACCAGTCCCAAGGCAACCGCATCTGCTGCCGCATCCAAATCTCCATCGTGGTTGGAGGCCATGTGAAGGGTATCCACATTCACGACCGTATTGTCTCCTAGAGTGGAAAACGTATTATGAGTTACTGACACATCCGAAACCGCCCCGGCTATTCCGGCCAGCAATCCGCCGCTGCTCGCTTCGGTAAACGCGCGGAATCGATCCGAACTCTGGACTCCGATTTTCAGAAAGTTGGCGGTAATCGTTGAATCGTTGCGCACACCCGACCTGGCGGAAGCAGACCCTCTGACTGTTGCAGAGGAACCCCCGACTGAAATACCCGTGCTTACACTCATTCCACTGGTTCGCGATTGACCTCCCATATGCCCGAATGCTTCGATGATGATGTCGTCCGCCCATATGTCCGATCTATCAACGAAGGCTTCGACGATAGGAGACACGTGGATAGTGGCTACCGATCCCGCTGCCGCTGCCGCGATCAAACCGATGCTGACGGCAGTCGCATCGACTTTGGCATTCCCATTCGTGTCAGATGCCGCGTTCACATTCAGATCGCCAGTCAACGTAATCGAGCTCTGATCAACGAAAGCCCGAGTCGCGCTCAGAACTGTGAGGCCCGTTTCAGCACCACCACCTGCGAAGGAAACACCAATACTCAAGCTCGCCGCAACGGCCGCTGCCTCAGCTCTCGAATTAATCGTGGCATTCTCCAGCGCATGAACCGTTAGATCACCCAATGATGAATGCACGGTCGCACCCGCCACGTACGCTTCAACCGAGTTTTTGATCGTATTTTCTGCTAGAGACACTCCAATCGAAACCGAACCGCCAATGGCACCAAAACTTGCCGCAATCGATGCCGCAAAAGCTTCCGCATCGATTCCCGAAGTGTCCCGTGCGATCACGCTGATATTGCCTGTGACACGAATTCCGGGCTCCATCGAGTTTTCAATGAACGCCCTGACCAAAGTAGACATTTTATTATCCACATCAGCTCCCGCACCACTCGCGGCAACAGCCACGGCACCGCCGCCAATGGCGACCGAGCCGGCGTCAACTTCCGCATCGAGTGTGGCGTTGTTCACCGCGTTGACCGAAAGATCCGCCCCAGCTTTAACGCTTGAGTCTTTGATATAAGCTTGGACTTCTGACAACGGCGCGCCGCCCTCATTCCAGCCAATCAGATTCTCAGCAAGAGCAAAACCGACAGACACACCAACACCCACAGTACCGCCACCGACCGCTGCCGATACGCTCGCAATCAGAGCATCAATCTTCGCCGTATTTTCAGCGTTCAACGAAACATCATTGGCAGACTCCAAATGACTGCCCTCAACAATGGCGTTGGTCTTGGTGTTGATAATGTTCGTCGCTATCGCGCCTGCCGCGCTGAAACCCACGCCCACAAATCCCGCGCCCACCGCAGCCGAAGCCGCCACACTGGTGGCATCGATCGTGGCTGACTCCATTGCCTCAAGATTGATGGCGTTTGCGCGTGTTTTCACCAAACTGTCAGCGTTGACAATATAGGTTTGCACCGCATTGGTGATTTCGTTGGTTGCCAAACTGATCCCAACGGAAACCGCCACACCCACTGTGCCGAAACCGGCGGCCAGAGAAGCCGTGCCAACCGTGGCATCGATGACGGAGGAATCAGTCGCAACCATCGACACTCCCTTGGCGAGAATGCCAGCCTCTCCATCTCCATCCATGAACGCTTCTACTTCCATCGCAATTCGGTTTTCCGCATCAGAACCCGCTCCGCTAAGCCCCACTCCCGCAACTCCGCCACCCGCAATCGCCACTGAACCCGCCAGCACGAGCGCGTCAATCTTCTGATCAGAAGAGGCGTTCAAACTCAAGTCACCCAGCGCATCCACACTGGAGTTCCGAATGAAAGCCTTCACAGGCGCCGCAGCCCGGCTCAGATCGACCTGTTTCCACAAATCGTGATCCGCGTAATCCTGTGTAATGAGATAATTTCCGTCCTCTTCTCCAGGATCCCTAAGAATGTCGCCACTGACGTATTCGTAAACATCTCCAGCCCGGACCCCATGCAAGATCTTGACTCGTTGTCCTTTTGAAATCGTGTTGGGTTCCTGATCAGTCGTAAAATCAAACGGCGTCGATTCATCCGGATTCCAGCCTATCAGGTTCCGTGCGAGGGATACCCCGATCGACGCTCCGACGCCCGCAGCTCCCCCACCGGCGCCCGCAACCGATGCGGTTGCAATTAATGCGTCGATTATCGAGGCGTTAACCGCATCCAGTTGCACGTCGTCTCCGCTGCTTAAAACACTGTCTTCAACGAAAGCTCTCGTGCCGGTCAGGATAATATTCTTCGCCTCAACACCCGCGCCACTCAGACCGATACCCGCTGCGCCACCGAATCCGAGAGCCACTGAAGCGGCGGCGGCAACCGCATCGATCCTCGCTGTTTCCTCGGCGCGGATCACGATATCGCCTGAACTGGCCGTTACCCCTTGATCCGCATTGCGAATGAACCCATCCACTGAATTAGAAATAATATTCTTGGCAAGCGAAACACCGATGGAAAGGGAGACTCCCGCCGCGCCACCAAACGCAGCTGCTACTGACACCGCCAAGGCGTTCGCCGAAATGATTGAAGTATCTTCCGCTGTCAGGAAAATATTCCTGGCGCGGATGCCGGCCGCTCCATCGCCATCGATAGTGGCCTGTACCTCGGCTCCGATCTTGTTCTCTGCGTCGACTCCCGACCCGCTCGCTCCGATACCTGCCGCGCCACCTGCC
>DUCD01000386.1:13772-14690 GCA_012959985.1 Verrucomicrobiales bacterium | reverse complement strand
GAAAGGGGGGTGGGCGTCCTGAAATGGCACGTGGTGGCGGAAAACTGCCGGGTAAGCTTGACGAAGCCCTGGAGAAAGGGCTCGATTGGATCAGGGGTGCGGTCAATCCTTGATTCAATACTGCCCCGGAAATTGTTTGATCAACAGAAACCACCCCAACTATCGGGCGTAATCCCTATAACACCTTATTATGAGCAGAGGTTTTGATTCCATAGAATCTGTAATTGAAGATCTTTCGCGGGGTCAGATGGTCATTGTAGTCGATGATGCTGATCGTGAGAATGAAGGCGATCTCATTTTGGCGGCAGAACACGTCGATTCCGAAAAGATCAATTTCATGGTGAAGAAAGGCGGCGGACTGATTTGTGTTCCAACTACCGCCGAACGTCTCAAGCAGTTGGGGATCGGGGATATGGTTAACCGAAACCGGGATGCTTTGAGGACGGCTTTCCAAGTAAGTGTCGATGCGCGAAAAGGCATCACAACCGGGATCAGCGCACCGGACCGAGCCAGGACAATTCAAGTGCTGGCAGATTCGGTTGCTTTACCTGAGGATCTGGTTCAACCCGGTCATATTTTTCCTTTAAGAGCCAATGATGGCGGGGTTCTTACCAGGGCAGGGCATACCGAGGCTGCTGTGGATCTTGTCAGACTTGCCGGATGTCGTTCAGTTGGGGTGATTTGTGAGATTATGGGTGATTCAGGGGAAATGGCCCGATTGCCCGAATTGTTGAAATTCGCCGATGAGCACGGCTTAAGGATATGTGCCATTGCAGATCTCATTAAATATCGACGCACTCGTGAAATATTAATTGAACGGGTCGAGGTAGTTAAGATGCCGACTGAATTCGGCGAGTTCGACCTGTATCTATATCGTTCAAAGACTGACGGTAGAAATCATTTAGCTTTGGTGAAAGG
>DUCD01000386.1:10781-13694 GCA_012959985.1 Verrucomicrobiales bacterium | reverse complement strand
GGTGACGTATTCGGGTCGAAACGATGTGATTGCGGAGCGCAACTCCACCAAGCCATGAGAATGGTTGCTGAAGCGGGTAAGGGAGTCATCGTCTATATGAAACAGGAGGGCAGGGGAATCGGACTGGAATCCAAAATTCGGGCCTATAAGTTGCAGGAAAGCGGTTTAGATACGGTGCAGGCCAACTTGAAACTCGGGTATCCAATTGATCTTAGGGAATATGGCCTTGGTGCTCAGATATTGACGGACCTTGGATTAGAGAAAATTTGTCTACTCACCAATAATCCAAAAAAAATCATCGGTCTTGATGGTTATGGATTGGAGGTTGTTAAACAGATCCCCATTAAAGTGACTCCGAATGAGCATAATTCCTCCTACTTAGAAACAAAGCGGGACAAGATGGGCCATCTTCTCTGATTTCCCATCAAACTTTTGGTAGCAATAAAGGAGTAGCGACTATGCTCAGGAAAAATTCAACAGGCAGTAAAAGAAAACAGAAGGCTGCCCGTGGTGGGCGTTTTGCCTTGGTTGCTTCGCGCTACAATTCTAAGTATGTCAATTCAATGCTTCGGGCCGCTCGAAAGAAATTGAGCGAGGCAAACGCAGAAAAAGTAAAGGTCATACGGGTTCCCGGCGCATTTGAGATTCCGGTGGTGGTGTCGAAATTGGCGGCAGGTTCTCCTGCCGAATTCGATGCCTACATTTGTCTTGGAGTCGTTCTTCGGGGGCAAACCTCTCATGCTCAACATATCTCCGAATCAGTCACTCAAGCCTTCTCCGCTATTCAAGTAAGATATCATGTCCCGATTATTCATGAGGTTTTGTTGCTTGAGTCCAGACAGCAGGCTGAGGATCGATGCCTATCTTCTGATCATAACCGAGGAGTTGAAGCGGCGATGACCGCTCTGGAAATGGTGCGGGTCCTCAGATCAATTTGATTGAATATTTTATAAAGAGTAAACGTCTTAATATTATGTAATATGTTGTTATTACGCAGGTTAAGCACTTTGTGAAACTTTCACAAAGTGCTTGCGTGGGCTGGGTAGCAGTGCTATTTTCTGCCTTTTGTGAACGAATGGATGATCGATAAAAACAAGGAAATATGAAAATGAAAACACGGTTGATTACAGTTATCACGGCCCTCGCCGCCGTGAATCTTGCTTTCGGCGGCCAGAATGTCACCGGAACCATTAAACTCAGCGGATCTGCTCCATCCGAAAAAAATATGACCAAAGCCATCGCTGGCGGCGATCCATACTGCAAGAAAGCCCACGCGGGTAAAACAATCACGACCACTTTTTATAAAGTGGGTGACGGCAAAGAATTGGGCGATGTGGTGGTTTATCTTGAGGGAATCAAAGGGAAATTCGATCCACCTGCCGAAAAGCCTCTGCTGGATCAGGTTGATTGCTTGTACAACCCCTATGTGCTGTCGGTTCAGAGCAATCAGAAAATAGCTATTCGCAATTCAGATTCCACTCTTCACAACGTTCATTCTTTTCCTAAACCAAAACCAGGAAATCGCGGTTTCAATTTTGCTCAAGTCATAAAGGGCAAAGTTAACGAAAAAAGTTTTAGCAAAGCTGAGATGTTCATCCGCTTCAAATGTGATGTGCATCCATGGATGTTCGCCTATGTGAGCGTCTTCGATCATCCTTACCACGCGGTTACCAAAGAGGACGGTAGCTACACCTTGAAGGATGTTCCTCCTGGAAAATACACCTTGGTGGCTGCTCACCGTAAAGGCAAGAAACTGGTGAAAAAACAGATTGAAGTCAAAGGTGGCGACCTGGTTGTCGATTTGGCTGTTGCTGTAAAGTAGATTCTTGATAAGAGGATTTCTCAGGGAAATGAGTTTTCCCTGAGTTTCCAGTTTTCAATGCCGCTTGTGGTTCCTAATTGAGACCACAGCGGCTTTCTCGATATTGTAACCGATTGAAACGCTCTCCAAGCAATCCGAAGTTATCCCTGTTTTGTCTTTGCACGGCATTAACCACATGGGTGCTGATTTGGGCCGGAGGGCTAGTTACCAGTCATGAGGCCGGATTGGCGGTTCCCGATTGGCCGACTTCCATGGGTTACAATATGTTCCTTTTTCCGATCGATCAATGGGTCGGAGGGATTTTTTATGAACACACCCACCGTCTTCTCGGTTCGCTGGTCGGTTTGATGACAATTATTCTGATGGTGTGGATTTTCGTTCGGGATTCCCGAAGATGGATGCGGGTCCTGGGTTTCGTCGCTTTGCTCGCTGTCATTTTCCAAGGAATACTGGGAGGGTTGAGAGTCACTTTGTTACGAGATGAAATCGGTATTTTTCATGCGGGTTTGGCTCAATTGTTCTTCGTTTTCATTACTTTCCTGGCTGTGATGAACTCTCGTTTCTGGCGGCGATATCCCAATGTCCCTATTGGTATCAAAGAACACAAACGACTGAATCGTTTACTTGTTTTCACGACCGGAGCCATATTTCTTCAGTTGATTATTGGTGCAACCATGAGGCATGAGCATGCGGGACTGGCAGTCGAGGAATATCCTCTCATTCTTCAAGGGCAACTCTGGCCACCTCTGGATGAGGAATCGATATCGGAATTGAACCGGTCCAGGATGGATATTTTTACAGATGAGCCTATCACCGCTACACATATCGTCGTGCATATGACGCATCGAACATGGGCAGTTTTTGTCGTTTGCCTGATTTTAGCCTGTTTCAACAGTCTGCGTCGGGCATACGGTAGAGACCGTGTATTTCATAAATTGGGCACCTTTTGGGTTTTTCTGGTTTGTTTCCAATTCAGTCTGGGTGCCTTGACCATTTGGACCGGAAAATCTGCCGATGTAGCAACAGCTCATGTTGCTTTCGGAGCATTGACACTGCTCACTTCTTCGGTACTGACACTCCTGTCACATAGG
>DUCD01000386.1:0-10721 GCA_012959985.1 Verrucomicrobiales bacterium | reverse complement strand
CATCTTGACGAACACGAAACCGAAGTAACTCCAATCCTGAATCTGTCCAGTATTTCCTGATTTGATGGTTCGATTATAAGGATGAAAACGACGTTTCAACCCATTTGCCCCTCACGTGAGGAAGGAAGTAATTGTATGTCAGTTCTCTCCGAATTGGTGAAAATCCGGCTGACGTTTCTGGTCCTGTTGACCACTTTGGTCGGTTACTACCTTGGAACAACGGGCAAGATTAATATATTTCTTCTGTTTCATGCACTGTTTGGTACCTGTCTGCTCGCCAGTGGGGCCTCTGTATTAAATCAACTTCTCGAAAAAGATTTAGATGCAAGAATGCCCCGTACTCAGTCCAGACCGTTGCCAACAGGTCAGATAAGCCCCCGTTCTGCCTTGATTCTGGGAATTTCCATATCCTGTCTGGGCATCCTGTGGCTAGCCCTTTTTGCCAATCTATTGACCGCTGGATTGGGATTAATTACCTTGGTTTCCTATTTATTCATCTATACCCCACTGAAGAAGATTACCCACCTCAATACGGTGATTGGGGCCATTCCCGGGGCTTTGCCTCCCCTGATGGGGTGGACAGCTGCCACGGGAAGCGTTGATATTCATGGATGGTCCCTGTTTATGATTTTGTTTTTCTGGCAGCTACCGCATTTTATGGCTATTGCATGGCTTTATCGCGAGGATTATGGAAAGGCCGGGTTCGTGATGTTGCCAAATGTAGACCCTAATGGGCAGAGGACCGGGAGAAGCGCCGTAGTTTACGCCATGGGACTGCTCCCAATCAGTTTGTTTCCCTCCCTGTTAGGCTTGACTGGGATTATCTATTTCCTTGGCGCTTTATGCCTTGGTTTGCTGTTCATCAAGTATGCCATTCAATTTAAAATGGAATTGAATTCAATCAGAGCGAAGAAGCTTTTCTGGGCTTCCATCCTCTATCTGCCTTTGCTTTTGATCTTGATGGTCCTGGACAAGGTGAAATGATTAGTCGAACAAAGTTCGTTAAACAGTAATCCGAAATTG
The DNA here is from genome assembly GCA_012959985.1 of Verrucomicrobiales bacterium. Classification (GTDB taxonomy): domain Bacteria; phylum Verrucomicrobiota; class Verrucomicrobiia; order Limisphaerales; family DUCD01; genus DUCD01. The sequence goes on along the minus strand of DUCD01000386.1, from coordinate 9,698 downwards.
ACACAGACAGGGTCGGAAGTCTAAAAAGATCCCCAACAGTAAAGAGCACAAGAGAAATGCAGACGACTAGCGAGCAATCACATCACGGTGATGTCCATCACGAAGAACTGGGCTTTATACGAAAGTATATTTTTTCCACGGATCACAAAGTGATTGGAATCCAATATGGAGTAACGGCCATATTTTTTTTCCTCTTCGGCTTTTCTCTGATGTTATTGATGAGGTGGCAGATTGCTTATCCTGCAGGTACCGAGAATTTTAAGCCGGTCCCCATTGTTGCTGATCTCATTGAGAAAATGCTTCACGCGGAGTCCACTTCCATGTCCGACGGGGTGATCAGTTCTGATTTCTACAATACTCTGGGAGCTATGCATGGAACCATAATGGTGTTTCTGGCTGTCGTCCCGATGGCTTTCGGTGCATTTGGTAATTTTGTGGTTCCTCTTCAGATCGGAGCTGTGGATATGACCTTCCCCAAAATCAATGCAGCCAGCTATTGGTGCTATTTTGCCGGTGGCATTGTGATGGTTGTCAGTTTCTTCCTGCCGGGGGGGGCAGCGAGCTCCGGTTGGACGTCTTATACCCCATTGGCTGTTTTTGCTACTACGGGGCAAACTTTCTGGCTCTTTGGCATGGTGCTCTTGATCACTTCTTCCCTGCTGGGTGCGGTTAACTTCATTACCACTATTATTCAGGAGAGAGCGCCTGGTTTAACATGGATGAAACTGCCGTTTTTTGTCTGGGCACAGTTTGTAACGGGCTTTCTCCTTCTCCTTGCCTTCCCGCCATTGGAGGCAGCCGGGGTTATGCAGTTGATGGACAGGCTGGCAGGAACCAGTTTTTTCATGCCATCCGGATTAGTTGTTTCTGAAGTCTTGCAGGAACAATATGCCGGAGGAAGCCCACTGCTCTGGCAGCATCTTTTCTGGTTTCTCGGACATCCGGAAGTGTATGTCCTGATTTTGCCTGCTATGGGAATTGTATGTGAAATTGTCGCCAATAATACCCGCAAGCCCATTTTTGGCTATCGTTCATTGGTCTACGCGGTTTTGAGCCTCGGTTTTCTTTCCTTCATTGTCTGGGCTCATCACATGTATCTCACCGGTATGGGCACGGTTATCAGTACTTTCTTTCAAACGACTACGATGATCATCTCCATTCCGTCGGTGATTATTCTCACGGTACTCTTCCTTTCATTGTGGGGAGGCTCTATTCGATTCAATGTTCCTATGCTTTTCGCACTGGCATTTCTGCCCATGTTTGGAATCGGTGGGTTGACCGGATTACCATTGGGACTGAATGCAACTGACATTCATCTTCACGACTCCTATTACGTAATTGCCCATTTCCACTATGTTGTGGCTCCCGGCACCATATTCGCCATGTTTGCGGGTGTTTACTACTGGTTCCCGAAAGCAACAGGAAAGAAGATGAGCGAGTTCTGGGGGCATGTGCATTTCTGGCCATCCCTGATCTTCATGAACCTGATCTTCATGCCGATGTTTATTCAGGGAATGGCGGGCATGTCCCGGCGTATGTATGACGGTGGGGCTTTTTATGCAGCCACCGATGATGAAATTGGATTGCCGATGTCTGTCATCGATTTAAATGTCAATATCACCCATGCGGCCATTGGCTTGGCAATCGCTCAATTGCCTTTTCTCTACAACTTGGTTTCGAGTTTATTCAAAGGAGAAAAAGTGGGACGGAATCCATGGCAGGCTACGACACTGGAGTGGGTTGCGGCTTCACCGCCACCGCACGGCAATTTTGAAGGTGGGGCTCCTACAGTTTATCGAGGACCCTATGAATACAGTGTACCGGGTGCCAAACAGGATTTCACGCCGCAGAACGAGCCGGATGTTAAATGATCCACTGCTCACGAGTTATACAAGCAACCTTTTCTAATTAAGCATCAATGGATATACCCTACACCGTCAAACCACGTCCCGATACTGGGCTTTACAACGCCAAAATAGGCATCTGGCTTTTTCTTGCTTCAGAAGTGATGTTGTTCGGGGCTTTGTTCTCATCATACATTATGCTGAGAGCAGGAGCGGAACCGGGCACTTGGCTCACTAACCAACTGCAAGTTCCCTTAGGCTTCATCAATACCGTGGTTCTCATCGCTTCCAGTGTCACGGTAGTTTATGCCTGGGCCAACCTGAAGATGGGCAACATTGCCCGGGCCCGTTTTTTTCTCTTGGTTACCATTGCCTGCGGCTTGGTGTTTCTCTTGATCAAGAGCTATGAATATTATCACAAATTCAGTCACCACCACTACCCCAGTACGGATCCCTATTGGGCCCTTTATTTTACTCTGACAGGCCTGCATGCCTTTCATGTCATATGTGGAATGGTGGTGTTTGTTTATTTCTGGGGCCCCGGCGCCTCTATGTGGAAAACAGATCCTGAACGTTATACCAACCGTATTGAGGTGGTCGGTTTGTTCTGGCATTTTGTCGATTTGGTCTGGATCTTCCTTTTCCCACTACTTTATCTACTCTAATTGTTCAAAAATATTTAAAGAATTATCATGAGCGAAGATATTCAAAAGCAGGTTCAAAAATATTTGTTGGTCTTTTATGCGCTCCTCGCAGGAACCGTATTGACCGTGGCTGTTTCTTATGTCGATCTTGGGCAAACTGGCAATATTTTTGTTGCCTTTATCATTGCATCAGTAAAGGCATCTCTGGTCGTGCTTTTTTTCATGCACCTGATCCATGAAAAACGGACGGTCTACATGATTATGGCTGTTACCGTTTTTTTCTGTTTGGGAATGTTTCTGATCACCATGGTCTCTATGGCTGACGTACCGAATATTCGCTGAACAATCAGTCGAAATTTAAAAAGCCAAACCGTTAATAAATATGTCATTGAAAGCTCTTCATCTAGTGTTCGTGACTGCTTCCACATTGATGGGGTTTTTTGTTGGGGGATGGGGTATCAAAAATTATCGAGCGGATGGATCAGTCGAAGCGTTGATTTTAGGGATTCTATCCATTGTGCTCTCCATTGGAATGATATGGTACGGGAAGATTGTCCTGAAGAAGCTCAGAAACATCGGATTCATATGAAGGTCTACGTATCTCCATTAATAAGAAAATGCGTTGTCATTGGATGCCTGGCTGTTTCATTGTCCCTAACCGGGAGTCTTCAAGCATGCTCGGTTTGTTTTGGTAAATCAGATGCTGCTTTGGCACAGGGATTGAATATGGGAATCCTGAGTTTGTTTGTTCTGATTGCCATGGTACTTTCGGGTTTTATCGCTTTTTTTGTGCTTTTAGGAGTTCGAGCGAATCAACATCAAGAATTGGACTCCAAAGTATCCAATGCTGTTGGCATGCTTCAAAAAAATTAATATAATACTAATCCATCTATCGAAATAAATAATTCATGCAGGAAATATTAGGACTACCTATTCTGGCATCAGAACACGGCGGCGAATTGGACGGGCTGACCTGGTACATTCACCTACTGATGGCAGCATTGTTTGTCGGTTGGCTCGGTTATTTCATTTATGTGATCATCCGTTTCAGATCCGGGAGAAACCCACAGGCGGATTACCATGGTGTGAAGAGCCATTTTTCCAGTTATCTGGAAGTCGCGGTTGCTGTCATTGAGATCGTGCTTTTGGTCGGTTTTGCTGTGCCATTGTGGGCGAGTTATATCGATGATGCTCCGAAGGATGGGGAGGATGCTATATTCATCCGGGTTATTGGTGAGCAATTTTCCTGGGGAGTGGTTTATCCTGGACCGGACGGAAAATTTGGAAAACAGGATATATCTAATATAGGTTCCGGTAATAAATACGGCTACGATCCTGACGATCCCGATACACTGGACAATTTTCAATCCGACATGAATATCAAGGTCCCTATCAATCGGGTGGTAAGGATCGATTTATCTTCCCTGGATGTCATTCACAGTTTCGGTATCAAACCAATGCGTGTGGCCCAGGATTGTATTCCCGGGATGGTTATTCCCCTTTGGTTTGAACCGAATCGAATAGGTCGATATCAAGTTCAGTGCGAACAATTGTGTGGCAATGCGCATTATCGGATGAAGGGCTATTTTGAAGTGGTGACTCAGGAAGAATACGATCAGTGGGTAGAGCAAGAATCTGCTGACGCCATCTCCGGTGAGTCCGATATGGGTGGTTTTGAGTAATCACGCCTGAGACCACAACAGGATTTCACGCCCCCCTTGAGTGTCACCGCCAAGGGGGTTCTTTAATTTCAGCCTTCTGATAGTCAGTGTTCCAAAATACCCGTGAGTTCTGAAGATTTCATTAACATCAAATGCTTGGGGTACCGTTATGGAGACCATACGGCACTCGATGACTTCAACTTATCGATCGGTAAAGGTGAGATTTTTGGGTTTCTCGGACCCAATGGAAGCGGAAAAACGACCTTGTTTCGTATCATGGCAACACTCCTGCCGATCCAGAAAGGAAAAATAACTGTTGACGGTTACAGCCTGAACGAGACGCCCAATGAAGTTAGAAAACGGATTGGCGTGGTTTTTCAATCTCCGAGTCTGGACGGGAAATTGACGGTCAGGGAGAATTTGATTCATCAGGGGCATCTCTATGGATTTCGTGGTGAGAAATTGAAGTCGCGAATTGCTGAGTTGATCCAACAATTTCAAATCGAAGAACGATTAGGAGATCTGGTTGAAAATCTATCCGGAGGGTTGAAACGAAGGGTTGAAATCGCCAAAGGACTGTTGCATCGCCCCGAGATACTTTTGCTTGATGAGCCCAGCACCGGTTTGGATCCAGCCGTCCGGTTGCAACTATGGAAATTATTAGCCGATTTGAATCGTTCTGAAGAAACGACGATTCTGGTTACTTCGCACATTCTGGAGGAAATGGAAAACTGTGATATACTCGCGATTCTTGATCGAGGAAAACGGGTAGCGCTGGATAGTCCTGAAAGATTGAAAAACCAGGTTGGAGGAGAGGTCTTGACCATAGAAACTTCAGAGCCCTTACGATTGGCCGAGAATCTTCAAAATAAATTCCAATTAGGTCTTTTTCAAGACGGGAATGAGCTGAGAATTGAGACCCGAGAAGGTGTTCTTCTTATGCAAAAAATCCATGAATCCTTTTCAGACCAACTGAGCACTATTCGCTTAAGTAAACCGACTCTCGGTGATGTATTCCTGAAACTCACTGGACATAATTTTGGTTCTGTCTCATGAATTTCCTCTTACCTACCTTTACACTTTGGCAACGCGAAATGGTTCGTTTTTTTCGTCAAAAAAACCGGATTATCGGTGCGTTGGCTACTCCTCTTGTTTTTTGGGTGCTGATCGGTTCGGGTATGGGGAAGTCTTTCAGGCCGCCGGGTGACGAAACCACCAGCGCTCTGAGTTACATGTATCCGGGGATCATGGTTATGATCATCCTTTTCACCGCAATTTTCGCCACCATTTCAGTGATTGAGGATCGACGGGAAGGATTCCTTCAATCGGTATTGTCTTCTCCAGCGCCGCGAGAGAGTATTGTATTTGGGAAGATACTGGGTGGAAGCAGTATTGCCCTTGTTCAGGCCTTAGTTTTTCTGGTTTTTGCACCCTTGGCCGGATTTACAATAACTCTCACTTCTTTCATACCTCTCCTAGTGGTGCTGTTTCTGCTCGGTTTCGGTTTGACCGGGCTAGGTTTTGTCATGGCGTGGCAAATGGATTCCACTCAAGGATTTCATGCCATTATGAATCTTTTTCTAATGCCGATGTGGCTTCTTTCGGGATCCTTTTTTCCTGTATCCGGTGCCCCGGCCTGGTTGCAGTTCGTTATGATGGCGAATCCGTTGACCTATGGTCTACGCGCATTGAGACGGGTTTTAGAGTCAGGTAGTGTTGGTTTTTTCAATTCCACAATGGATCTTGGATTTACTTTTCTCTTTTCTGTCCTGATATTTATACTCGGTTTGTGGGTTGTCCGAAAACGCACGGTGATATCATAACAATGCAGAAGAATAATCATCGCCCCCAATTGCTGCTGGCAGGGTTCATGGGCGTAACGCTGTTCGGTCTAATTGTAACCCTACTGGTTTCTAAGCAACAAAATCAGCCGCCCGAAGTTGCGATCGATTCCCCATCAGATCAATCGGGTTTATTTCCACCAGGGGTTCTTGTTTTGCCGGAGTTCAGTTTCCTGAATTCTCATGGAGCATCCGTTTCCAATGAAAATTTTATCGGAAAATTCTGTGTCGCCGACATCATTTTCACCCGATGCTCCGGACCCTGTGCGATGATGACTCAACGAATGAAGCATCTACAAGAGGCGGTTTCCGATGTGGATGATGTTCAATTCCTTTCACTTACCGCTGATCCGAATTATGACACTCAGGAAATTCTTAGTAAGTATGCCGAGAAGTTTGAGGCCCAGACCGAAACGTGGCATTTTCTCACAGGAGAAAAGGAAATGATCTATCGGTTTGCCATGAAAGGGCTTAAGTTGGCGGTTGACGAAAATGATCCTGAATCCAACGATTCCTATCAGGATCTGTTTATTCACAGCACGCGGTTTGTTCTCATTGATCCCGCCGGTAGTATCCGTGGTTATTTCGACGGAAGGTTAGAAGAAACCGAGACGGAAATCATCGAGGCCATTCAAAGTATAAGAACCAGTCTTTAACTTAAAACCTCCTTTACTTTCAATATGGATGTTCATGATCTTCCCAAGGTGAATGCGTCTCTGAATGCACTCAGTGCCTTGCTCCTCAGTGCCGGTTTAATATGCATCAAGAAAAAGAATGCAACATGGCACAAGCGTTGCATGTTGGGAGCGTTGACGAGCTCAGCCGTTTTTCTGGCAGGCTATCTCAGTTATCATTACCTTGCCGGTTCGACGCCATTTAGCGGGCAAGGATGGAGTCGCATACTATATTTTTCCATTCTAATTCCGCACACGATCCTGGCGACCGGAATCCTGCCATTTATCCTGTTTGCCGTATTTCATGCACTTCGCAGTAACTTCGAGAAACACCGTAAATTCGCTCGATGGGTCTGGCCTATATGGATGTACGTTTCGGTGACAGGAGTTCTGATCTATTTTATGCTTTATCACTGGTTTAAGGCACCGGTTTCCTAACAGAAAAAACGACCAAGAGGGATATTGTAATGCTAATGGTACGCCTGGAGGGACTCGAACCCCCGACCCGCGGATTAGAAAGCCTTAGGTCACTTCTGTAAGTTGTTGATAGTGAAGGATGAAAAAACAGTGTTTCAAAGTTGCCATATTATTTGCCATAATGCAGGTAGATGCAGAGAGAAACATTCAGAATTCGGCAATTTACGAATCCAAGCGGAGGAATCGCGTTCCGGGTTTCTGGAATGATCGATGACAAACGGATTCGGAAGAATTTCAGGACCAAGGAGGAAGCCCTTGCAGGCAAACAGCAATTCGAGATTGAATTACTAAACCTTGAACCGGCAACGCGACTGAAATCAACACGACTTTCCGATCCGCAACTACTGGAGGCGGAAAAGGCATTCACCGATCTGGGCGATAAATCACTCTCTGCCGCCGTCCGATTCTATCTTGAGAACGCCCAGGAGGGAATTAAGCCGATACGGATCGACAAGGCATATCGGCAATTTCTTTCCGACAAGACATCGGAGAACCTGAGATCCGAATCAATCCGGAATCTGAAAAGCCGCGTTGGATTCCTAGCGAAGGCATATCCGAAAAAGAAGGTTCACGAAGTCCAGCAACATCATATCGAGGAAATTATCAACCAACCGGGCAGGGGATTGATCACCCGGAACAACTGTCGCCTGGCTTTGAGTGGATTCTTTTCATGGGCGATAGAAAATCGGCATTGCCTTCAAAGCCCGATGCGATTCATCAAAGCCGCGAAGGTGGATCAAGCGGAAGCGGAGATTTTCTCAAACACTCAGGTTGAAAGCCTGCTTGTTTCCGCGTCATCATTCAAAAGTGGGGTTCTTCTTCCGTATCTCGCCATCGGAATCTTTGCGGCGGGTCGGCCGAATGAAATCGGAGAATTGTCATGGAAGGATATTGATCTGGATGAACAGACAATCCGGATTTCTTCAATCGTAGCGAAGAAGCGTCAACGGCGGATCACCGAAATATCCGACAACCTTCTTGCCTGGCTGGTTCCTCACGCCTTGAGCCGAACACCCATCAAGGGCCGAAACTTTCGCAGGAACTTCAAAGCGGTAAGAATCGCGGCGGGTGTGTTGGATGATTGGGTTCCTGATATAATGAGGCATACCGGTATTTCACATCGGCTTGCGTTGGTTCAGGATGAATCGAAGGTGGCAAACTGGGCAGGTAACTCGCCCGACACGGTTCACAAGGATTACAAGGGGCTTGTAACCCGGAAGCAATGCGAGCGGTTCTGGAACATCACGCCCGATACCGTTCAGAATAAAATCATCAGGATGAAGGCTTAATCGTGGTAAAGGTCTTTTCGGCCTTTGATGACGCCGGTTGATTCCTTTGTATTTGGAACTTCAGACATTGATATTGGCGACCATTCAGCAGTGTAATGTGTTATCTTTTTTGCCTTTTTCGGTTTGGCTCTTTCGCCTGTTTTGTATTGTTGGTCTAAAATTCTCTTCATCGCCGGACTCAACGGCAACGCTTTGACCGGGCGGTCCTTCAATACGGCTTTGACTTGGGAGTTTAATCCAAACGTGTCCTTTGCTTCTTCCAGCCATTGAATGAAACCCATTTTCAAAGTGGCGAGTTTATCTGTCCCAGGGCGAGCCGACGCCAGAAACAAAACCTCAAGCCAACCATAAAGCGTGCGTGCATCTTGAACCGCGTTCTCTTCAGTTGCTTTGAAAACTCCGGCTTTCCAATGTTCGAAAAATTCCTTGCTGTAAGGTTCGCCGAATTGAGTCTGAGCTTTGCCTGTAGGTTTTCCGGTACTGCTGTATTTGCGTAACTCAAGCGGGCAAGCACCAGTCGCCATCATAATTCGGCTGGCGAGTTCCTGGCTTATTTTCAACCTGCCCGTCTCAACTGATTTGATTGTTTCTCCGGAAACCCCAACCAATTCGCCGAATCGCTTTTGATTAGTGAATCCTGCGGTTTTCCTAATTATCCGCAATGGATGTTCTAGCTTTGGCTGTTTAGGCATAAGGTATACCTACCTCTAAAAGTTACCTTCGGCAAGCATTAAGATGAAAGAAACACTTGCAAAGGTATAAGGTAGACCGTATACCCTATGTGTGATGCAGGTAAACACGAAACAACTAAGCGGAAAGCTGGTGGATGTTCACGGGCTTTTGAACGAACTGTTCAACGATGATTGCCGACCTTCCTTGCGTTGGATTCGGCAACAGCAAAAGAACCGGACGATTCCATTTGTGAAAATATCCAGGCGGGTGTTTTTCGATCCGATTGCGGTTCGGGAAGCGTTGGCGGCAAAGAACATCGTTCAGAGTCGATAATGAAGGAATGACAAATAAAAAAAGGCCCGCAGGCGAATGAGGCCGTACGGGCAAAATATAATCAAGCTGATGAAAAACGTAACACCACCCGCTGAACAAGCAAGAAAATATATCTCAAAAATTCCACCCACCGTATCTGGTGCGGACGGTCACCGCGACACGTTCAAGGTCGCTTGCGTTGCTGTCAACGGTTTCGGATTGAATGAATCCGACGCGCTTCTGGTGTTGTCCGAATGGAACACCGATTGCGATCCGCCTTGGTC
>DUCD01000385.1:5803-14772 GCA_012959985.1 Verrucomicrobiales bacterium | reverse complement strand
GAATTGGGTGACGCGCGGAGTTGGATCAGTGTGAAGGCATTGGTCGATGAAGCTCAGCCTCTGAATTTCGATGTGGTCGGTGTTGAAATCTCTGCCAGTAACGTTTCCGTGCAAGTCAACACGGGCACTACGGATGCTGTAGTGGACTATACCGGAGCACCTATTTCGGTGGAAACCGGGGCCGACGATGTGGTGTTGGACTTAATCGGTGAAGGAGGCAAGTTGGTTAAACTGGCCGGCGACCTCGATCTTTCGGTGTTCGATTTCTTCCATCTGAATGGATCGCTAGGATTACAAAAATCGAGCGCAAAAGTGAAGCTGATCGATGGAACCCTGTTCGACACCCACATGTTGACCTTGGCGGGAACCGGATTGAATGCCTTTGTGGGCATTAACGGTCCGTATTTCGTGGATAGCGACGGAGACGGCGATATCTACGGAGACGACACGCCGAATGCCGGGAGTGTTGGATTGTCGATGGGGGATGTTGAATTTGGTTTAGGACTCTTCTCGCCGAAAGCCGGGCAGACAGATGTTGGGGGATTGAAGTGGCTTGGACTTGAGGCAACAGCCGGCTCTCTGGAATTTGTGGGAATACCTGCTGTTACCGTTGGTCTCCGGGATATTGCAGTCGAAATTAATCGCGTCTTCGGCGTGGCTGATGGAATTGATCCGGCGACTCAAGTCGTAGATTTTGCAGCACGCCCGGTTGAAATCCTCACAGGCACGGGCACGAACCTCTCGATGGACATGGACGGCACTAAAGGCGTGTTAACTCGAGTTTCCGGTGATATTGATTTTGGCATAGCGGACTTCTTCCACGTTGGTGGTTCCCTTGGAATTGAGAAATCTACGACGACTGTCCATCAAGTTGGAGGAGGCACATTCGACGCTGAATTGCTCACCGTTGGTGGGACAGGATTAAACGCATTTTCTGGAATCAACGGTCCGCACAGAACGGATACCGATGAAGATGGGGATGTTGATCTGGATGACGAACTGAACCCTGACGCTATCGGGATCGCTATGACCGGTGTTGAGTTTGGCCTCGCGATCGTCACGCCGAAATCCGGCAACTCAGCGATTGAAGGATTGAAGTGGGTCGCGTTGGAAGCGAGTGCCGAGGAGGCAGGATTGTTCGGCATTCCTTCACCGATAAAATTCTCACCCACTAATCTATCAGTTGCGATCAATCAAGTGAGCGGTGTTCCGGAAGGCGTTGATCCGGCGACTCAGGTTCTTGACTTTGAGGCCCTGCCGCTGGAAGTCGTGACGGGTACTGGAACGAGTCTGATCATCGACTTGCCGGGTAGTCGAGGCGTCTTGACACGAGCGGCCGGTGACTTCGAGATTTCTGTATCCGATTTCTTGTTCATGAACGGCTCGGTCGCAGTCGAGAAATCCAGTATTCAAACACAGTTGGCTGATGGAACCGTGGTTGAGAATGATTTGCTGACCGTAGGGGGCACGGGCCTGAACGCATTTGTGGGAATCAATGGTCCGTATCGCACGGACACGAATGGTGACGGCAATATAGACACAAGCGACTTGGCAAATCCAGAGGCTAAGGGTCTTGCACTCACGGGTGGCGAGTTCGGTCTCGCCATGCTCTTCCCGAAAGCCGGTCAATCTGAGGTTGAGGGATTGGAGTGGTTTGGCTTGGAGGCTCGGGCTGAGGCGGCAGAAGCGGTAGGGATTCCTCTCATTACGGCATCCGCCACGAATGTAGAGGTTTTGATCAATAAAGTGAATGGAGTCACGGATGATCACGATCCGGACACGCTGGTGGTTGATTTCTTGAATGATCCTCTTGAAGTCATCACGGGTGCCGATACCAGCCTGACTTTGGACATGGCGGGCAATAAAGGGGAGTTGATACAGGCAACTGGCCACGTCGAATTGGGTGTCGCTGATTTCATTTTCTTAAGTGGTTCGGTCGGATTCCGAAAATCTGTGGAGACCGTGCAAATGCGAGACGGCACAGCGGTTCAAATGGATTCGCTAACGGTAGGAGGAACGGGCTTGAACGCCTTTGCTGGCATTCGAGGTCCGCACTTGCTGGATAGTGATGGAGATGGCGATATTGATGAGAACGACACTCCTAATCCGGATGCAATTGGATTGTCGTTGGGGGATGTTGAGTTCGGGTTGGCCCTTCTTTCCGCCAAGCCTGACCAGACTTTTGATGGGTTGAAATGGATTGGCCTTGAAGCCACGGCTGGATCCGTTGGTCTGGTCGGGATTCCTGGGATAATCGACGCAGCCAACAACATTTCAGTGGAAATAAACCAGGTTACGAACGAACCGGGTGGAGTTGATCCGGACACCTTGGTTGTTGACTTTGAATCCAGTCCTTTGGAAGTGGTGACCGGCACGGGTTCGGTTATGTCTCTCGATATTGATGGGAGGCGAGGAGAGTTGATTCGAGCCAGTGGAGACATTGAACTGGGTGTGTCGGACTTCTTCTTCGTGAGCGGGTCTCTGGGATTTGAAAAATCCAGCCGGACAATTTTCCTTACGGACGGAACTCGGACCGAGGCAAACATGCTGACGGTTGCCGGCTCGAATTTGAACGCTTTTGCCGGTGTAAACGGTCCGAGTTCTCAAGCTGGGGCTCTAGGTCTCTCTCTAAGTGAAGTTGATTTCGCCTTAGCGATCACTGATCCCAAGTCCAAGAACACGTTAGGCATCAATTCTTGGCTGAGCCTTCAGGCCAGTGCCGGTGAAGTCGCTCTTATCGGGATAGACAACGTTCAGCTCTCAGCCTCAGATTTAGCCGTTGAAATACAGCGGGGTAGCCGGATTGAGAACATCGGCGTGATGCCTCTATATTATTCGAGCCCGTTTCCTGGATTCGAGGCACTCACTCTCGAGCAAAAGATCAGCATCTTAGGCTACACGGAATACGGAGGCGTCGCCTACTACAACCCGGATGCGCCTCGAGGTAAACAATTGGTGACCGGGTTTGTTCAAGGTGAAGATTTCTCCTTTAACGATTTTTCTTGGGGAGCTGCTGGAAGACCTATTTTCGGTGCTGGGTTCGATACATTTACTGGAGATCAACAACGGGTCGTGGCACGCGGCTTGGATTATTTGGAGTTCACCAGTGATGGCCTTTATATTAATCCCGATGCTCCGGGAGGGTTAGAGCTCGTTACCACATTTATTCCAGGCGTAGAGCCTGATTATGACATCGATGACATCGATTGGGCGTCTTTGGTTACACCCAGTGACGACGCATCATTCGAGGATCTTCACATCGAGCAACAGATAGTGGTCGCTCGGAAATCGGGTTATGAATTTGTTGATGGAGACGTATTTATTAAGGTAACTCCGAGCGGGATTCCATTTGTTGATGCAGTAATTGAATACACTAGAAGTGCAAGTTTTGCCCGGAACAATGACTATTTACGGATGGCTCCTCCTGTTTTTTACAACAGTGAGGCTGACGATTATAAACAACAGTTTTCGATTGGATCAGACTTTGATTGGGCAGGCGAACTTGCTCCAGAACCTGATGCTGCTTTTAGCAGTCTAACATCCTTTCAACGATTGGTATTTGCAGACAGTCTCGGTTACACGTCCTTTGATGGAACTGTTTACGCCAACGAAGACGTCGCAGAAGCATTCCGTTTGAGAGCATCGTTCCTAGAAGGCGATGTGGTACGAAATGATCCGTTTGCTCCCACGAATTTCGAATTTGGATTTACCTCAAAACCATTGGAAGTTGTCGCCGGAACGGGCGTTACCTCTACCGTGGTGATTGACACCAGCAAAGGTGAGTTCCTCCAAGCGTCCGGAAACGTCGATTTGAATTTGGCTGGTTTCGTTGTTGTTAATGGAGACTTCACGTTCGATCGAGCGATCGGCAGTGAAGACTCAAAGCTTCGAGTCGCGGCTTCCGATGTGAATATCTTTATGGGCACCCCCGATGGAAGCACAGGGGTCCGTGTGTCGGATGCTGAATTCGGAATGGTCCTGTTGGGAGATAACGAGGGGAATTCTTCCTTGGCACTTGATGCGTCCGGAGATGTCTCGCTGCTTGGTTTTGAAGGTAAGTTGGAGGTGTCAGGTTCAGCTGCAGTCCGCGTCAATACCACTGGGGCACCAGTCAATGAAGTGTTCGAGCTCGGAGGTGAAACCGTTGATCTGGTATTCGCGGAAGGAACGGATATTCAACGAGTCGAAGCGAATGATCTTTCGCTGAATATCTTCGAATTCATAACGGTAGACGGAGATTTCACTTTCGAACAATCGAGTGTTGATGGCAGTTCCAAGATTCTTATCGGGGCATCAAACGTAGGTGCATTCCTGGGTGTTGATGAAACCGGGCTTAGCATTGTTGACGGGAAACTCGGTTTGGTCCTATTGGACTCCGAGGAGGCAGGTGCCTATGCGCTTCAGGCTGAGGGCCAGGCAATTCTGAATATAGAAAATATCGTTGGTGTCTCCACGACGGTGCGAATTGAGGTCAATCATACCGGTCAGGCGTTGGATGAAACGATCGACACTGGAGCCGATACCGTGCATGTCGCCTTTGCAGATGGTACAGATGTCCAGGGTTTCGATCTCACAGATTTCGACGTTCTTCTCAATGATTACCTAGCCGCTCTTGTGGATGACCTCGGTGCGGAGTTGGTTGAGAAGAGAGAGGGTTTGCTAACGGACATCGATGAGGACGGCAATATCATTTACAATAGTCGTATCTCCGAGCCAATCCCTGGCACCAGTTCGAGTCTCGATGACATGTTGGGAGTCAGCAGTTTCTTAGGTATTGGTGACTACATACAACATTACCTTCACCCCGCTTTAAGACCGGGTGAATCCTTGCCTCGAAATGATGAAATACCTTTGGGTGTCTATGGTGATTTTGGGCCGACGCTTTCCGGTCTGGTTGAATATTTGAAGGTTAACTGGATACCGACCACCAAGGGTGATGTGAGTGGGGAGGGATTGACGGTTAACTTGACTGAAAGCGGATTTGACCTTGCCTTCAATGGAGCTGCCAGTTTTGCGACCGACTTAGCTTTCGTATTCGGGAAGGAATTCAACGACTTCGGCTTAAAGATCGATGGAGAAGTCGATCTCCTTGCCAACATTGCAACAGAGGTGGATTTTGATCTCTCCTTTGACTGGCTGAACGGTGGGTTCAATTTCAATTTAAACAAGCTGGGATTTGATATCAATGCGGCTGTTGATGATGTTCTTCTCGGTGCAGAATTTGGGCCATTGTCACTCAGTATTGGAGATCCGGATGGCGAACGGGCAGCGGCAGAGTTTCAGTTTGCTGGTGAGATTTCGTTCGTTGGTGGTGATTTCGGATTCACTCCCGGAACCAGCTTCCTTGATCTGGATTTGCCGGTATTCGCTTCGATTGCCGGCGTTAATTTGTCACCCGGCGGAACGCCTCGGGTCAAATTTGGAGGTCAGATATTTGGCGGGGATGGCTTTAGTTTCACGACCGAGAATTTTGAAAATATTTTCAACTTTAAGGATCTCAGCGCGACCGATGTCATTCTGATGATTCCGGACTTTCTGGCATACCTCGATGAGGTGCGCAATTCCGGAGCACTGACGATCGAGATTCCATTCCTTAAGAAGACGGTGGATTCGGTATTAGATTTTGCGAGTGCATTCAATGAGAATATCGTCAAGAAGATCGATTTCAACCGACCTCGAGTTGATTTGTTGACCGGAACCGGTGGCGAGATTTCCGAAGGAACTTCCAATTTCTTTGCAACTGAAGCTGGGTTCACTGAAGAGTTTGTTGATCAATTCGTAACAATCGATGGCGTGGGCACGTTTAGAATTCGCAATGTTATCGATTCGGAAACGTTGGATCTGAATGACGATGTTGAATTCAGCACGACCAATCGTGGGTGGGTTGTGCATGAGAAGATCGAGCAAATTCGCACCCTGCAAGAGTTTGTTACAGCTGCGAACAATTCAGGTGTCACGGAGGTATTCTACGATCTGGAATCGCAGGAGATGCGAATTCCATTGAGCTTCACCAAGGCCTTGGATCCGGTTGAATTACCGATTGATTTGGGGCTGGAATTTGGAGAGTCCTTTGAGTTGTTCACCGACGCCACCGGAGCTCTTAATGCGAGCGTGACAGGCGATCTCACCTTAGTCATCGATATGGATGGCCCTGAAGGAGACGGCAAGCTGTTCTTCGGGATTGAGGACTCGGTATTATCAGGAACCCTGGGTTTTGCCGTCGATGATTTGGAAGTGGGAGCGCGTTTGGGTTTCATGGGGCTGTCCGCGGGTGGACCGGGAAGTGGTTCTGGTGTGAAAATTGATGCGACGGCTCGGTTAAGATTAGACAGGGATCCAGATGGTGAAACAGAAGGAGATACACTTTTCGGATTCCGCGATCTCGTCAATGGAGACCTGTTCCGGGCGTTGACCGTCGAATTCGAAGGCGAAGCTTCCGCAAAAATTAGAGGCTTGTCCTTGAGTTCCGGGAGCGGCGCTAATCTTCCGATCTCCGAAAATGCGGAAATCGGAATAATCATCCAAGACATGCTTGATTTCAGCTATCTTGTGACCGTTCTACACGACCCCGAGAATCCTTTTGACTTGCAGACTCTGATTGACGACGGAACTGTTGCTCCATCAGACGTCGTGGTCGTGCTTCCAGATCTGGGTGCTGCCTTCGATTTCAAGGATTTGGGATTTGAAGATATCATCTTTGGAATTCGGGAGGGTTTCAACTTTTTGCAAGGTACCCTTGAAGATAGTCCGTTTTACAATGATCCGCTGCCGGTCATTAACCGGTCTCTGGCAGAAGTTTTCACGTTTGTCGACGATTTCCTGGCGAAGATCGAGCAGGCACTGAATGACGCCGCGAGGGTTATCCAGGAAGTGGAAGAACGTATTGAGAATGCGCTAGGGATAACCGACGACAATACTCTCGATCACCACGACCAGAAGTTTTCGATCGAAGTTGTGGGTGGGGTGCTCAATCTCCACATCAATTACGAGGCCTTGTTCTCTTCTCTATTCACTTTTGCGCTGGACCTTGGTTCGTTCAAACAAATGAGTGGAAACTCCGGCTCTTCGGAGTTGGAAGGGGTTGATCAACTTTCTGATAATTTGGGTCTGGGTGCCGGGGGCAATATTCTCCTGGAAGCCTTTGTGGATATTGAGCTGGATGTGGGAATTGATTTCCTGCCACTCGCTTTGGGGAGTCCTCCGAAATTCTTCCTATACGACCATGACAAGGTCACGGACACGGGAACTCACCTGGCTCTGGGAGCTCGAGTTGTGGGTCAAGACCTTGAACTTGGCTTCCAGCTCGGACCAATCAAAGCTGGGGTTTCGGAAGGGCATGCCGTCATTGATGACGATGGCGATCCAGAAACAGATGGATTCGCCGTGTTTACCCTCTCGATTGATCAAAAGAGTGGATCTGCACCTGACGAAATTGATGATGGGGTTTTCTATGTAGGTTCTGAAGACCTTCAGGAGAATCTTCAAGTCGGGCTGACCGGACAATTTGACATCAACCTTCCACTGCGCCTTGAGATCCTGGGCATTGATTTTCCGTTGGATGAACCGCTTTCAATTTCAAGCAATCCGGTCTACGGGGATCAAGGGTTGGTCAAGTTATTCGAGAACAAGGGCGCTGAGAGTCCTGTTGTTTTCACCTACCCGGACATTGTCGGTGCGTTCAAAGAATTTGGTGGATCGTTTTCACCGGCTGGAATTCTTAATAATCCTGGCATCATTATTGATGGAGTGGACGCAACGCTTGGCGCGATCCAAGACATTTTCGAAACCAGTTTGGCACAGGATATTCCGTTGGTTGGAGAGAAACTGGTGGGCGCTGCGACGGTTATTCGAGATTTCCGCCAAGGTTTCCTGCAGGACTTGCGCGACAAATTGAGTGGCAATGGCAAAGCGATTGAGGTTATCCGCGAATCTCTCTTTGGCATCGTGGGACCGTCGAAGTTGGATATTCTTCAGGATGGGAATTTTGACGGTCTGATTACTGAGGCCGACATAGGAATTAACTGGTACGACGCGGAGGGTGAATGGGTTGCTGCATTTGAAGTGGGCGAAGGGATTCCGGGAGGAGCGGACGCCGTAGAGTTCGATGTCCCGTTGGGCGAACTTATAGTGGGAACTGGTATTGATATTCCCTTGGATATCGATTTGCCAGGGTTCGACTTCCGGGTTGACGACGGCTTCGAGATTCAATTGGACTGGGGGTTTGACTTCGGATTCGGACTGAGCGCGATGGACGGGGTTTACCTGGCTACGAATGCGGATGGGGCGGATCCAGAGCTTGAGCTCAATGTGGCAGTGTTCCTAGATGGTGAACCGAAAGATCCTAATCTGCTCACACCGTTTGTCGGAGTTGGGCAATTGCTTTTCTTCAAGGCAACGGTTCAGGATACAGATCGTCGGCCTGAAACCCCTTTGTTCGACCCCAGTGGTCTCTTCGGTGGATTGAGTATTGATTTTTCGGGCAATGAACGAGGGCGCCTCACTGCGAACCAAATTTTCTCCCGTCCTTTGCAAGATAGTTTCGCCGTGAACTTCGGCGTGGACGCTGATCTGAATCTGGAGATCATCCTTGAGGTCGATGCCGAGGTGCGTGGTCTGCCGAAATTGACAGCTGATCTGGTGATCGATTGGGGATGGGATCATCAAAATGGCGCAACTGATCCGGCCATCGTACTGAAGAATCTTCGGATCGATCTTGATGTTGGTCGGCGTCTCGGTCTTCCTGGTCCGGTTTCAACACGCCGGTCCCTATCATTTTCCGCGCGGTGGGAATCTCGCTGGCGGATTATTGGCCCTGATTCTCGGCCTATCGCTTCTTCGCGATTGGCGACCGGGAAGTCCGCTCCGTGTGGAGCGACTCCCCTACCGAATCCGGATTGGCGATTCTTCGCCAACGGTTGGGTTTCGAAGCAGCGATGGAGTTCGGTCTCCGAAGCCGCGTCGGGCGCACC